>CAKUYY010000066.1 GCA_934717555.1 uncultured Clostridium sp.
CAGCTATTGTGCTATTCCCGCCTTTCCATTTACAAGGGGCGGGATACATATGTAATTGATGAAGCGCAGCCGGAAGAAGTGTTTTTCCCTCTGCGGCAGGATATGGAAAAGCTTTCGCTGGCGCAATATTTTTGCGAATTATCGATATCGCTGGCGCCGGAGAATGCGGAGGCGGGGGATTTCCTGCGTTTGGTGCTCAACGGGTTATATTTCCTTTCCAGCGGCAAGCGGCCAGCGTCCCTCATTAAAGCGGTGGTGGAAATGCGCATGCTTTCGCTGGCGGGATATATGCCTGATTTAATTTACTGTCAAGACTGTGGCGCTTATGAGGCGGATGAGATGTATTTTTTGCCCCGCCAGGGGACGCTATACTGCGGGGATTGTTACCGCAAAGCCCAGCGATCTCATGGGATCGCTATGAATCGAGGCGTGACGACAGCCCTGCGCCATACCATTTATGCGGATTTCTCAAAATTGTTTGCTTTTTCCCTGCCAGAAGAAGGAAGGAAGCGTTTGGCTTATCTCTCAGAATGTTATTTGCTATCCCAGTTGGACCGACAGTTTGCCACCCTACAGTTTTATCATCAGATTTTTCCAGAGTGTTCTTAAATAGAGATATGGTGTTTTGTGCTGTACAAGGCCATTGCTTACTGATGAAAGATGAAAATTTTGAAAAGTAGAAAAACTTTTTGTACTTATTGGAAAGATTTGATCTGGAATTGAAAATACAGAGGATTGAAGGAAGCGGTTTATTTTCGGTGCGATGCCGTTTTAACCAGGCCTTTTGGGGGATGGCCGTTGAGGCGACATCCCTTTTGTTTTTCTTACAGAGGATAATTCCCAGGGAAACCATGTCCGGACGCCGGAGCTTTTGGTTTCCCCTATAAAGGAAAGGAATCATATGGAACAGAATAAACATATCCAGGCATTGGAGCTGGATAAGGTGCTCCAGATGCTGGCAAAGGAGACAACCTGCGAGGACGCCCGTCAATTGGCGCTCCAGATACAGCCCTCCTTTGGACTATACGAAGTAAAATTACAGCTACAGGAAACAGACGATGCCTATATGCTGATGGGGCGGTTTGGAAGCCCCTCATTTGGTAGTTTCCACAGCGTGACCAATGCGCTGCGCCGGGCAGAGGCCGGCGGGATGCTTACGATGAAGGAGCTTCTGTCTATTGCGGAGGTGCTGCGGGTACTGCGTTCCTTGACAGAATGGCGCAAGCGGTCTATCGGGGTGGAAACCTCCATCGACTGGCGATTTGAAGCGCTGTCGCCCAATAAATATCTGGAAGACCGCATTACCCAGGCTATTGTATCCGAAGAAGAGATGTCCGACCACGCTTCCCAGGCCCTGGCGGATATCCGTAGGAAGATTCGTGCGGCATCTTCCCGCGTGAGAGAACAATTGGATAAGATGGTGCGTTCCCCTAGTTATCAGAAATACCTGCAAGACCCCATTGTTACCATCCGCGACGGCCGTTTTGTCGTGCCGGTGAAGGCGGAATGCCGGGGGGAAGTACCTGGCTTGGTACATGACACTTCTTCCAGCGGGGCCACAGTTTTTGTGGAACCTATGGGTGTTGTGGAAGCCAATAACGATATCAAGGTATTGAAATCCAAGGAAGAGGCGGAAATAGAGCGCATCCTGATGGAACTATCTGTAGAGGCGGGGTCTTTCTCCGATTCTATTATTCAGGGATATCAGGCTGCCGTAGAGCTCAATGTACTCTTTGCCAAAGCGCGGCTGGCTTATCAAATGAAAGCTACCGTGCCAGTTATGAACGATGTCGGGGAGATTGAACTGAAAAAGGCCCGGCATCCCCTGATTGACCCTAAAAAGGTGGTTCCTACCGATATCGAGCTGGGAATCCATTTTGATACGTTGGTGATTACAGGCCCAAATACCGGCGGTAAGACGGTTTCCCTCAAAACCATAGGGCTGCTTACATTGATGGCTATGTGCGGTTTGATGATCCCGGCGGCGGATAACAGCCGTCTGTCGGTGTTTCAGCAGGTGTTGGCGGATATCGGGGATGAACAAAGTATCGAACAGTCATTATCCACGTTTTCCGCGCATATGATGAATATTATCCGTATTCTAGAGCAGGCGGGGGAACATAGCCTGGTACTGCTGGATGAGTTGGGAGCGGGCACAGATCCCGTGGAGGGGGCAGCGTTGGCCATGTCTATTTTGGAAACATTGCGCGCACAAGGGGCCCGGATTGCTTCTACCACGCATTATGCAGAGTTAAAAGCCTTTGCCCTGCAAACTCCAGGGGTAGAGAATGGATGTTGTGAATTTGATGTGGCTACTTTGCGCCCTACTTACCGATTGCTCATCGGGGTACCGGGGTGTTCCAATGCGTTTGCCATTTCCAGACGTCTGGGAATGGCGCTCCATATTGTAGAGCGGGCAAAAGAACTGGTGTCGGCGGAAAATACCCGTTTTGAGGATGTGGTACAGAATTTGGAACAGAGCCGCCAGGGGTTGGAAGCGGAACGCCAGGAAGCCATGCGATTGAGTGTGGAAGCCCAGAAAGCCAGGCAAGAAGCCCAGGAGGAAAAAGAAAAGATCAAACTCCAATGTGAAGCGGAGCTGGAGCGCGCGAGGACAGAAGCGCGCAATCTAGTGGCCCGCGCCCGTGCCCAGACAGATGCGCTCTTCAATGAACTGGATGACCTGCGCCGCCAGAAGAAGGCGGACGCTCAGGCGAAGGCGCGTTTAAAGGCCGGACTGAGGGCGATGGAAAACGACGCTGACCCGGTAAAGGAAAGGCAGAAAGAAACTTATGTCCTGCCGCGCAAGCTAAAGGCGGGGGACGAAGTGCTGATTTTTGACCTGGACAAAAATGCCACAGTGCTGGAGGAAGAGGACCCCTCTGGAAATGTATTGGTACAGGCGGGAATCATTAAGACCAGGGTACCGGTGGGAAACCTTCGTTTGCTGGAAAAGAAGAAACAGAAAAGGCAAGTAGGTTCCTCCACCCGCACTGTCCGCAGCCGTGCGGAAGCACCGGTGATGAGGGAACTGGACCTGCGTGGGGAAACAGCGTCGGAAGCGCTTTTAGACTTGGATAATTTTATCGATGGGGCCTTACTGTCCGGTATCCAAATGCTGACGGTGATTCATGGAAAGGGTACCGGTGTACTGCGCAAGGCGGTTCAGGAACATCTGAGAAGGCATCCCAGTGTGAAAAGTTACCGCTTGGGTACCTTTGGGGAAGGAGAAAACGGGGTTACTATCGTAGAACTCAAATAATTCTCAATAGAGAAAAGAGGCGGAAGGCTTTTGCGTATTGGAAAAAAGCTTGGGATCATGGGTGTGATTCTTCTGTTATGCCTGCTGATCGTGGCGACAGTTTTGTTTTTCCTCATCAGACAGGACGATTGCGCGGGTAAATATGAGGTCGCCGCCTCTCAAGATCTGCTGCCGAAAATCGTGGCTTCTGTAAGCGCTGGGCAGGAAATGGAGATCAGCGAACAGGAATTTAACAGTTTTCTAGCTTATGTTATGGAAGAGAAACAGTCAGCGGAAACGCATACAGGCAACTTCCAGCTTCATAGCCTTTATCTGACATTGGGACAACAGGAGGGCCAGGCCGGCCTGTATGCCCCCTGCTCCATGTTTGGCTTCTCAATAGGGATTACCGCCCGCCTCCAGATCTCTTTTGATCCGGATGAACAGCTTTTCTCCATCCAGTTTCTACAGATGAAACTGGGCCGGCTGTCGATTTTGCCCCGATGGGGGTTACAGATGATCCGGGATCATCTGCCGGATGGCGTGTACGTGGAACAGGATTTTCTATATCTGCCTGTTTCCTATATCAAAGGCTCATTGGGAGAATGGGGAAATTCTCTGCAAATCCAGGGATGCCGTATTCAAAATAGAAAGCTGTTTTTGCGGACGAACAGTATGTGGGACACTGTCAAAAAGTGGGGACAGGAACGCCTCGCGGATATCCCATGGGAGAGTTTGTTGAAGGAATGGGAAAATAAGGGAGAGGAACTGTTTTCCTATATTGTGGGCTAACGCTCAATAGTCGTCAATAAAAAGGAACCTGCCTATTCCAATAAGCAGGTTCCTTCTTCTATACAATTTTTCTATTTTTGGTTTTTCTGATAAAGGATAAAGAGCCCCTTTAACATGAGGTTATCATCACAGATAATGTCCCGTTTACAATAAGGGACAATACTTTTGCAAAGACCGCCTGTAGCTACTACTGTGGGAGGCACGCCCAGCTCTGTTTCCACGCGTTCGATAATGCCGTCCAGCATAGAGGCGTTTCCGTAGATCATACCGCTTTTCATACAGTCTATGGTGTTGCTACCAATCAGTTTTTTAGGCGTCTCCAGACGGATACGGGGAAGTTGGGAAGTACGGCTGGAAAGGGCCTCCAGCGCCAGGGAAATCCCGGGGATAATCATACCGCCAATATAATTCCCTTTGGCGTCGATCACGGAAAGCGTGGTAGCGGTACCCATATCAAAAATCATAATAGGTTTGGGATATTCATCCAGCGCCGCTACCGCGTCCACAACCAGGTCGCTTCCCAGCTGGGCAGGATTATCGATTAAGATATTTAATCCAGTTTTCAGGCCGCTCCCCACAATAAGGGGCCTGTGTCCTGTAATTTTTTCAATGGCGTCCTGCAAAACGGTGGAAAGGGCAGGAACGACAGAAGAAATAATACCACCTTCAATATGGGAAAGGTCTGCTTGGTTCAATTCTAGAATTTGCTTAATGGATACGGCGTATTCATCGCTGGTTTTAAAACGGTCTGTCGACATCCGCGCTGTGAAGTGGATGTTGGTCCGGCTATCCAGGCAACCTAGTACGATATTGGTATTTCCCACATCAATTGCGATAATTGCCACGATTGTTTTCCCCCATTTATAACTTTTTCTTTTGCTGTAACGTTAACAGGACTTTCCCAAGGCCTACGGTTAACAAAGCCGCCACAATGGCTTCTGGAACGCCATTGATCCCAATAACAGTCAGGATAAACCCGTACAAGGTATTTACCGAAACTCCATTGGCCTGTGCATAGCTCTGATTAAAGAATAAATAGATAAAATTCATCACCAATAGGGTATTGGTGAGAGAACCTATCAGCCCCGCTAAGGAAAGAGAGAGAACCTGTCCCTTTTTCCTGTTTTTGAGCCACTTTTGCACGAGCCGGTAAACATAATAGGGGACGATCCCTACCAGGATACGGGGGACAAAACAGATCACAAGGCTCCAGAAGTTTCCATGTGTTTCCCCAATGGAATAAAACGGGGTGAAAACAAAGGAAGTCACCGTTGGGTTCATGGTATTGTTAATCAGGCTGGTAACGCCAAAAAGGGCGCCTAATATAGCTCCTTTTTTGGGACCTAACAATAGGGAACCGAGGATAACAGGGATGTGGATGATGGTGGCGCGGGTAAATCCTAGGGGAATATAACCTAGAAACGGGGTGAACGCCATCACTAAGATGATCGCTCCCAACAGTGCCATTTGTACCATCTGGCGGGTTTTCTCTACCTGAGTGTTCATTTTTTTACCTCCTGCTACTGTTCCATATTATGGATACAATGCATATTTTTTTATATTATATACGTCCCCAGAAGAAAAAGCAAGGAAGAGATCATGTGAGAATGCTTATTTTTTTATTTTGTATATCCTAAGAGAATAGAGAGGGGAAGGCCAGTCCAAAATACGGTACAAGACCATTAGGGAGATTTACGAAATAACAGGATTCTGATATAATAATAAAAATAGGTTTATTTTTTGGAAAAAGGAGGAAACTGCCTTGCTGAAAGGAAAAACAGTTCTGCTAGGGGTGACAGGGAGCATCGCAGCCTATAAAACCGCTTATCTGGCCAGTTCCTTGAAAAAGATGCACGCGGATGTCCACGTGATCATGACGCCCAATGCCGTGAATTTTATCAATCCGATTACTTTTGAATCGCTGACCGGCAATAAATGCCTGGTGGATACGTTCGATCGGAATTTTGAATTTCAGGTGGAACATGTGGAACTGGCGAAACGGGCTGACATCTGTATGGTCGCCCCGGCGTCGGCGAATGTGATTGCAAAACTTGCGCATGGCTTGGCGGACGATATGCTGACAACTACGGTCCTAGCATGTTGCTGCCCCAAGATTGTTTCCCCAGCGATGAATACCAGGATGTTTGAAAATCCCATTACCCAGGATAATATCCGGATTCTGCGAAGCTATGGAATGAAATTGGTGGAACCGGCAGTAGGATATCTGGCATGCGGCGATACGGGAGCGGGAAAAATGCCCGAACCAGAAATACTGCTTCAATACCTTTTGCAGGAGATCGCCTTTGAAAAGGACATGGAAGGATTAAAAGTTTTAGTAACAGCCGGCCCCACCCAGGAAGCGATAGACCCGGTGCGGTATATCACCAACCATTCCAGTGGGAAGATGGGATACGCCCTGGCTCAAAATGCCGCCCGAAGGGGAGCTGATGTAACGTTGGTAACAGGGCAGACCAGTATCACACCTCCTCTTTTTACCCGGGTTATCTCTGTCATCAGCGCCCAGGAGATGTTTGAGGAAGTGGTTTCCAAGGCTGGGGAACAGGATATTATCATCAAGGCGGCGGCGGTAGCGGATTACCGTCCTACTAAGGTCCATATGGAAAAGATTAAAAAAAACAGTGCAGAGAAAAATACCGCGATAGAGCTGGAGAGAACACCGGACATTTTGGAGTATTTAGGTCAACACAAAAAAGAGGGACAAATTCTATGCGGTTTTTCTATGGAAACCCAGGATCTGCTGGAAAATTCCCAGAAGAAACTCCAAAAGAAACATGCGGATCTCATTGTTGCCAATAGCTTGAAGCAGGAAGGTGCGGGTTTTCAATCCGATACCAATGTGGTAACCATCATTACGGAAACAGAAATAAAGCCGTTGAAACAGATGAGCAAAGATCAGGTGGCGAAAGCTGTATTGGACGAGATTCTCGAAAAGAGAAAAGAAAAACGGGAATCCTAAGCGTATTACTGGAGCAAAAACAGAGAGGCTACGGAAAATGATTTTTTACTTTTCAGGGACGGGAAATTCCTTTCATGTGGCAAGACAGATTGCACATGACCAGGGAGAAAAATTGGTTTCCATCGCTCAGGCTATGGAAGAAAAGCAATGGCGCTATTCTTTAGACTTACATGAGAAGGTTGGGTTTGTATTTCCGGTGTATGCCTGGAGGCCTCCGAAAATTGTAACTGACTTTATCGAAAGAGTGCAGTTGGAACGCTTTTTGAATCCATATCTTTTTGCGGTGTGTACCTGTGGGGAGGATGCGGGAGACACCATGAAAATTCTGCGTTCTACCCTGCGGAAAAGGGTTTGGCATTTGGACAGTACAGCGGCTGTTGTGATGCCCAACAATTATATTTTATCCTATGATATAGACAATGAGGCGTTGCAAAGGGAGAAGTTGAAGAAAGCGGAGCAGACCATTGAAGAGATCAATCAATCTATTTCACAGAGAAAAAAAGGGGTTCTTTGTGAAGCCTCGGGAAAATTTCCTGTTTTGAAAACCAGAATCATTGGTTTGGGGTTCCAAAAGTTTGCATGTAATCCGAAGAGGTTTTGGGTTCAGGATACCTGCATTTCCTGTGGGAAATGTGAAAAGATTTGTCCTGTCCAAAATATCACGCTTTTGGAAGGAAAGCCTACATGGGGGAAGGAGTGTGCCAAATGTTTGGCTTGTACCCATATTTGTCCCCAGCAGGCAATTCAATATGGAAAATCGACTTTGAAGAAAGGGAGATATTATC
>CAKUYY010000067.1 GCA_934717555.1 uncultured Clostridium sp.
TAGTGGTGTGTACCATACGGTTTCCAGCGGGAAGACCTTATTTGTTCAGGCGCCTACCGGTGTGGGAAAAACCATGCTGGCGCAGACCTTGGCTAGAATTTTGGATGTGCCTTTTGCCATTGCGGATGCCACTACATTGACAGAAGCGGGCTATGTGGGCGAAGATGTGGAGAATATCCTGCTTCGCCTCATCCAGGCCGCGGATTTCGATGTGGAAAGGGCGGAACGCGGTATTATCTATGTAGATGAGATCGATAAAATAGCCCGGAAATCCGAGAACCCATCCATTACTCGTGATGTCAGCGGGGAAGGTGTCCAGCAGGCTTTGTTAAAGATTTTGGAAGGTACCGTTTCCAATGTACCTCCTCAGGGCGGAAGAAAACATCCGCAGCAGGAATTTATTCAGATTGATACATCCAATATCCTGTTTATCTGCGGGGGAGCTTTTGATGGCTTGGAAAAAGTAATTGAAAAACGCACGGGATCTTCAGCGCTAGGTTTTGGGGCGGAAATCAAAGACAAAAAGGAACTCAATTCTACAGACTGGATGAAAGAAGTAGTTCCTCAGGACCTTGTAAAATATGGCTTGATTCCAGAATTGGTAGGGCGCCTTCCTGTGATCACCTCCTTAAATGGGTTAGATGAGAAAGCGTTAATCCGTATTCTTATGGAACCAAAGAATTCCATTGTCAAGCAGTATAAAAAGCTCTTTGCTTTGGATAAGGTGGAGCTGGAGTTTCGGCAAGATGCTTTAGAGGCAGTCGCACAAAAAGCGATTGAGCGCCAAACAGGTGCCAGAGGTCTGCGTGCTATTATGGAAGAAACGCTTACCAAGCTGATGTTCACCGTCCCTAGTGATTATACGGTAGAAAAAGTAATCGTAACAGCGGAGACGGTAGCAAATGGCAGTGCTCCGGAATTGGTTCATAATCCAGAGAGAAAACCAGTAAAGATTACTATCAGCAACAATACTAATAACAAGAAACGCGGACGGAAAAATACCGCGTCTTAACACAAATTTGCACAGGGCTGTAGCAGTCATCGAAAGGACAAAGAAGTCTTTTTTACAGGAATTGTAAAGAAGATTTTTGCGCCGCCGAACGATTTGCTGCAGTCCTTTTACTAATACATCGATAGGCTAAAAGGAGGCCGGAGCTTATGAGTAGTGAACAGAATTTCGACCATGCCCCAGCCGTGCTTCCGGTGCTGGCCCTGCGAGGGTTGGTTCTGTTTCCGGAAATGGTACTGCATTTTGATGTGGGAAGGAAAAAGTCTATTTTAGCATTGAATGCGGCCATGAATGGGAATCAGACGATTTTTTTGGTTCCTCAGTTGGATTTAGGGGAAGATGACCCCGCTGTGGATCATTTGTCTCAGGTGGGCGTTGTGGCAACCGTGCGTCAGGTTGTCCGCCAGACGGGGGATGGTATTCGGATCCTTGTGCAAGGAAAATACCGTGCTAAAATAGATACAGTTTTACAAAACGATCCCTTTCCCATTGCTGAGATATCGGAATTGCCCAATAAAGAGGCACCGATTACCCTGCATACCAAAGCGTTAATCCGGTCTGTGCGGGAAAAATTTGAACAATATTTGGAATTTGCCCCCCGTATGGCCCCTGACGTGGTTATTGGCGTACAGTCCACCAATGATCCGGGAAAGTTGGCAGATTATATTGCTGCCAATGTTTTACAGGATTATGATGGGAAACAAGAAATCCTGTGTGATTTACATCCTGTACGGCGTCTGGGAAAGCTTTTAAGGATCTTAAACAGCGAGATCCAAATTCTCACATTGGAAGCGGAAATCAGCAATAAAGTCAAAGACCAGATTGATGAAAACCAGAGGGAGTATTATCTCAGGGAACAGATGAAGGCAATTTCTGAAGAATTGGGAGAAAGCGATAATCCCCAGGATGAAGCCCAGGAATTTAAGCAGAAGATTCTGGAATTGCAATTGATCCCTGAGGTAGAGGAGAAACTTCTGAAAGAATGTGACCGCCTCTTTAAAATGCCCGTGGGGTCCCATGAAGCCAATGTGGTGCGCAATTACTTGGATACCTGCCTAGAACTGCCATGGAATCGTATGTCTAACATCCATATTGATTTGAAAAAAGCCCAAAGAACGCTGGATAAAGATCATTATGGGCTTTCTAAGGTGAAAGATAGGATCATTGAACTGTTGGCGGCCCGCAAATTATCTCCTGAGATGAAAGGACAGATTCTTTGTCTGGTAGGCCCTCCCGGCGTAGGAAAAACCTCTATTGCCCGTTCTATCGCCAAGGCAATCGGCTGTCAGTATGTACGGGTCGCATTGGGCGGCGTAAGGGATGAATCGGATATTCGAGGGCATAGAAAAACCTATATAGGGGCGATGCCGGGACGTATTATTTCCGCAATCAAACAGGCAAATGTGCGTAATCCCTTGATTTTGCTGGATGAAATTGACAAGCTGGGCAATGACTTCCGAGGAGATCCTACCTCAGCCCTGCTGGAAGTGCTGGACGCTGAGCAGAATAACACATTCCACGATCATTATATCGATCTTCCTTTTGATTTGAGCGAGGTTTTCTTTGTAACAACAGCGAATGATTATAGTGCGATTCCGGCTCCTTTGCTGGACCGGATGGATGTCATTACCCTATCCAGCTACACCCACGAGGAAAAATTCCATATTGCCAAAAAGCATTTGATTCCTAAGCAAATGGCAAAGCATGGATTAACAGGGCAGATGGTCCGGTTTACCGAAGGGGCGATCCATACATTGATAGATGGATACACCAGGGAGGCGGGCGTACGTAACTTAGAACGTACCATTGCTTCTGTCTTGCGCAAATGTGCTAGGAAAATTGTATCAGGAGAGACAAAACGCCTGACCATCGACGAAAAGAAGCTGGAGCCGCTGTTAGGGCCCAAGAAGTATCGTAAGGAAGAAATCGGGAAAAAGGATGAAGTAGGCGTAGTAAATGGACTGGCCTGGACCTCTGTGGGAGGGGAGACAATGCCCATTGAAGTGGCTGTGATGGAGGGCAATGGCAAGATTGAATTGACCGGTTCCCTGGGGGATGTCATGAAGGAATCGGCAAAAGCTGCCATCACCTGTGTCCGTACCCGTACGGAAACTTACCATATCCGCCCGGATTTCTATAAGACCTGTGATATTCATATTCATGTGCCGGAAGGAGCGGTCCCCAAGGATGGTCCTTCCGCAGGTATCGCAATGGCAACAGCTGTGGTATCGGCGCTTAGTGGTATTCCAGTCCGGCATGAAGTCGCTATGACTGGAGAGATCACGTTGCGGGGTAAAGTGCTTCCCATTGGGGGATTGAAAGAGAAGTCTATGGCGGCTTACCGCAATGGCGTAAAAACGATCATTATTTCTCAGGAAAATCAGCCCGATTTAGCGGAACTTGATCCGGTGGTAACCGATTCCATTCGCTTTATTTCGGCAGAAACCATTGATACCGTGTTAGAACATGCTTTGGTTCCTGTGGTACATAAATCTCAGAATCCACAAGAACGCACCAATGTACAGCACGCAGAGATTCCAGAGACACCCGTACAAGGGTCTGCCTATCTGTCCCAGTAATGGAAAGAAAGCATAGCGAAGGAGAGATAAGGATGAGATTTGATCAGGCCGCCTTTGAATCTGCTTTCGGCAGGGCGGAACAGCTGCCGGAATCCACTTTGCCGGAAATAGTTTTTTCAGGAAGATCCAATGTGGGAAAGTCCTCCTTGATTAACAAACTGGTAAATAGAAAGGCTCTGGCAAGGGTAAGCGCTACTCCCGGGAAAACTGGGACCATCAATTTTTATCGGTTACAGGAAGCCAGGTTGGTGGACTTGCCTGGATACGGATACGCAAAAGTCTCCTTTTCTGAGAAAAAGAGATGGGCGCAGTTGGTAGAAGGCTATTTTGCTAAGTCCCGGGATATCCGACTGGTAATTCAACTGGTGGACATGAGACATCCTCCAACCCGCGACGATATGCAGATGGTTTCTTTCCTCTGTGAAAATGAGTTTCCCTTTCTAGTGGTGTTGACCAAAAGCGATAAACTGAATAAGACGCAGCGGGAAACCCGGAGAAAAGGGTTGCAGGAAGAATTCCAGGAATATGAAGGAATCACATTGGTGGAGTGTTCCTCAGTAAACGGTGAAGGAATGGAAGAGTTGAGGGACATCATTGTATCCTGTATAGAGGATGATATAGAAGAGACGGAAAAGGAGTGACGGGCATGTTTGTATCCGATTGCTTACAAATCAATGAAAAAGGACATCTGACAATTGGCGGATGCGATACAGTAGAATTGGCGGAAACCTATGGGACGCCGGTTTATGTGATGGATGAAACGACCATTCGGAATACTTGCCGGGCCTATAAAAAATCTTTTGATAACTATTATGGCGGTAACGGGATGGCGCTGTTTGCCAGCAAGGCGCTGAATTGTTTGGAAATCTGCCGTATTGTCAAAGAAGAGGGTTTGGGGCTGGACGTGGTATCCGGCGGCGAATTGTATACCGCATTAAAAGCGGGCTTTCCTGCGGAGAAAATCCATTTTCATGGGAACAACAAGACTTCCGACGAGATCCGGATGGCATTGGAGGCCGGCGTCGGCCGGATTGTACTGGACAACCTGTACGAACTGGAGACAGTGAACCAAATGGCTGGAGACTTGGGCGTTTCTGCGGAAGTTTCCATGCGTATTAAGCCCGGAATTGACGCCCATACCCACAGTTTTATCCGGACAGGCCAAATTGATTCTAAATTTGGATTTGCATTGGAAACAGGAGAAGCTATGGAAGCAGTGAAAAAAGTGATTGCATGCCCGCATATCACGCTGAAAGAAGTTCACTGCCATATCGGTTCCCAGATTTTTGATATTGATCCTTTTGTCCATGCAGCGGAAGTTATGCTGGGCTTTATCCGGGATATCCGCGAGCAGACAGGGGTAACGATAGAATGCCTCAACTTGGGCGGAGGTTTTGGCATCCAGTATACCAAGGAAGATACCCCCAAAAGCTATGACAGTTATATGGAAAAAGTTTCCCAGATGGTAAAGGCAAAAGCGGAGGAATATCAGCTTCCCATTCCCTATATTTATCTGGAACCGGGCCGTTCTATCGTGGGAGAAGCGGGTATCACCCTGTACCGTGTAGGGGGAATAAAGGAAATTCCCAATATTCGTACCTATGTTTCTATTGACGGAGGCATGACTGACAATCCCCGTTATGCCCTCTATAAGTCTGGATATACCTGCTTGATCGCCAATAAGGCGGCAGAGCAGCCCTCTTGTAAGGTGACTATTGCGGGGAAATGCTGTGAAAGCGGCGATCTGATCCAAGAGGATACCATGATTGCACAACCGGAAGTGGGGGACATCCTGGCCGTGCTTTCCACAGGGGCCTACAACTATTCCATGGCCTCCAACTATAATCGGATTCCCAAACCTCCCATTGTGATGGTAAAGGAAGGAAAAGCCAGGGAAATCGTGCGCCGCCAGAGTTACGAGGATTTGATCCGCAACGACGTTTAACCGGTTCCTTTTTGATGAGAGAAATTAGAAAAGAGAACCTTTTTGGAAAATTCTTTTTCCAGGAGGGTTCTCTTTACTTTTATACTTTTGTGTGCTAAAATTTTAGTATATTACCATTGGAAATTATATAGGAATTTAGGTGGAAAGATACACCACAAAAGAAGAAAAAGAAAGAGAGGGATTTCACTTGAGTTCCAAAGTCAAAGAGGAAAGCGTAGATTTCCTGTTTCAAGCTATTTTGGCGTTGCAAGATATAGACGAATGTTATCGTTTCTTTGAAGATTTGTGTACTGTCCAGGAGATCAAAGCGATGTCCCAACGCCTGGTAGTAGCCCATATGCTGAGTGAAAAAAGGGTATACAGCGATATTGTATCAGAGACGGGCGCCAGTACTGCTACGATCAGCAGGGTAAACCGTTCCTTACATTACGGCTGTGACGGATATGAGATGGTATTTCAACGCCTCGCTGAGGGTAAGGAAGGGAAGGACTGAGGGGATACTCTTATTTTGCTGATTATTATGACCGTCTGACACAGAATGTAGGTCACGAACAATTGGCGGAATATATTTGCAGCTTGTTGCAGAGGTGGAAGCATAATCCTGGGTTGGTATTGGATCTGGCTTGCGGGACAGGTTCCCTAACCTTGGCTTTAGCCCAGACGGGACTGGATATATATGGGGTGGATGCCTCCCCTGAAATGCTATCGGTGGCCCAACAGAAGGCAGCGGAAGAAAATCGGCAGGTACTGTTTTTATGTCAAAAAATGCAGGACCTGGATTTATATGGCACGGTTGACACAGTCGTATGCACCTTGGACAGCATCAATCATATGGTCCGGGAAAAAGATGTGCAAACGGCTTTTCAGAAAGTATCTCTTTTTCTCAATCCAGGAGGATATTTTATTTTCGATGTCAATACGGTGTATAAACACCGGGAAATTTTAGGGGATCACACTTTTGTTTATGATCTGGAAGATGTATTTTGTGTGTGGCAAAATACATTTGACCCGGATAGCAATAAGGTTCGGATTCATTTGGACTTTTTTGAGCGGGAAAATACTGTATATCACCGGAGACAGGAAGAAATCCAGGAACGGGCTTATACACAGGAACAGATTGAAGAATATTTAAAACATGCGGGCCTTACCTTAATGGCTAGGTACAATGGGTTTACATTTGATTCTCCAGAAGATACCGCGGAAAGAATTGTTTATGTAGCGAGGAAATAAATATGGATAAAATTATTCGTTGTATTACTTCAGATGGAAGCGTGATGGCTTCGGCAATCGATTCCACCGACATCGTATATACAGCACAAAAAATTCATCAGTTGACGCCGGTGGCAACCGCCGCGCTTGGAAGATTGTTGACAGCCTCTTCTTTGATGGGGAATATGCTGAAAAAAGAAGACGCGACATTGACGCTGAAGGTAGACGGAGGAGGTCCTATCGGCGTAGTGGTAGCGGTAGCGGACAGTCATGGTAACTGTAAGGGATATGTGGGCAACCCGCAGGTGCAGGCGGAGAATCATGCAAACGGAAAGCTGGGAGTATCCCGTGCGGTAGGAAGGGATGGACTGCTTTATGTGATGCGCGATTTTGGAGAAGGGGAACCCTATATTGGGCAGACCCCATTGGTATCCGGGGAAATAGCAGAGGATATTACCAGCTACTATGCTGTCAGCGAACAAATCCCCACAGTATGTGCACTGGGAGTTTTAACAGATAAAGAGGATGGACAGCTTTTATTGGCAGGGGGATTGCTAATTCAGCTGTTGCCTGCGGCAGACGAAGCGGCGATTTCTCGTTTGGAGCAAAATATTGCCTCTTTAGAGCCGGTGACTACGATGCTGGCCAAGGGGATGCAGATGGAAGAAATCTGCCGGCGCGCTTTGGATGGTTTTGAGGTGGAAGTACTAGATGAACAGAAGGTTGCATATAGATGTAATTGTAGCCGCGAGCGTGTTGTGGATGCCATTCGGCTATTGGGTAAAGAAGAAATTCTATCCCTAGCGGATGAGGAAAAAGGCTATGCGGAAGCTACTTGCCAATTTTGTGATAAGGTATTCCATATAAGTCAGGAAGAGCTCAATAAAATTGCTGAGGAGAAAGAAAAAAACTAAAAAAAGGTATTGACTTTTTTAACCAGATATAGTATTATATAACACGTCGCTGAGAGAGCTCAAGGAAAAGAGCAGGAAAGCGAAAAGGATGGGAGCATAGCTCAGCTGGGAGAGCACCTGC
>CAKUYY010000068.1 GCA_934717555.1 uncultured Clostridium sp.
GCCTTTAGGCGCTGCTGGTATTATGCCCTTATAGGGCTTATCATTCATACCACGTCCTTTGGGCGTGGTTTTGATTGCCTATAAAATTATTCTACTTCTTTTTATCAGAGAGAGAAAAGGATTGTCAGGATGACAAAAAGAAGGCGTTGCCGTGGATCATTAGAGAGGAAAGAGGTAGATGTCAAAGTGATGGCGAAAATAGTTGAGGTTCTATTGGAATATCAGCTACAGGATAAAACAATATGATACTTTCTTCTTTCCAAAAGGAGAAAGTATCATATTGTCTCTTTGGGTCTGGTCATCCACTAATTTTTGATTCGCCCAAAGGCCGCTTTTATTGTGGGGATAGCTTCCTGGGCGGCGCGATAACCAGCCTCCATACAGGGAATCATCTGGTCGAAAGTAAGAAGTCCCGCGTCGTCCGGAAGCTGGGGATTCAGGGAAAGGCGTTCGCCCCTGGTGGTACAGTCTTGCAGGCGGGACTGCATAATGGTAAGGGAATGGGAAGCGATTTCGATGAGATCCCTTTTCTTGGGGGGCTGGTATGGAGAGGAAAGGTCAATGGCTAAAACTTGGGGAACGCCAGAGGCCATCAGCAGATTGACAGGCAGATTATCAGAGATTCCCCCATCCACTAGATACTGGTTTCCCATAGGTTTCGGTTGAAAAACCACGGGATAAGCGGAAGTGGCCCGCATGGCCTCATAAAGAAGTGCTTCCCTGTTCCACTGGACGTCTGCCAAATGTAAAAGCGAGGAACGGGTATGTACATAAGCTATGGTATGACCGGTATTTAAATCTACGGCGGGGATTACGGTAGGAATCCGGCAATCACACATCCTCTTTTCCCCGACCAGCTGATGAAAATACCGTTCCAGCCGGTTTCCCTTGATCAAACCGGAAAGTCCGGCGGTACAGCCCAGGCAGAGCAGGGAGCAGACGGCTTTCAAAAGACCGGAATAGTTGGGGTCCATCAGGCGGCGCCAGTGCTTGGAAAGATCCCGCACGATTTCCCCCATTTGTTTCGCTGAGTAACCGGCGGCGTATAAGCCGGCTACAATCCCTCCAGCGCTGGTCCCTGCGATATAAGAGGGGCATAAACCATGTTCCTCCAAAGCCAGCAGAACTCCAACATGGGCGGCACCCCTGGTGCCGCCTCCTGCCAAAGCGATTCCATATTTCATTCCAGTATCCACCTTTCCCAATTTTCGTTTCCTGTATATCAGGATATGAGAGGAAACAAAATCTTATGGCGCTAAAAGGAATAAATTTTTTGCTATTCATACGGGACCCTTGTAAAAACAATGGATTTGTTTAAGAAAAGGGGCAGAAAAGTGGAAAAATTGTGAATAAATACTTGCGTATCTTTTGGATTCCTCGTATAATGAGAAAATAGTAATTCATATATTATTAATATTTGAGGAAGAGGAAGTGGATTTGTGAGTTCAGATCAGAAATGGATCTTAGCGGCCTTTGTTTTTTATCTGGCCGTTATGTTGTTGATTGGAGTTTTATACTTCAAGAGGACAAAAAATACGGAAGATTATTTTTTAGGCGGACGAAGTTTAGGCGGATGGGTAGCCGCGCTGTCGGCACAGGCTTCGGATATGAGCGGATGGCTGCTCATGGGTTTGCCCGGCGCGATCTATGCGGCAGGTACTGGGCAGATATGGATTGCAGTGGGATTGGCTACGGGCACGTTGCTCAACTGGATACTGGTATCCTCCCGGTTGCGGAGATATACTGTAAAGGCGGGCAACTCATTAACACTGCCGGCTTATTTTGAAAATCGTTTCCGCGATAAAACGAAGATCCTGCGGGTAGCGTCTTCTCTGTTTATTATGGTCTTTTTCCTGGTATATACAGCGTCCGGGTTCTCTGCCAGCGCGAAGCTGTTTTCCTCTGTTTTTCACATTGATTACACTGTGGCTCTGGCTATTGGCGTATTTGTTATTTTAGCATACACTTTCCTGGGCGGCTTTATGGCGGTTTGTGTCACCGATTTTGTTCAGGGATTGCTGATGCTGCTGGCGCTTTTGTTTGTGCCGGCCATTGCCCTCGGCGTAATAGGCGGCTGGGATAATATGGCAAATATCCTGACGGATAACGGCGTAAACGTAAGTGCTTTCCTCAATCCTATGGTGGATCAGAAAGGTAGCATTAGCCCCATTAATATCATCTCTCAGCTAGGCTGGGCGTTGGGTTATTTTGGTATGCCCCACATCTTGGTGCGCTTTATGGCCATCCGTTCCCATAGCGAAGTGAAGAAATCCCGTGTTATCGCGATGGTATGGGTAGCGATATCCTTGGGCGCAGCCTGTATGGTGGGCGTCATTGGACGCGCTTATCTGGCGCCTGCATTGTTAGAAGGTGCGGATACGGAAAATGTATTTATCCAGATGATTTTAAAATTATTTACCTCTGATATTGCCATTCCTTTTATAGGGGGAATTTTCCTCTGCGGCATTTTGGCTGCGATTATGTCTACTGCGGATTCCCAGCTGCTGGTGACAGCTTCCTCCATTTCCGAGGATATTTATAAAGGGGTAATCGCGAAAAAGGCCTCGGAAAAGAGCTGTTTGCTGGTCAGCCGTATCACGGTAGCGGTAGTGGCTGTGGTGGCCTTTATTATTGCTCTAGATCCCAAAAGTAGTGTTATGGGGCTGGTTTCCAATGCGTGGGCTGGATTTGGAGCGGCATTTGGTCCGGTAGTCATTTTGTCCCTGTTCTGGAGAAGGAGCAATGGCACGGGCGCTATTGCTGGTATGATTAGCGGTGGATTAACCGTGATCGTCTGGGATTATCTGCCTTTGGTGCAGGGGCAGACATTGGGTACGGCGACAGGCTTATATTCTTTGGTAGTGGGATTTGCCATAGGATTGCTTGTCATGATTGTGGTAAGCCTTGCTACACAAAAACCCTCCGACGAGATTTTAAAAGAATTTGATGAAGTAAAGAAAATGAAGACATTGGGAGACGAGGAGACTGTTTCCGCCAAAGCTGAATAGGTATTTATGCAAGAAAGGCAATTGCAAAAACACTTGTCGTACTCAATTACATAAACTGACAGCGCTAAAAAAGAGAGAAAGCGCCCCGCGAGGAAAACCCTTGATCCTTGCGGGGCGCTTTTTATCTCTTACAATCTGATTTTATGGATAGGCCTCGTTAAGTTTTTAAGAATGGGGAAGGAGGGAGGAATCTTCCAGAATAACCACAGCTTGCTGTCCTCTTTGCTCATAGACGGATTCAAAACGTTCCTTACTGGCGGTGATCACTCCGGAAATAGGATCGTTAATAGTAACAGAGGAATCGTCCACTCCTATCAAGACCCCGCAGTGATCCATTTTTGACCATTCTAGGTATTCGCCGGTTTCTTCCACATACCATCCGCCGGCGATAGGGCGGTCTACCATGTCGATAGTAATCCATACAACAACCGGGATATCCTGGAAGATGAGCGAGTAAAGATCTTCCGGATTGGTTCCTGTCACATCAAAGGCATGCCAGGAGCTGCCAGCATCCTCCAAAAATCCATTGGCAGCCGTGGCAATGGCCGGGGCACCACACACATAACCGCTGGAACGGAAAGGATTTCCCGCGAACACTTGCCGGAAATCAGGGCCATAACGCTTATCCCCTACGTAATACCAATTGCTGGATTTTGGTAGGTAATCTTCCGCCATAACGGTTTTGGAAACGTCAAACCCTTGATACTGCATCGCCATGGTCAAGGCGGTAATCTCGCATCCAGTGGGAAGCTCCGGGGTTTGGTAAATGGTTTCCATATCCATCACATAACTGTCTAGGTTGGCTGAGGGTTCGTTTTCTTCAGAAGAAGTCTCTTCTTCTGGAACAATGGAAGAAACATCATCCCAAGATTTCGTACTTGAGTCGGGGATTGATTCGATGTTAGAAACACTGCTTTCTGCTTTACTTTCATTCTGTGCCATCACAGGAGTGGAAGGAGACTGACAGGCAGTCAGCAGAGAAAGGCATAGCAAGCACGTCAAAGACGCTAGTTTGCCATGACGGGGAAAGGGGTAGGGCATTGGAAAAGGCCTCCTTTTATGAAGAAAAATTTTTATCACTTTAGAGATTTTCTTTGTAAGAAAATACATAACTTGACATTTTTATTATACCATGGGCTGTCCGATTTGCAAACAATGGCTATCAACAAGCAGATTGGTGAAGAAAAAAGGCAGGTTTTCTGATAAGATAGCCTGAAATATTGACAAACTCTATACCGAATGTGATAATATAAAAGTTATCATAAGAAAAAAGACAGACAATGGAGAGACTCCATAAGGTCTTTTCCTTAGAGAAGAAAGCAGGTCGTCGACGACCAGGGAGGAGCACTGATGAGCAAGGAACTAGCAAAGGCTTATGAGCCCAAAGAGGTAGAGGACCGGATTTATGATTTCTGGCTTTCCGGCGGATATTTCCACGCGGAAGTTGATCCCGACAAAAAGCCGTATACCATTGTGATTCCGCCGCCGAATATCACGGGCCAGCTGCATATGGGGCATGCTCTGGATGAGACATTGCAGGATATATTGATCCGTTTCCGCCGGATGCAGGGATATTCCGCCCTGTGGCTGCCGGGTACAGATCATGCGTCTATCGCCACAGAGGCCAAGATTGTGGAGGCGATGCGTAAAGAGGGAATCAGCAAAGAGGAGATCGGCCGGGAAAAATTCCTGGAGCGGGCCTGGGACTGGAAGAAAAAGTTTGGGGGAAGGATCATTGAACAGCTGAAAAAGCTGGGGTCTTCCTGTGACTGGGAAAGAGAACGTTTTACCCTGGACGAAGGATGTTCCAAAGCGGTCCGCGAGGTATTTGTCCGTTTATATGAGAAAGGCCTGATTTACCGCGGGGAACGCATTATCAACTGGTGCCCCCATTGCTGCACGTCCATTTCCGATGCGGAGGTGGAGTTTAGCGAGCATAACGGGAATTTCTGGCATCTGCGGTATCCGCTGAGTGACGGTTCCGGTTATTTACAGCTGGCCACCACACGCCCGGAAACCCTGCTGGGAGATACCGCCGTGGCCGTGCATCCGGATGACGAACGTTACAAGCATCTGGTCGGGAAAACATTGATCTTGCCGCTGGTGGGGCGTGAGATCCCCATTGTAGCGGATACTTATGTAGAGATGGATTTTGGTACTGGTGTGGTAAAGATTACCCCGGCCCATGATCCCAATGACTTTGAAGTGGGGCTGCGCCATAACCTTCCCGTTATCAACGTGATGGATGAGCATGCCGTGATCAATGAGAACGGCGGAAAATATCAGGGCATGAGCCGTGAAGAGGCGAGAAAAGCCATTGTCAAAGATCTGGAAGAAGGCGGTTTCTTAGTAAAGGTGGAACCCATCCAGCACAATGTGGGTTCTTGTTACCGTTGTTCCACTTTGGTAGAGCCCCGCGTTTCCAAGCAGTGGTTTGTCAAGATGCAGCCTCTGGCGGAACCTGCCATTGATGTAGTGCGCAAAGGCGAAGTGAAATTCGTTCCGGAACGCTTTGACAAGATTTATTATAACTGGATGGAAAATATCCGCGACTGGTGTATTTCCCGTCAGCTGTGGTGGGGACATCGGATTCCGGCCTGGTACTGCGAGGACTGCGGGGAGACGATTGTAGCCCGGGAAGAACCCCACACCTGTCCCAAATGCGGGGGGAACCATTTACACCAGGACGAAGATACACTGGATACCTGGTTTTCTTCCGCGCTGTGGCCCTTCTCCACACTGGGCTGGCCGGATAAGACCCCGGAACTTGAATATTTCTATCCCACGGATACCCTCGTGACGGGCTATGATATCATCTTTTTCTGGGTTGCCCGCATGATTTTCTCAGCGGTAGAGCATATGGGGCAGGTTCCTTTCCACACGGTATTTATTCACGGTTTGGTAAGGGACGCCCAAGGCAGAAAGATGTCCAAATCTCTGGGCAACGGTATTGATCCCTTGGAGGTCATTGACCGTTACGGAGCGGACGCCCTGCGCTTTACGCTGGCTACAGGAAACAGCCCGGGAAATGATATGCGCTTTACGGATGAGAAACTGGAATCCAGCCGCAACTTTGCCAACAAGATCTGGAACGCCGCCCGGTTTATCCATATGAATATCGACGGGCATGACGTACCGAACACCCTTCCGGAAGAACTCACCTTAGAGGACCAGTGGATTGTCAGCTCCTTTAACCGTGTTGCCAAAGAGATCACGGAAAATCTGGAAAAGTTTGAATTGGGAATCGCAGTTCAGAAGCTTTACGATTTCATCTGGGATGAATTCTGTGATTGGTATATTGAATTGGCGAAGACCCGTTTGCAGGCGGGGGATAATACTACACAGGGCGCCCGCCAGGTCCTGGTCTGGGTCATGGGCAATATCCTGAAGCTCCTGCATCCGTTTATGCCTTTTATCACGGAAGAGATTTGGCAGACCCTGCCTCATCAGGGTGAATCCATTATGGTGTCTGAGTATCCCAAATATGAGGAGAGCCACTGCTTCCCGCAAGCGGAAGAAGAAATGCATCGTATTATGGACGCGATCCGTGCCATCCGTAACCGCCGTGCGGAAATGAATGTTCCGCCGTCTCGCAAAGCCAGGGTGTATATTGCCTCCGTAGCTCAGGAGACCTTCCGTAAGGGGCAGGCTTTTATCAGCCGCCTAGCCTATGCCAACGAGGTAGAAGTAGGGGAAAGCTTCGATGTTCCGGGAGCGGTCACCATTGTTACCACCGACGCTAAAATCTATATTCCTATGGATGAACTGGTGGACAAAAAGGCAGAGATCGCCCGGTTGAATAAAGAACTGGAAGCTGCGTCCAAACAACTGGCGCAGGCACAGAATAAACTCAATAACCCTGGATTTACGGCAAAAGCTCCCGCCAACGTGGTGGAAGGGGTGCGCAATCAGGCCGATAAGTTACAGGAAAAGATCAATTTGATTCAATCTTCCATTGAGGCACTGCAATGAGCTTCTGATTTGGAAGAACAATTCTCATATTTACGATTTCAAGAAGTCTGTCAATAACAAAAGGCGCACAAGCTGTGCGCCTTTTGTTGCGTTGAGGGAACAACCACCGACTATGTCGGTGGAACGAAAAAAGCTTTAGCGATGCATAGGACGAAAAAACTCCTTTTGGTGTAGAATAAGCTTGCGGTCAGGCAACTGCAAGGGACACCAAAAGGAGGACGTTCAAAATGAACGACAATAAGAGTTTAGCACATAGAAGTTGGAACTGCAAATATCATATCGTGTTTGCACCAAAGTACCGACGAAAAGTATTTTATGGAGAAAAGCGAGCGGAAATCGGGAAAATCTTGCGAGAATTGTGCAGATGGAAGGGGGTAACAATTATAGAAGCAGAAGTGAGCCCTGACCATATCCACATGCTGGTAGAGATACCGCCAAAGATGAGTGTAGGAGAGTTCATGGGATTTCTCAAAGGAAAAAGCAGTTTGATCATACATGGGAGACACGCAAATCTAAAATATAAGCACGGCAACCGATCATTTTGGTGCTGAGGTTACTACGTAGACACAGCAGGTAAAAATACCAAAAAGATCGCAGAGTATATCCAAAACCAACTTGAAGAATACAAACTTCAGGATCAGTTGACTTTCAGAGAGTACGAAGACCCTTTCAAGGGTAGCAAGTAACAAGCTTTTGCAAGTGTCAGATCGTACCATGC
>CAKUYY010000069.1 GCA_934717555.1 uncultured Clostridium sp.
AGCTTTTAAATATCCTCCTGAGGAAAAAGAGACCATCCTTCTGGATATCCAAGTTAATGTAGGAAGAACAGGGGTTTTGACCCCAACTGGTATTTTTGAACCTGTATTGTTAGCAGGTACAACAGTAAGCCGGGCCACATTGCATAACGAGGATTTTATTAAAGAAAAAGATGTCCGAATCGGAGATACTGTAGTCTTAAGAAAAGCAGGAGAGATTATACCAGAAGTGGTAGCTGTAAAGGAACACGGGTCCCATTCTAAACCATATGAGATGCCCACACACTGTCCTTCCTGTGGCTCTCCCGTTGTGAGAGAGGAGGGAGAGGCAGCCCTGCGGTGTGACAATACCGATTGTTCCGCACAGTTATTACGCCATTTAATTCATTTTGTATCCCGGGACGCCATGGATATTGATGGTATGGGGCCGGCGCTATTAGAACAACTGGTTCAGAACGGCTTAGTTCATTCCCCGGCAGATTTATATCAATTAGATAAAGGACAGGTCGAACAGCTGGAGAGAATGGGAAAAAAATCAGTGGAGAATATGTCGGCAGCCATTGAGAAATCAAAATCCAATGAATTATACCGATTAATTTATGCATTAGGCATCCGGCATATTGGCCAAAAAGCTGCAAAATTATTGGAAAAAGCGTTTCCTTCTATGGATCAGCTTCTAAATGCCACAGTGGAAGAAATGGAATCCATTGATGGATTTGGGCATATTATGGCGGAAAGCGCCGTGTGTTACTTTGCGTTACCCCAGACAATGGAATTGATTCAAAAATTACGAGACGCTGGAGTAAATATGCAAAGTACACAAGAAAGAGAGGAAACGGATCGTAGATTAGACGGAAAAACATTTGTATTAACAGGTACCCTTCCCAACTATACAAGACAAGAAGCATCTCGACTAATTGAAAAATTAGGAGGAAAGGTATCCAGTAGCGTTTCCAAAAAGACCACCTATGTGTTGGCCGGTGAAGAAGCGGGCAGTAAGTTGGCTAAAGCGGAAAAATTAGGAATTGTGGTTCTGTCAGAAGAAGACTTTTTAAAGTTATGTGGACAAAGTGGAGATGAAAATAAGGAATAAAACTTCTAAAACGGGAGAAAAAGGCATCTAAAAATTGTTTACAGATAGGGTGCTTGACATGGGAGAAGAAAATTTCTATTATGAAAGAGAGATCGTTTCCAAAATGATTTGAAAAAGGTAGGTAGCCTATGTATTACTCAGGAAAAAACAATTGGGACTTTGATTCTTCTACTCTTTCCCGCATTTTATCTGCTTTGATTGACAGCTTCCGTGCGTGGTTATTTCGCATGAGTTGGTCCCGTGGAAGTACGCCTTACATGAACAGAAACGTACCTCCCTATACAAATACTGCACAAAATAAAACAGAAGATCCCAATAGTTCTTACCGTTATTATCAGCGGAAATATCCCTATCAATCCTATAATGGAGGATATCGTCCTGATAGTCAGCAATCCCCAGATTTCCACAAAGATCATAATGATGTCGATCAACAATCTGAACCAGAGGCCTCTAGACAAACCGTTCAGGAAGACGGATCTTATCATTATTCTTATAGAAAAGTGCATACTCCCAAGCGCACACAAGAGGTTAAAAAAGAAGCACCTTCTGTGAATACGCCGCCAAAGTCAAAACCTAAAAGGGAAAAAAGAAGTTGGATCTATTTATTACCTTTTTTGGCTGCTCTGATCTGTATCGTTTTATATATTGTGTTCTTACCGTTGCGCCAGTGGTATGATTTTGTTATCATGGGACTATCGGCCCTTATTGTATGCCTGTTGATTTTTTGCTTTCTTCCAAGAAAACAAAAAGAGGTATCAGCAGAAGAAGAGAAAAGAAAGGTAAAATCCACAGGTGACCGCAATATCGATCACATGATGAAACAAGGATATGATATTTTAGACCAAATAAGACAAGCCAATGTAGCCATTGAAAATGAACAAATATCTCAGCAGATTTCGCAGTTAGAAAAAACGAC
Organism: uncultured Clostridium sp.; assembly: GCA_934717555.1. Classification (GTDB taxonomy): domain Bacteria; phylum Bacillota; class Clostridia; order Oscillospirales; family Acutalibacteraceae; genus CAJFUH01. The sequence continues at coordinate 2,007 of CAKUYY010000069.1, forward strand.
AGAAAAAATATTTGAATATGTGGTGGAACATCCCCAAAAAGCTCCTCAAATCCGAAAGTTTATGAATTATTATCTTCCGACTACATTGAAGTTATTAAATACCTACGATAGATTAAGTGACCAAGAAATACAGGGAGAAAATATTTCCAGTACCATGCACAATATTGAAGGAATTATGCATACCATTGTCCTTGCTTTTGAAAAACAGTTAGATTATCTATTCCAAGATGAGGCGATGGATATCGCTACTGATATTACAGTTTTAGAAGGTATGTTAGCACAAGAAGGTCTTTTGGAGGATCAAAAAACTTCAAAAAAATAAGGAGAAGTGTTGTACTATGGCAAAGGATTTTGATCAAAATCAATTGGAGCAGGATCTCCGGAAAACAGCTATCCCAAGTCTTACTTTGGATCCTATGGGTGAATCTCCGGAAAATATCGCAACAGATCCCGGGGATACCATCACACAGGTAACTCTGGAAAAAGAGAGATTGTCCCTAGAAGAACAAAAAATGGTTGATGATTTTGCGGATAAAATTGACATTCGGAATTCCAATATTGTTTTACAATTTGGTTCTGCAACACAGAAAAAGGTTGCTGATTTTTCTGAAAGCGCTTTACAAAATGTCAAAACAAAAGATTTAGGAGAAGTGGGAGAGCTGTTATCTGGTTTGGTAACAGAATTGAAAAATTTCCAGGTGGAAGAGGAACAAAAGGGATTTTTAGGTTTTTTCAAAAAAACAGCCAACAAGCTCTCTAACGTGAAGGCAAAGTATGATACAGCTGAAGCTAGCGTTGAGAAAGTCTGCACAGCGTTGGAGGGCCATCAAATCCAACTGATGAAGGACATCGCAATGCTTGATAAAATGTACGACATGAATCTGCTGTATTTCAAGGAACTTTCTATGTACATATTGGCTGGAAAACAAAAACTAGAGCAAGTGAGAAATACAGAACTTCCAAGCTTACTGTCTAAGGCCAATCTTTCTGGATTGCCCGAAGACGCCCAGGCAGCTAACGATCTTTCCAGCATGTGTGACCGCTTTGAGAAAAAAATCCATGATTTGGAACTTACCCGAATGATATCAATTCAGATGGCCCCTCAAATTCGTTTGGTACAAAATAATGATTCTATGATGACGGAAAAGATCCAGTCGACACTGGTAAACACAATTCCTTTGTGGAAAAGTCAAATGGTCCTTGCAATGGGACTTGCACATTCCCAACAGGCCATTCAGGCACAGAGAGATGTTACTGACATGACTAACCAATTGTTAAAACAGAATGCAGATGCCCTGAAGATGGGGACATTAGAGACCGCTAAAGAGTCTGAGAGAGGGATTGTGGATATTGAAACCTTACAATATACCAACCAATCCCTGATTTCTACACTGGACGAGGTAATGAAGATACAGGAAGAAGGTCGTCAAAAAAGAAAAGAAGCGGAAAAAGAATTAGGACGTATTGAAGAAGAGTTAAAACAAAAGCTGCTTTCTTTAAAGGGTTAGTAAATTTTTGTGGATTTAGCTAAAAATATATTTATTCAATCGGTAATTGTATAGAATTTATTGGAATCCTCTTGCATGTTTTTGTTATATTTGGTATACTCTATCTGGAAAAGTCAAGAAACTTGTAGTTTTTTGATAAAGAAAGGAAGTATATAAAAATGAAAAAAGGGATTCTATGTGCTATGTGCGCCATGTTCTTGGCAATGTCTATGATCTTCTCAGCTTGTTCCAATGGAAAATTTGCTTCTATGGAAGAATACGCAAAATCGGATGCGGTACAACAGCAAATATCTTCTGTGCAAGATATGTTAGGTGACAGCGGTATGGAGCTATCGGTTACAGGAGAAGGAAACAAATTAGTTTATACATATACTTGCAGTGGCGTTACAAAATCAGATGCTTTAGCGAGCAGTTTGGAAAGCGGATTAAGTGCACAGGAAGAGACGTTCACATCACTGGCTTCCACTCTAAAGGGAGCAGTCAATGTTGAAAATCCCGTAGTTGAGGTCATTTACTTAGATGATGCAGGAGAGGAAATTTATTCTCAAGAATTTGCGGCGGAATAACAAAAGTATATAACAAAAGCCGTGTTACAGAGATTAATCTGTAACACGGCTTTTGTTATAAGTTGGTATTTACAAATTGTTCTATTGCTTTTTCATTGCACCTATCAGAAAAAGATTCAACGGGAAGTACAGACCAGTTTTCTACATGCCGAACCTCTTCCTGGGGGGATAACTGATAAAAGGGACTAAGAGATTCCAATTCTAAAAGGCCATTCCGAGCAAAAATTTCCAACGAAGAACCGTGATCTGGATAAGAGGCCTGATGATTATAAACAAATCGATTGACAAAAGCATAACCATTGAGAAGATAAGCTGCCCAACCGGATTGATTGTTGATTCCTATTTTAAAAGAGGCCTCATTAGCATTACTTTCTTCCCATGTCATATATTGATTGCCTATCCACAAGCGGGGATCTTTTAAATCACTATATGGCCATAAAGAAAATGTTCGATTGGGTCCAGAGAAAAGATCGTTTTTTTCATTCTGCGGAACAATCAAAAGTCCGCCTGTCTGTAACGCAGTGATTCCCCATAGAGATACCTGCTGTACATCTTGCGTACAATTCTGAGCGCAATGCACTACCATCATATCTTGAGATTCCCCACTCATAATGATTTCGAAGCTCAGCTGTATGTTCCTATTTTTTTGATAAGAAGAAAAGCGGACTCCATCCGAAAGCAATGTATAGACCACTGCTTGATTATCTGGCTGATAGCTTTCCGGCATCCGCTCAGGCGCAATTTTTAAACGATGCCCTCCATATAAAAGAAAAGCTGCGTCTTCTCCATATTTATCTTTAATCTCCTGATTATCCCATAAAAAACGGCGGTCTAAATCCTGGTATAACATCTCCTGCCCTTTTACAGGCTGGAAAGAAATAATTCTTGGACCTACATCTACTGTAACCAATGTTTGAATCAACCCATTGCTAATAGAGACGCATTTTCCATAATTTTTATAAGTAATTTCTTTTACTTCGATAGCCAACAATCAACACATCCTTACATTTTTTCTGTTTGTATGATCTGTGTTTTCTGATTAGAACCACAAGGCTGTATCACTGGAGTGGAAAGGCCAAATAGATCGGATGCCTTACATTCCAACTGCCAGAGAGAATATGCTTCTTTTGATAAATTTTTTGTATCTTTGACACAGGTTACAACAGGAAGACTAGAAGACTGCTTTATTTTTTTTAATATATACTTCCCCTTCTCACTAAATCCCAATACTCTAAGATAGAGAGGTTTTTCAGGAATAGTCTCTTGAAAAACACCTAAATACGCTGACAATATTATACGACGTATTCGTGCGTATGTATACCTTTTTGTTTTAATAAAACAAAATAATTCTTCTAAAGAGCTGGCCTTTGTTATCATATTGGCAATACGGTTTTCTAGTCCCTCTGTAACATCAGGGAGAGAAGAAATCTGTTGAATGGTCATAGTCCGTAACCGATACAAAATAGCCCGTTCTAAATAGGATACCTGAGCAGGCGTCCTCCCTAAGTCAAGTTCCCTTTGAAGTATTTCCTGGCATGGAAGAGGAATATATCCCATCGCTTCAGAGAATCGTTGAGAAGCAATTTGACCTCTTATATAAGAGGCAGAGGCATATAAGTCTGTATGACAAGAATCATCGTGGTCCACGCCAATACGCGGAATAGTAAATGGAATGATATTAGAATTTAGTTGGCGGATTGCCCGGAGATACTCAATCCCTAAGGTATTATTAGCTCTGGTTAATAAATCAGAAATTTCTTTTCCAAAACATATTTGGACAGCCAATGTCCTTGCTTTGGCATATGTCATTCCCTTTTGTAGAAATTTCTTTATTTCCTGTTTTAAAAGTGGGGAATCTATTTGACAGGCGGCTTGTTTTAATAAGTCGATTTTTCCACACTCGCTTCCAAAGCAAAGGTAGTCAACGCAGTTGATATCATGTATCAAAGAAACTGCGCCATAAGCAAATTTTTCCGCTGTAGCCATCGCCCAAGGAAGGGGAAGTTCTATTACTAAATCCACTCCGCATCGTAACGCCATTTCCGTCCTAGCCCACTTGGAAAGAAATGCGGGAGCCCCTCTCTGAACAAAATCTCCGCTCATGATAGCAACAATATGAGTGGCTCCTTTTTTTCGTGTCTCCTGAATATGAAAGGCATGGCCGTTATGAAAAGGGTTATATTCACTGATAATTGCCGCTATCTTTGGCGAAGATCCCATTTTTTCAACAAACTCCCTTGAAATACACATGATATTATACTATTATATAATACGGCATAAAAACATTGCTTTCAAGGATAAAAATGATGGCATACAAATAGGAGGAGTCGACATGAAGGTACTTGTAATCAACGCGGGAAGTTCTTCCCTGAAATACCAGTTGATTAATATGACAGATGAAAGTGTTTTAGCAAAAGGAAATTGTGAAAGAATTGGCTTAGAGGGTAGTTTTATTACACATAAGTTGCCAGATGGGCGTAGCAAGCGAATAGAAGTTCCTATGCCCAATCATACTGTTGCTTTTTTACAAGTAAAAAATATGCTTTTGGATGAAGAATTAGGTGTTATTAAGAATTTAGAGGAAGTTTCAGCTGTAGGACATCGTATCGTGCAAGGCGGTTCCTTATTCAGCAAATCTGTATTAATTGACGAAAAGGTAATCGAAGGAATCGAAAGCCTTATTCCGTTGGCTCCACTTCATAACAAGGCCCATGTCCAGGGGATCCGTGCTTGTATAGAAGTTTTTGGAGACAATGTGCCTGAGGTGGCAGTATTTGATACTGCTTTCCATTCTACAATGCCCCCAAAGGCTTATATGTTCCCTATTCCGTATGAATACTATGAGAAATATAAAATTCGTAGATATGGTTTCCACGGTACTTCCCACCGTTATGTAAGCGCCCGCTGTGCAGAAATGATGGGAAGAGACATCAAAGGAACCAAAATTATTACATGTCATTTGGGCAATGGTTCCTCTATCTCCGCAGTAAAAGATGGAAAATGTATTGATACTTCTATGGGATTGACTCCTTTGGATGGTTTCATGATGGGAACTAGAACGGGAAGCTTAGATCCTTCGGTGGTTACATTTATTGCGGAAAAGGAGCACATGACACCCGCAGAGATGAGCGAAATGCTAAATAAAAAATCTGGTTTATTGGGTATCTCTGGCATATCAAGTGACGACAGAGATATTGTAAAAGCTGCTAGCGAAGGAAACGAACGTGCTATTTTGGCTCATGAAATGTTAGAGTATGAAATTGCAAAGTTTGTAGGAGGATACGCTGCAGCAATGGACGGCTGCGATGCAATTGTCTTTACAGCTGGATTGGGAGAGAATCAGGCAAGCCACAGAACCGGTGTATGTAAATATTTGACCCATTTAGGCTTAAAGATTGATGAACAACGCAATGAGGAACTGATACATGGAAAAGAAGGAGAATTCTCCACTCCTGATTCTAAGATAAAGGCATTCATTATCTGTACCAACGAAGAATTGGTTATTGCAAGAGATACTAAGGAGATCGTTGAATCCCTATAAATTTAGAAGACTAATGAGTTAAACATATTTTAATAGATAGAAGG
>CAKUYY010000070.1 GCA_934717555.1 uncultured Clostridium sp.
CGGGGTCGGCAACGGTGACAGAGCAGGAATCGGAAAGGCCGTTGGCCGCGGTGGCGGTGATGGTGGCGTTCCCGGGTTTGAGTGCGGAAAGGTTGCCTTCCTGGTCGACAGAGACAACGCCGGGATCGGAAGAAGCCCAGGAAACGGACTTGTCGGTGGCGTTGTCGGGGGAGACGGTAGCGATCAGGGTATCGGTGCCGCCGGTAAGCATGTTGAGCTCATGGCGGTCCAGGGAGATATCAGCAACGGGGATATCCATGACGGTGATTTCGCCGCTGGATACCTTTACAGAAGAAGAGAGTTCTTCATTGGACTGGTTGCGGTATACTTCCACTTTGGGCGTAATAGAGGTAGTCTGGGCCCCGTCTTTGATCTCAAAAGTTGCGGTAAAAAGATGCCCGAAAGAATAAGGGACTTTATCAGACGCCACAAATGCGAAAGTAATGAGGCCGGTATTGGGGCTGTGAAGCAGGATAACATCTTTCCCCTCCGCTTCCAGGCCGGGGTCCAGCTTCACATCAACACAGGAAATCTGAGAGCTGTCAAAAGAGAACTTTATGGAAAGCCCTATAGCCGGCGATAGATTTTCTGTATCCATGGAAATTTCTACTTGTTCGCCCGGCACACCGGAAGTGCTGCTAACGGTAACGGCAGGGGCATTTTCCTGCGCGGCGGCCGAGGGGAGGGAAAAGGTCAGCAACAGGCAGACTGCGACCAATGCGGACAAAAGTCGGTGGGAAATTTTTTGTGCATTCATCAAAAAAACACCTTCCTTTAAATAGAATGATAGATATGGCCTTTTGTCAAGGAAATAGCTTCCGCGATTCTGTGGAAACTTTCCCTTCTTACCCAGAAAAGGGACGCTATTTTTGACATGACAGAATAAAACCTGTGTTTCTAAACGTGGCGGGCTTATTCCATCTTTAGTATACAGCTATAACAGTAAAATGTAAATATCTTGTTGATTATTATTATATAAAATATATAATATTTTTCACAGAAAACGTGTAAAATGTCTTTAATAAGGAAGACAACAGAGGAATATTGATAGAAAAGGATAAAAATCGCGAAGGCAATTTAACAGAAGAGATTAGCAGGATATTTGCTGAAAAATGGAAATAGTGATAAACAAGAGGAAGAAAAAAGGAAAGAAAATAGAACTTTTGCTTGTGTTTTCTGCATAGCTCGATTACAATAAAGATAATCTGATATCTTATTTTAAAACAAAGGAGAATGAATATGTATCCAAACCAATACGCCGACACCGGGATACAGAGTGCTTATTTGCAAAATCTCCAGGATGTAAAGGCTTTTTTCCGAAAGCCGATTATCCTGACAGCGGCGATTTTGTACAGCCTCCAGGTGATCTTCAATATTTTTAACCTTATTACAGGCTCTGAGCAACAACGGGATATTTTTAACTCTTTTTATTTTTACTACGATATGCCCGCCTATAATCCACAGACCACGCAAGTTTTTACTGTGATTCTCGCGGTAGCCGGCAGCATAATCCCCATTTTGATCGCCGCCTCCCTGTGGATTGTCTATTTAAAATCCAGAAGCACTAACCCACAGGCGTCGCCTTCCGCAGGATTTACCATTTTGTACGTGCTTTCCCTTATCTCTTTGATAGCGATTAGCCTGTTGTTGGTGTTCGTGATAGTAGTATTCCTGATTGCATTATCCATGAGCGGCCTATCTTATTGGGAAAGCCAGCTTTTCATTTTAGGCCTTATATTGGTGATGATTATTGCTGCCCCCCTGTTTTTATTGCTTGTTATCGCCCAGTTCCGGTTTGCCGCCGCTCTGCGCGCCAGCGCCAAGGGCCCCGTGCTAAAACCCAACGGCAGCGTGATGTTCGCCGTCCTTTACATCATTATGGGAGCATTCCTGGTCTTAAATCTAATCAGCAGCCTGTCTATCACAGCCAGCTTGTCGAGCGTGTACAGCGACTACTATATATATGATAAAGGGGAAATGATTTTCGCTCTCATAGGGTCCTTCCTGTCTGCAGCCATTGCGATCCTGATGGCGATTGTGGCCCTCTCCTACAATGGATATGTAAAGAGAAAGAAAATAGATTACCTGTCCCAACAGGCCGCTGTCTACTATACACAGGGCGGCCAGGCGTATTACAACCCCAATATGGGATATCGCCAGCAGACCCCTACTGCGAATACGCAGATACCTTATCAAAATCAGGCTTATTATGTCCCACCGGTAACCCAGCCGGGACAGCCGCCTTATGCGGGGGATCCCGTCCCGGTAAATCAACCTGTGGGGCAACAGGCACCGGAATCCACCGTTTCTCAGATTCCTGTACAACAGGCCCAGGAACCCCCAGTGTTTACCAGCCCGTTTGATGGAGAGCAAGAAAATCCCCAGGAAGCGATTCCAGGCTCACAGCCGGAGGGTCAGGAAAACCAGCATCTGGGATGCCCGGTGTGCGGTTGTGAGGTAACCGGGGAAGCGGCCTACTGCCCGCAGTGCGGTACCTCTTTAAAATAAATAAAAAAGCGTTTTCCATGCCATGCTGCTGGAAAGCGCTTTTTTCATATACAAAATAGAAAAAACAGGCGCGGAATGAAACGGTACCGCGCCTGTTTGCTTTATTCAAAGGTTTTAACGATTTCGGTAATCTCTGCTTTACGGGTTAACGCCTGTTCGTCGTTTTGGCTGTCCTGGTAAATCATCAGGTATTTTTCGTTATTGGAAAGGACGGCGTCTACCGGGCCATAATCTTTCAATACCGTTACCTTACCGGTGGACTTCACTTCCTCAATACACTCTTTTGCCTTGTCGCTGAGATTAGAAGGGTCATATTCATACAATTCCAAGGTACCAGAAGACATGGCGTATTTAAACCCCTTTTCGGATTCTGCCCCGATAAAGTCCGCCCGCATCTGCTGCTTTTTACTGGCGTCGATATAGCCGTGAAAAGCCAGCTTGTTTGCCAAACCATCCAAATCGTGGGTATATTCCGGTTCTGATTGGGTTCCAGCCGTGCTGGTGTCGCTTACAGTGCTTTCTGTAGGCGGTACGCTGCTGCCGAGGTCTCCCGCCCCACAGGCGGATAATGAGCCCGCCATGATGAGGGCAGCCACGAGTAACGTCCATTTTTTCATAAAATCCTCCCTGATCCAATCCATCGCCCTGGGCAGTTCCCAACAAAAAAGTTGGCAAGTGACAGGGCCAATGGCCATCTTACAATCACTGAATATATGGTTATAGGGGTTATTATAGCCTATTTTTTTACCCAATTCAAGGTATCACACAGAACTAGGCCAAGGGATTTTTTCAGGGCACGGTACGATGGAAACAGCCGGGCTTCTAAAGAAGCCCGGCTGTTTTTTCCCGTTTCTCTTTTTATTTTCCTTCTGCCTGGTCATTTTCGTAAAGCTGAGAAGCATAAAACAAAATCTGTTCCAGGTAGATCCTTTTATCAATAGGAGCGGTGTTAATAATATCCAGAATCGGGGAAGAGATATCCGAGGCAACCTTGCCTGTAAGGATATAATCCACAGAAACACCAAGGATCTTGGACAACTCAAAGAGAGAATCATAAGATAACCCGTGAATTCCCCGTTCGACTTTGCTATAGAAGTTTGGCGTTACTCCCAAAAGGGAAGAGACTTCTTCCTGTGTGAGTTCGCGAAACTTACGTTGACGGCGAATGCGTTCGCCGATATCCTTTAGATATTCTTTTGGAAGATCGGCTGGTCTGGTCAATTTTGCTCACCCCATATCAGTATTTATAACAGCTCAAAAAATAGTTTTCAAGGTCGTATATCGAATATCATGTTTGTATTACGGTGAAAAAATAAAAAGAAAAGGAAAAAAGATAATATTTTCACATAGATATATCAAAATTCGAGTAGATAAATCACAATTTTTAAATATTGCAAAAAAAGAAAAAACAGCAGAAAAAAGAGGATAAAAAATAGATGCAAACAAAAACATAGGTATTAAGCGGTTTACAAAATGAAAACACAAAGAAAACCGCAAAACATTTTATTTGGAATCATTTAACATTTATAATTCCCATAGAAGAAATAAAAATTTTTATAGTGAAGTAAATTCACTGTTTCTTTACTTGTGGGCTTTTCTTTGTATATGCTAGTAACAATGGAATCCAAAGGTTTTCAGATGTACCAATAGAAAACCATTTTTCCATGGAAAACCACAGGGAAGGGAGGGGGACCCCATGAGACAGAAAGCGAACCGGATGATAAGTGACGAGCAGAGGCAGCAGATATGCCAGCGTGTACGGGAACTGCGTAAGGAGAAAAGATACTCGCAAAAAGAAATGGCAGATATTTTAGGGTTAGAGCGTTCCTCTTATGCTTACTATGAATTGGGCAGGGTACAGCTCAGTATTGATGTATTATGTACACTAACCCAGCTGTATGATGTTTCTGCTGATTATATTCTAGGGCTCAGCGATAACAGGCATCCGGAGAGAAAAGAGGATCAGGGGGCAGTCTGATCCAGTATTTCCACAGTATGGGACTATTAGGGGATAGGAAAATATTCCCTTCAGGTTATTAAAGAAGTCAAAAAGAGAGAGGGTGGGTTCCGAGGAGGAATCCGCCCTCTTCCCTTATGAATCCTTTGTGTTCAGGAGCAGAACCGGTGCGCCCCTATCGTGGTGATGACAGGGCGGCTGAATATCCACTGGTTCGTAGATTTTGCGGGGTTATAGTAATAAATGGCCCCGCCTGAAGGGTCCCAGCCGTTGATCGCGTCTTGGGCGGCCCTGCGCGCAGAATCCGCTACCGGCTTATTAAATTGGCCATCGTTCAAGGCGGAGAAGGCTCCTGGCTGATACACTACCCCCGCTAGGGTGTTGGGGAAAGAGGGGTGCTCTACCCGGTTGAGTACCACAGCCCCTACCGCTACCTGTCCCGTGTAGGGTTCGCCCCGGGCTTCGGCGGAAATGATGCGGGCCAGCAGTTCCACATCGGAATCGCTGTAAGAACCGCCCCCGCTGGAACCAGAGGAGCCGATCCCCAGGGCCTCCAGGGTCTTGGGCCCAGCAATACCGTCGGCAGAAAGCCCCTGGCTTTTTTGAAAGGCGATGACCGCGTTTTTTGTCTTGGTACCATAAGTACCGTCAATACCGCCGGTATCATAGCCAAGTTCGTTTAATTTTGTCTGAATCTGCCGGACCTCTTCCCCAGTGGAACCATAGCGGGACAGCGTTTCGATAGCGTCCGGTCCGCCGGCAAAATAAAAGGCCACAGCGATGACCAGCAGATTCACCAGCAACACCACGCCCACACGCCAAATATTTTTGAGTACGGATGTTTTCATAATTGACCTCCGGTGATATACCCCGTTTGAAGACAAGAAAAGCGTCAGGGATACTCTTTTATGGATATCTTTTCCCACCGGCCTGGTTATTATACCTAAGATAGAAAGCGGATACAAAAAAGAAAACCTTCGGAAAGGGCGTTATACCCTGTGATCCGAAGGTTCTAAAAAATATTTTTATTTATTTTTTGGCAGGAAGTTGACGGAAGGCAGTTCGTTGGTCAACTTGTCAAAGGTATAGCCTTGGGCGCGCAATCCGTCGATGATTTCCGGCAGAGCGTCCGCGGTGGTAGCTTTGGTACCCAGGTCATGCATCAAGACAATACCATGGTTAAACCCTTCAGAAGTGCCCAATGTATGGGTTACCAGCTTGGAGGCCGCGATATTATTGCCGGAAGCGTCGGAAGAATCAATATTCCAGTCATAGAAGGTAAATCCCCGCCGGGTCATTTCCGCCACTACATCGTCGCGGATCGCTTTGTTGTAGCCGGTATTGGAACCACCTGGGAAACGGAAGATGGAAGGCTTTACCCCCGTGACCTCATAAATCTTTTGATACATCTGATAGAAGTCATCCAGGAAAGCATCAACAGAAGAATAGATCTGATGATAATCGTGGGTGTAGGAATGGACCCCAATGGTGTGCCCCTCGTCTACGATCCGCTTCATCCGGTTCATATTTTCCTCGCTGGGGTTCTGCGCGGTGACAAAGAAGGTGGCTTTGACCCCTTTTTCTCTTAAAACATCCAGGATGCGGTCGGTGTTGGGGGAAGGCCCGTCATCAAAGGTGAGGAAAATGACATTCTCCTCGTCATAAGTCCCTTCCGCCGGGGGACAGTAGAGGTCTGGATAAAGTTTGGTATAGGAAGGCCCGTCTTCCGGAGGGGCTGGCGGGGTCCAGCCATCGCCGTCACCAGCAGAGGATTCCGCAGAACTGGCAGTTTCCGAGGAAACCGATTCCGGCTCTGCCGAGGAGATAGAGGAACTGTCTGTGGTCCCTGAGGATTCCGATGGAGGAAGGGGATCAGTCGATCCCATAGAAGAGACCGTGTCGGGGGGGGCGGTGGGAATAGGGGTCAATGGATGGAGTACTAGGGTAATGACAACAGCCAAGGCGGCAGCAACAGCGATCCCGCCAGCTACAAGGGCGGTACGCCGCAGGAGAAGTTTGCGGCGGTAATGGGAATTGTGATATACTTTCAATGAGATAGCACCTCGTTACATATATAATAGGAAAAGGGCGCAGTTTCCTGGGAAATGAAGAATGGATTGGAAACCGCATTTGTAATAGATTCATTTTACCACAAAAAGCGACAAGTTCAACGGAATAATAAGGAAAAATAGATGACAGTTCTGTTACTGTTGTGAACGGATTGTAGTACCTTTTTCAAATACTTATCCATAACCTAAAAAGGAAAGATATTAGGCGAAAGGCGGGGGCTATCCCTATCCAATATATAAGTATATATAAGGAAACAAAAAGGGGGCGATAGTACCGATAAAAGGAGGGGAAAAGAGTTGCAGGATATCAATGTGAAAAAGACACTATATATTGGGCTTTTGTGTCGAATCATATACAATTAAAAAGAGATTTGAAAAAAATCAGATTTTTTTAAGAAAAAGTGTTGACAAATAGAAACTCGTCTGGTATTATAGTAAAGCGCTCGAGAGAGACGGACAAAAACAAACGAGATCGAGAGATTCGGTTGAAAAAATCTTGTTGAAATCGACGCAAAGCAGGACCTTGAAAATTAAACAACGCAAGAGAGAAACCCGTAATTACTTTGAGGGCTCATCGAGAGATGAGGACC
>CAKUYY010000071.1 GCA_934717555.1 uncultured Clostridium sp.
TCAGATCCAGTCTGTCAAGACTTTTCTCTGTTTTTTTCTCGTCTCTCGCGACGGCTTGACTATAATATCACACCTCCTCTCTCCTGTCAACACTTTTCTTCAACTTTTTTCAAAAAAAGAGAAAAATATTGTTTTTTCCCTATCTTATGGGCTTTTCCTCTCCTTTATATAGTTGAAGTGCTTTTCTAACTTTGCTATAATGTCTTTATTCTATACATATATAAGGGAAGGAAAACTTTTTCCTGATGGAGGGTACTATGCCGATTAAAATCCAGAACTCCTTGCCGGCTGCCAAGATATTGGAATCGGAAAACATTTTTGTGATGACCGAAGAACGGGCTGTGACACAGGATATCCGACCTCTGAAAATCATCATATTGAATCTTATGCCTACCAAAATAGAGACAGAGACACAGCTATTACGTCTTTTAGGCAACACTCCTTTACAGGTAGACATCGAACTGTTACAAACAGTAACCCATGTTTCCAAAAATACTTCTCATACGCATTTGACCACTTTTTACCGTACTTTTGATGAAATCAAAGACCAAAAATATGATGGGATGATTATCACGGGCGCCCCTGTGGAATTACTAGATTATGAAGAAGTAGACTATTGGGACGAGTTATGCGAAATTATGGACTGGAGCAAACGCAACGTTTATTCTACCCTGCATATCTGTTGGGGAGCGCAGGCTGCTTTATATTATCATTATGGAATTCCGAAATACCTGTTACCGGAAAAATTGACCGGTGTTTTCCGTCACCGTATTCTTGATGTCTTTCATCCTCTCATGCGGGGATTTGATGACCGTTTTCTGATTCCCCATTCCCGCCATACGGAGGTCCGGCGGGAGGATATTCAAAAACATGAGGATTTGATTATTCTGGCCACCTCCAGGGCCGCCGGCGTTTCCATTGTAGCAAATAAGAGCGGCCGTCAGTTCTTTGTCACTGGGCACGCGGAATACGACCGCAATACTTTGGCCAATGAATATTTTCGGGATGTCAATAAGGGTTTGCATCCCCAAGTGCCGCAAAATTACTTTCCGGGAAACGATCCCGCCGCATTGCCCCCTCTCACCTGGCGCAGCCATGCCAATCTGCTTTATACCAATTGGCTCAATTATTATGTTTACCAGCAAACTCCCTATGATTTGAAGAATCTGAAAGATTTTGATTGAGGAACGGTGTCATATGAAAAAATTTAGATTAGCGCAAGTAGGGGCCTTTGACTTTGAAAATTACGGGGATCTTCTATTCCCCTTTGTATTAGAGGAACAATTAAAACATTTCTTGGAGATTGAGGAAATCGTTCTTTTCGCTCCTTTGGGCGGTCCCATGCCTTTTGAGGAAGGGCGTACTGTCTATCCAGTAGAAAAATTGGAAGAGCTTCACCAGGAGAAGCCTTTTGACGCCATCATTGTGGGTGGTGGAGATTTGGTACATTTTGTTAAAATACAAGTCATTATGCCAAATATATCCAAGGAAAAAGTGGTCTATTGTCCTTATCATTTATGGTCATCCTGTTCTATCTTTGCGGCAAAGTACAATCTTCCCCTTATTTGGAACGCGCCTGGAGTCCCCTTCCCTTTCTCCAAACAGCAGGAGCCTTTCATCAAATCTTTGACCAGCGCCGTTGATTATGTTTCTGTCCGTGATTCTGTGTCCAAAGATAATTTGCAACCAGCTTGCGAGCAGACAGTACAGGTAGTGCCTGATACGGTTTGCTCTATCTCCTCTCTGATTCCCCGGGAACAGCTCTCTTCCTATTACCATAGGGTCTGCCAGCGTTTTGGTTTTTCCCCTGAAGAAAAATATATGGTATTCCAAGCTTCTGTCATGATTACAGAAGAAGAGGCCAAGATCTGCGCGGAAACTTTGATGGAGATCAAAAAGAATTTTGGATTACAGATCCGTCTACTTCCCATTGGATATGCGTTGGACGATATAAAAGGGTTATCCGATATAGAAAAACTGTATCCTGAGGAGTTCTCCCTGATGAGAGAAAAATTAACCCCCATGGAGACTTTGAGCGTGATTGTCCATAGCCAAGGTTATATGGGATCCAGCCTCCACGGATGTATTACCGCCAACAGTTATGGTGTGGGAGCCGTTGTGTTTAATAATGTGCATCTGAATAAAATTCCCGGATATTTAGAACTCACTGGACAAAAACAAAATCTTGTGGATCATGCAGAGGATCTCTACGATGCTTTCAAAAAAATGATGGGACAAAACATTTCTTTTCAAAAAGACTTGTGCTCTAAAATTGAAACACATTTTCAGAAAATCTCCCATTTGATTCAACAGGGATCCCATCCAAAGAATATATCCCCTGTCTCCATAAATACAATGGATATTCTAGTCGATTCGTGGCAGGAAAATAGCCGGATATCCCAGGAAATGCAGACGGCCCAAACTATTTTTTCCCAGCAATTGGAATCCGAACGCGCTATCCATAGGGAATTAGATCAAAAAATAGCCTGCCTGCAGCAATCCCAGCAACAGTTGAGTGCTGAATTACAGATCTGTAAACAGCAACGGAATTATTTTGAACAGGCCCTACAGGAAATGCAAGGCTCGATTTTTTGGCGTATCACCAAACCGGTACGGACATTATTGGATCACCTAAAGCATAAATAAAGAGAACAAAGAAGGGACTGCCACTAGTGTGGCAGTCCCTTCTTTTATGAAAAATAATTTTTAGCCATTCAATATTATATTATATGATTTGCTTTCTTAAAAGTTCTCTTATAATCCCTTGAGAAAATCTTAAAAATATTCCTACCCCGTCAGCTTTCCTCTCAATTCCTGAAGGATTTTCTTTTCCCGGCGGGACACCTGTACTTGGGTCATGCCCAATGCCTCCGCGGTCTTACTTTGGGTCAGGCTTTTAAAGAAACGCAGGATGATCAGGGAACGGTCACGGGGCGCCAGTTCCCCAACAATCTGTTTTAGCGCCAGCAACTCCGATATTTTTTCTTCCGGCGCCTCTATGGGGATATCCAGCTGGCCTCCCCCGTTTTCTTCATCAGCGGTAAGTGAGAGCGGGGCAATAGACGCATTGAGCGCTTGAGCCGCTTCCGCGGTTTCTACGCCTAATGCCTGGGCTAATTCCCCAATGGTGGGTTCCCTGCCTTCTCTTGCGGAAAACGCGGAGCATTCCCGGGCTGCCTTCATGGACAATTCCTTCAGGGAACGACCTACCTTGACCGTTCCGCCATCCCGGAAGAGCCTCCTCATTTCTCCCAGGATGACCGGGACCGCATAGGTGGAAAAACGAACCCCGCGGGTTTCATCAAAGGCGTCCACCGCTTTGACGAGCCCTAAGCATCCCGCTTGGAATAGGTCATCGTATTCCATACCACGCCCTCGGAACCGTTTCGCACAGGCATGAACCAGACCGATATTCTCACTGACCGCCTGTTCTCGCCTATCCATTTCGGACTGGACGGCGGATGATGTTTTTTTCCATGATAACCGTCGTCCCGTTGCCGGCTCGGGATTTTACTTTGAGTTTATCCATAAAACTCTGCATCACAGCAAATCCTAATCCCGCACGTTCTTCTCCCGCTGTAGTAAATAGAGGTTCCATCGCTTGTGGAATATCTTCAATCCCACATCCCTTGTCCCGTATTTGGATCACTATTTTCCCATTTTCAAATATTTTTACGGTTATGTAGATTGTTCCCAACCCGTCCCGATAGGCATGTACAATGCAGTTTGTCACTGCCTCGGATACCGCCGTTTTGATGTCTGCCAACTCATCAATGGTGGGGTCCAGCTGGGAGACAAACGCCGCCACGGTTGCCCGGGCAAAGCTTTCGTTGGAAGATCTGCTCAAAAAAGAAATTTTCATCTCATTGCTGGGTTTCATGCCTTTTTCACATCCTTTTCTAATACTCCAAGCTTATCCAGTCCCGATAAGCGGATCACCCGGGCGATGTATTGGGGGACATGGATGACCCGCAGAACGCCTCCCAGCATTTGCATCAGTTTATAGCGCCCCATAATCAGGCCAATCCCCGAACTGTCCATAAATTCTACCTGTTGAAAATCCAGATTTAAAATACGGGGTTTGCATTCTTCCGCTTTTGCATCAATGCTTTCCCGGATTTCCTTTGCCGTGTGATGGTCGATGTCCCCGGATAACAATGCCGTCATCTGGGCGTCCTCTACCAGCAGTTCCACACCCATTTCACATTACAACTCCTATCTTATTTGGTTTTTTATGGGATTCCTTCAACGATATAGGTTATCCAAATCCATTTGATTTATGTGGAAAAGGCCATAAAAAAACAGGAACCACCCTTCTTCCTTAGAATAAAGGATGGCTCCTGTTTTTTTTCGGGAATCCTGTTGTCGGAACCCAACTAGTTTTGACAGGAAGATAATATACGCTGTACAATGGGGCGCATTTCTCCCGCCAAGAAAAAAGAACCGCAGATCAAAACAGCTCCTTCTCTCCCCGCAGAATCCCACGCTTTTCGGAATGCCTGTTCCCTGTCGTGCATCGCTTCCACCTGCGGGCAAAATTCAGAAGCGATCTCGGCCAGCTGTTCACTGGTGAGGGACCGTGGATTTTCCGGCTGCAATGTGATAATCTGCGCGCACAAAGGGGCGATCTGGGACAATGCGGAATGGATGTCCTTATCCGCCATCATTCCCATGATAGCCACGATCTTTTTCCCGGAAAGGTACTTCCTGATCACTTCTGCGAGGGCCGCGGCCCCTTCCGGATTATGCCCTCCATCCAGTAAAACTACGGGGGAATGGGACAAAATCTCCATACGCGCTGGAATATTCGCTTTTTCAAAGCCATTTTGTAAAGCCTGATCGGAAATCTGGATGCCTTTCTCCCGCAATACTTCCACAGCGCGCAAGACAGTAGCGGCATTTTTGATTTGATGCACCCCTAAAAACGGCAAAGTCAGCATAAGTCCCCGATACTCCAGTGCAGAACCCGACAGGCTGGATGATCGGCAGGTTACCATGGAAGGATCCGCAAAATACAGCCGATTTTCTCTCCCTTTGGCTGCCTGCTTGAGGACAGAAACCGCCGCCGGATCGCTCTGAGGATAAGCTACTGTTGTTCCCCCCTGTTTGATAATCCCTGCTTTCTCAAAGGCGATTTGCTGGATGGTATCCCCTAAAATAGCTGTATGGTCCAAAGAAATGGAACAAATCACCGCCAGAAGGGGGCAGGGAATCACATTGGTCGCGTCAAAACGACCTCCCAGACCAACCTCCAGTACCACCATATCGCAGTGTTCCCTCGAAAACCAGACCAAGGCCAGAGCCGTAATCACCTCAAATTCCGTAATTACCTTTCCCTCAACCGCCATTTCTTCCACAACCGGAAGGATCTCATCAAAAAGGGCAGCCAGATCCTCCTGGGGGATCATCTTTCCATTGATTTGAAATCGTTCCCGAAATTCTGTTACATACGGGGAAGTAAACAATCCCATACGGTACCCCGCCTGCTGTAAAACAGAAGAAAGCAGCGTACAGGTAGTGCCCTTGCCATTTGTCCCCGCCACGTGGATAAAAGAAAGGGATTCCTGCGGGTCTCCCAACCGGTGCAGCAGTTCCTGAATACGCTCTAAGCCCGGCTTTATCCCAAACCGAAGCAGTGAATTGATCTTTTGTACCGCCTGTTCATAAGTCATGGTCGGTTCCTCCTATCATTTCAAGCAGCTGACAGAACACAGGATATTCCCCTTTTCCATGCCTTCTGCGCTTGCTATCCCATCTTTTTTCTTTTATACTAAACAGGAAAGGATACCGGGGTAAAAGGTCCGGCCTTCTTCCTATTTGTTTATAAAAGGAGCGAACTATATTGAAGATATTAATGCTGTATGCCTCCGCCGGCGGGGGACACAAAAAGGCGGCGGAAGTGGTCAAATCCTATCTGCTTTCACAAGATCCAAGTCACGATATCCGTTTGGTGGATACTCTCAAAGAAGTCAACCATCTGGCGGATATCTTTTGCTGCGACGGCTATCAATTAGCGGCCAAATACGCTCCCTGGGTTTTCGGCGCTTTTTATAAAGTGGCGGACCGGGAAAACCCGGTAGCGGACCTGATTCCCGCAATCACCGCGCGCTTGAGTAAAAAGCTGCTCCCCCTTATTCGGGAATTTGATCCCGACGTGATTGTATGTACATATCACTTCTCAGCTCAGATGGTATCCCATCTCAAAGGGGCTGGATTCATCCAGACACCTTGTATCAACATCATCACGGATTACGGCCCGCATCGGGCTTGGATTTCTCCTCATGTGGACGCTTATGTGGTTTCCCATCATGGTATGGTCGAACAACTGGCAGCCCGAGGGGTTCCCAGGAATATCATTTATCCCTTTGGGATTCCGGTAGAACAGAAGTTTTTCCAGAAAGAAGGAAAAAAAGAATTATTAGCCCATTTGGGATTTCATTCCTCCCTGCCCACCCTGCTTTTTATGGCGGGAAGTTTCGGAGTCCATTCCGTACTGGATATCTATAAAAAAGCAAACGCCCTTCCCCAGCCGTTTCAATGTATCGTCATTACGGGAAAAAATCCCCAGTTGTACCGGCAAATACAACAGGTCCGTTCTTACAGTCCTCATCGGACGAAACTGGTGTATTTTACTTCCCATGTGGAAAAATATATGCATGCCGCCGACCTGCTTCTTACCAAGCCGGGCGGCCTTACTATCTCAGAAGCCCTGGCTAGCGGACTACCTATGGCTGTTTTTGGCGCGATCCCCGGCCAGGAGGAAGAAAATGAACGATTTCTTTTATCTCATCAAATGGGGATCTCCATCGGCCTGGATAACTGCTCTTCCACACTTTCCCGCCTTTTGCGCGATCCTCAGAAGATGGAGGATATGCGCAAATCCTGTGAGGCCTTCGATAAATCCGACTGCGCACAAAACATCTGCAACCTAATCCGGTATCTTGCCGACGCTTCCTAACAGTTTTTCTAGTAAATATCCACCGGCATAGCCGGTGGCTTTACAGAAGCGGGTGTAACCCGCTGTTACTGGCAGCCATTGCAATGG
>CAKUYY010000072.1 GCA_934717555.1 uncultured Clostridium sp.
TCTGTAAAGAGTATGATTTTCAAAAGGATTTTTAGCCAAATCGGTCATTCTTTGATACGGAAATAAAGAAAAGGGCAGAGTTTCGGATGGTGAGAAAAGTATAAATGTATGGTTCAATTTTAGGAGATATCGCCGGTTCCCGATTTGAGTTCAGCAGGCCGCAGGACTTTGACCCATATCGTGTGGAATTGTTTGCAGATGACTGCTTTTATACAGACGATACGGTCATGACGATTGCAACGAAATACGCTATTTTTAATCAGATGTCCTATGGAGCAGCTTATGCTTGTTTTGGAAGAAAATATCCCTTCGCTGGCTATGGGACGATGTTTTAAAAATGGTTTGAAACACATGCCCTGCGCGCTTATAACAGCTATGGGAATGGATCTGCCATGCGGGCGGGCTA
Organism: uncultured Clostridium sp.; assembly: GCA_934717555.1. GTDB lineage: Bacteria > Bacillota > Clostridia > Oscillospirales > Acutalibacteraceae > CAJFUH01. Next base: position 407 of record CAKUYY010000072.1, read on the forward strand.
TATTGGAGAATATTTTTCTACATTAGAAGAGGTACAAAGGGAAGCGGAGAAAAGCGCCATGTGCACACACAACCATCCAGAGGGAGTAAAAGGGGCAGTGGCTACCGCTACTTGTGTATATCTGGCCCGCAATGGATGTTCCAAGAATGAAATCAAGACATATGTAGAGAAAAATTTTGGATATCATTTACGGCGCCCTTTGAAAAGCCGCAGACGTTTTGCCAAATTTGATATTACTTGCCAGGGTACTATTCCTGTGGCAATCCGCTGCTTTTTGGAAAGTGATGATTGGGAATCCTGTATTCGCAATGTATTCAGTATCCTCTGTGATACCGATACTGTGGGCTGTATTGCAGGAGGGATTGCGGAAGCATATTATGGCACGACCGGCTTTCACGAAAAAGAACTGTTGCAGAAGTACTTGGTGAAAACCAATGCACATGGCAGCCAGGACACATATCTTTTGGATTGGGCGATGAAATAAAAGAAACCATCCAGAAAAGGCAGGAGTAAAAATTTTAGTCATCTATCATCCAAAATGATAAGAGAAAGAGGGGAATGCCTTATTCTTGTAGAAACTTATCAATCATCTCTTGTGCTCAATATCATCAAATCGGGTCGCGTTTATCGGGCCCATAAGAATTTGCGAAATGATTATGCTTACCGCAGTTTGATTGATATCCTCCATTTACACTGTGAGTGTCCTATTTTTGGGTGCTTGAAATATCATAAAAAAAACACCAATGGAAGAATATCCAACAGTGTGAAAATGACACTGGATGTGCCCAAGCAGTTCATCCATTTAACGGAATATTCCATATGGGCGGATTTTATGTATAGCTTACACTATACGAAACCCGATCATTATAAACAAATTGTCATTGATAATGAGGAAGTAACCCAAAGGAAAATGAACCATCTGATTTATTCTTTAAAGAAGCAGCGCCGCCCGTGGGCTTATCGGGTACCGCAAGTTATTTTAGAGGAGATACGTCCGGAATGGTTAGTGAAATATCAGACTGGTTCCACCCAGGGACCGCTAGAAGGGTTAAAAAGATGGTTTGGATGGACAGGATAGACGCATTCTTCAAAGGAAAAAACCTTTGTGGATCTGGATCGTTTTCATCTCTTTTTGCTTGATTAACAGAGATGAAAAAATTCCTTTTTAACAATGAGAAAAGCAGGGAGTATGGGAAATGAAAAAATGTGAAGTTTTATATTTGGTTATCCCTTGTTATAACGAGGAGGAAGTTCTTACAGAAACAGCCAAACGATTAACTGAGAAATTAAATACCATGATAGAACGGAATCTCATATCACCGGACAGCAAAATGGTATTTGTCAATGACGGTTCCAAAGATAGGACATGGCCTATTATCCAGCAGCTGCATGAGACCAATCCTCTGGTATGGGGAATCAATTTATCCCGTAATAAAGGGCACCAAAACGCTCTTTTGGCGGGATTGATGACAGTAAAAGAATACGCTGATATGGCGATTTCACTAGATGCCGATTTGCAGGATGACATCAATGCCATTGACCAATTTGTGGAAAAGTACTACGAGGGCTACGATGTGGTATATGGGGTGCGTAGTTCCCGGGAGAAAGATACTTTTTTCAAGAAGTTTACGGCGCAGGGTTTTTACAAGCTGATGAAAGTGTTGGGCGTGGATATTATTTATAACCATGCCGATTACCGCTTGATGAGCAAAAGGGCTCTTGATGAGTTGGAGAATTTTAAGGAAGTCAACCTGTTTTTGCGGGGAATTGTGCCCCTGATCGGGTTCCCTTCCGACGTCGTTACCTATGAACGGCACGAGCGTTTTGCGGGGGAATCTAAATATCCTCTCAAGAAAATGCTCAATTTTGCTTTTGACGGGATTACTTCATTTTCCGTAAAACCTATCCGTATGGTGACATCTTTGGGATTGATTATTTTCAGTATTAGCATTATTATGCTGATTATTTTCTTGATTACCCACTGGTGCGGCAATACTGTGCCGGGATGGACCACGATTGTCATTTCCGTTTGGGCAATTGGGGGGCTGCAATTGTTGGCGATTGGAATTATTGGAGAGTACATAGGTAAAATATATATGGAATCCAAAGCAAGACCCAAATATATCATTCAAGATATTTTAAAATAGGATTAAAAACTGAAAAACTCTGAAAGAGAGGGATGCAGCGTGTTTGAAAAAGAATCTCGTATGTTCCATATCGGCCTTTCCTGTGAACAAGGCGCCGGCTATGCCATTTTGCCAGGAGATCCCGGAAGGGTAGAACGGATCGCATCCTATTTACAGCAACCAGTATTTGTCGGCCAGAACAGGGAATACACCACTTGGATGGGAACCTTACAGGGGGAGCGCGTGCTGGTCACCTCTACCGGAATTGGGGGACCTTCCGCCGCGATTGCTGTGGAGGAACTGGCAAAGATAGGGGTGCATACCATGATCCGAGTGGGGACCTGTGGAGGAATGCAGACTTGTGTACAATCCGGTGACCTGGTAATTCCTACGGGATCTGTCCGGATGGAAGGGACTTCCAAAGAATATATCCCCCTGGAGTATCCGGCGGTTCCCTGCTTTGAGGTGTTACAGGCCCTGGTTCAGGCGGCGCGGGAACAGGGCAGACGTTACCACACCGGCGTGATTCAATGTAAGGATTCTTTTTATGGACAACATCAGCCGGAAAGCATGCCCAATGTTTCAGAATTAACGGCGAAGTGGCAGGCTTGGGTACGCGCAGGCGTGTTGGCTTCTGAAATGGAGACGGCGGCACTGTTTACAGTAGCGGCGGTCCGTAAGGTAAGGGCTGGAGCCCTGATGATGGCTGTGTGGAATCAGGAAAGGGAAAAACAGGGGCTCTCCAATACCCGCCTGTCAGATACTTCCCCAGCCATTGAAACAGCAGTAGCGGCCATGGAAAAATTAATTTTACAGGATAAAGCAAATCATGACCTACCTGCGATATAAAAAACAGGAAAGAAAAGGAATTCCTTTTCTTTCCTGTTTTTTATATCCATTTGCGTTGATTACAGCAATTTTTTTACCAAAGGTAGAATTTCCATGGGAGAGCTCACAACTGGAGAAAGCGGTTCCATCTCATAGGGCCGGAACCCATATCCACAACCGATAAAGGGGACATGATTATCCTGGGCCGCGTGATAGTCAAAAAGGGTATCCCCCACCATAACTGCCTCCTGAGCCTGTGTTTTTTTCAACAAACAGGCGAGGCTTTCTGATTTGGTTTGCATCCCTTTTTCCAGCTCTTGGATATGGTCGATCAGATCCCAAACGCCGATAGCTTTTAACGCCATGGAGATATAACGATAATTGGAATTGGAACACACCGCAGTTTGGTATCCACACTCACGCAGGGCTGACAGCAACTCAGGGACGCTTTCATAAGGGCGGGCCTTAAATAAAAATTGCTCTTCCGCCTCAGGGATAAGCCTTTGATAATCCCGCGCAGTTTGCTCGTTGCCGCTGGGAAAAACAATGCTCATAAATTCTTGGTAACCTGTACCGTAGGCGGAAATAATAGTTTCACGGGTAGAAATGGGGAACCCCAATTTTTTTTGTACCATTTGAATCGCAGGTACCGAAAAAAGATCAGTGCGGTTTAATGTCCCATCCAGATCGAATGCCACCAATTTACAAGGTTGTACAGTATCCATATCATAAACCTCCCAAGGCGTTAGTATCTTATTCCTATTATAAAGGAGCTTCCTGTAAAAGGGAATTGCCATTGGCTAAAACCAGCTATTTTCATAAAAAGTTCTAGTTTTTCACAGGATTTTACAGGCAACCGTTGTGTTTCCCAGGAAGCACTGGTATAATTTGAAAAGAGATCAGAATGGAGGCGGCGGGTAGAAATGGATTATCAAAAGTTATTTCGCAGTACAGGAAAAAATGGGTTTAATCGGGATGATGTGATCCAGTATATGCAGGAAACAGAGAAGAACACCCAATCTGCACAGGAGGAGCTAAAGGATCAGATTGAATTACTGACCCAATCCAAGGAGGAGCTGACCCAGGAGATATCTGCCTTTTCCAGTCATGTGGAGGAATTGGAGCAGCAGCTAGAAGAAGAAAAAGAACATGTCAGAAGAGTTTCCAGCATGCGGGATTATCTTTATACAGAGTTGGAACACAAACAACAGGAACTGGATGAAGAAGTGAAAGCGAGACAGGATGACCTTGCGGCATGTAAACGGGAAATAGAACGGTATTTGGCTCAGAAGAAAAAAATGCAGAAACAGGTTGAGGAATTATCTGTAAAGAATCAAAAGTATGATGAACTACAAGGAAATTTAAAAAGAATCCGCATGAAAGCAGAGGCGGAAGCCTACCATATGGTAGAAACTGCCAAAGAGCAGTCTATGGATGCGATTAGTGTTGTGGATGATGTAGTAGAAGAAATTTCTTTATTCCGGTCGGATGTAGGAAAAATTCGGGAGGATATTCATATTGGGACAGAAACAGCAGAAGATAGATTGAATGCCTTGTATGATTCTCTGGACCACTACGTCGGAAAACTAAAAGGAATCAAGGAGAGATTCTATGAAGCCCACCACTTGCCCCTTTCAGAGGAAAGCTATCAATATACCAGTATTGCTCCGGGAAGTGTGCAGGAGAACAGCGAATGTGCAGAAGCGGAAGAGGAATTGCCCAGCGGGGGAGGAAGGGAAAATTTGTTGCCCATCCCCGGGCCTGCTGCAAATCATGTGGACAGCCATCCGGTGATTTGTCGGGAATCCATCCCCAAAGATGGAGAGGACGTCTGTCAGGAAGCAGCAGAGGAACCATAAAAATAAAAGGATAGATTATTTCCGATGTCTTGGACTGAGAGGGGATATGTGAAATTGTCCTTCAGGGCTTTCCAGAGAATTTGTGAATCAGGATCAGAAATATCTGGGAGAAAATGTTGAAGAGAATACCATAATCGGAAGATTGATCCGACAAAAATGAAGAACTCTATAGAAATGGCTTGACCATTTTTATAGAGTTCTTTGCTTTATCCAAAATCTATTTTTTATAGATGAAAATCATCTTATAACTTCTTGTAAGTGTTTATTGAAGCGAGAAAAAAGCCAGTATTATCAACGGTTTCCCCATTTTCGCTTGTATCTTTTCATATCGCCGTATAAGTTGTTTTTGTAAAGTTGGGCACCATTTTAGCACCATAAATAAGACAGCATTGGGCGATGTTATCACGCCCACAAAGGCAATTTAGGACAACCTTGTTTTACACCTTTATGTTACGCATTAGAGTTTTTATATTCCTTGCAGAAAAGGCATTATAGGCACTAAAACTGATGGGGAAGGTGTTTATACCTTTTTCCTCAAAAACATTCTTTAACTGCGTAACAGTTCAAAGCAAGTTGCTACCTGTTCAGATTATCCTTTCCCTTCTATGCCTTTGTGAAAAGTTCCGTAGCAAGCATAGGAAAGGGGTACCCTTTCCGTAAAAATCACTCGTTGATAACAGTCCAAACCCTTACACAAACTGGAATTTATCATATTGTGTACTTCATAGGAGTAAACCTTATTCCGTCTATTTCTTGCTCATCAGATTGCGGCTTAAATCCTATATGAAGATAAAATGACTTACCATATGGTGACGAATTTAAAGTAATCTCCTGCGTTTCTGGGTTATCTTTCAAAACATCTGATAAAAGATACTGAAAAATTGAAGTAGCTACTCCTTGACGATGATATTCTTTCTTGGTGAACACTAAGTTGATATGTGTTCTGCTTGAACACATACCTATAATTCCAATCATTTTCCCTTTATCAAATGCTGCATATATTGGGCAGATACCTTGTTGACATTTTGAAATAAATTCAACATTTTCAACTATATCTCGCTTGAATGTGTCAATCCCCTCTGGTTTATAGTCTGGTGCTTCAAACTGCAAAAACACTTCTAATGCCAAAGCAAGGGCTTCCGTTACTTCATTGCTATATATTTTTCGTATCTCATACATTTTTTTACCTCACAAATTCCAGTTTGTTAATTTGTCTGCTTAAATTATAGCATCCATATATAAATTTTCTATCCTCCTTCGTTTGCATAAAGTAGCAGAATCAGCCGTCCTCGTCAACGGTCAAGATGAATGGGCTTTGCCCACCGTTGACAAGTGCATCTGTCCCTGCTTATATGGCAGACAAGAGGGCGAAAGCAACGAGTGCTTTCGCCCTCGCATAGTATGTTTTTTCTTATATCTGTCCGTACTGTATTATATCATCACAAGAAATCTGGGCACCATTTGGTCACCAAAGCTTCAAAATCCAT
>CAKUYY010000073.1 GCA_934717555.1 uncultured Clostridium sp.
GTCTATGATAATACCGTCCATGACGTCGCCGGCGTCCAGCATTTCCACCAGCTCGCAGGCGCGCTGCAACGCTGGAAGGCAATTATTGGGGTCCAGCCCTTTTTCATAACGTGCGGAAGCATCGGTACGCATACCTTGGTCCCTGGCGGTAACACGGACGGAACTGCCCAGGAAGTTAGCAGATTCAAAGACAATGGTGGTGGTATCATCCATAATACCGCTGTATTCGCCGCCCATCACGCCGGCGATTGCCACAGGTTTCTTGGCGTCGGCAATCACGAGCTGATTGGGTGTCAATTTGCGTTCCACGCCGTCTAATGTAGTGATGGTTTCCCCATCTTTGGCGCGGCGGACGCGGATCTTGCTGTCTTCGATGTACCGTAAATCAAAGGCATGCATAGGCTGGCCGTACTCCAGCATGACATAGTTTGTGATATCTACGATATTGTTGATGGGCCGCACCCCCATAGCGCGCAGTCTCTCTCTCATCCAGCGTGGGGAGGGCTTGACGCGGACATTTTTTACAATACGGGCGCTGTATACCTGGCACAGTTTCTCTTCCTCAATCTGGACATCCAGGAGGGAGGAGCAATCGCCATGCCCTGCTTTGACTTCCGGGGTATGCAGGCGCAGAGGCTTCTGGAATGTGGCCGCCGCTTCCCGGGCAAGGCCAATCACAGAAAAACAGTCCGGCCGGTTAGAAGTAATTTCAAATTCTACTTTTGTATCGTTTAGCCCGATGGCTTCGCATATACCCTTTCCCGGGGTACGGTCGCAGTCGTCTCCCAACACAAAGATACCATCTTCAATGGCGTTGGGGAAATCATGGACCGTCAGTCCCAGTTCTCCCAGAGAGCACAGCATACCGTTTCTTTCCACGCCACTTAATTTCCCTTTTTTGATCTTTTTGCCGCCGGGGAGATTGGAATTATGAAGGGCCGCAGGAACATAATCCCCCTCGTGCAGGTTTTGGGCGCCGGTGACAATTTGCACAGGCGTTTCCGCGCCCACATCTACCTGGCAGATCCACAAGTGATCGGAGTCCGGATGCCGTTCCAGGGATAGGATTTTTCCTACCACAACGTTGTGGATCTCTTCGCCTTCCACTTCCCAGCCTTCCACTTTGGAACCTCTCATGGTCATAGATTCAGCAAAGGCCCGCGGCGTCATATCGTCCAGAGTAACAAACTCAGATAACCATCTCATAGAAAGATTCATAATCAAGGCACCTCCTAGAATTGATGTAAGAACCGCACGTCGTTTTCATAGAACAGACGCAGGTCATCGATGTTATAACGGCGCATAACCACTCGTTCCAAGCCCATCCCAAAGGCAAACCCGCTGTATACTTCAGGATCGATGTTGCAGTTTTGCAACACTTTGGGATGTACCATTCCGCAGCCCAGGATTTCAATCCAGCCTTCGCCTTTGCACAGGCGGCAGCCTTTTCCGTGGCAGCTGAAGCACTGTACGTCTACTTCAGCGGAAGGTTCAGTAAAGGGGAAATGGTGGGGACGGAACCGTACCACGGAATCTTCCCCATAAAGGCATTTGACAAAAGCTTCCAAAGTACCTTTTAAGTCGGCAAATGTAATGCCTTTATCCACCACCAAACCTTCAATTTGATGGAAAAGCGGGGAATGGGTGGCGTCTACCGCGTCGGAACGGTAAACACGGCCGGGGGAAATGATCCGGATTGGCGGTGCTTTCTTTTCCATGACCCGGATCTGTACAGGAGAAGTCTGTGTACGCAACAGAATGTTGTCATTGATATAGAAAGTATCCTGTGTATCGCGGGCTGGGTGATCCTTGGGGATATTTAACGCCTCAAAAATGTAGTAGTCATATTCCACTTCCGGACCGTCTACAATATCAAAACCCATCCCCACAAAGATTTCCTTGATCTCATCCAACACCAGGCTGAGAGGATGCTTGCAACCCAGTTTTTTTACCGTGCCGGGCAATGTGACGTCTACGGTTTCTTCTTCCAGGCGGCGGCGGGTTTCCTCCGCTTTGAGCTCGGAGACCCTTTTTTCAATGATTCCTTCAATAAAGGAACGCACCTCATTGGCTAATTGCCCAATGACAGGGCGCTCTTCCGGGGACAGTTTTCCCATTTGTTTGAGTATGGAAGTCAGTTCCCCTTTTTTTCCCAGAAATTGAACGCGCAGAGCTTCAATATCCTGCTGCAATTTCGCTTCTGACAGGGCGTGGACAGCTTTTTCCCGAATATCTTCCAACTGCTTTTTCATCCAAATTCACCTCATTAAATTTATTATTGACAATAACCCTTCTTTCAGGGATTACAGAGAAATGGACGCAAAAAAAAGCGCCGCCATCCCTCTCGTTACACAAGGGACGAAGGCGCGCCTCCGCGGTACCACCCTATTTTTTGCACAGAGCAAACACTCTTCTAGCTGATAACGGGGCCAGTCCGTTGCAGCCTACTAAATCCAAAGTTCAGCCGCACCGCTCCAAAGGGAACTTCACAGTCCCGCCAGACGTCAGCGTGCTTTCAGCCGGGACACGCTGTCTCTTTCCACTGGGATTTGGTCCTGCTACTTCCTTTTTCATAGCGTTATGAATGTATTTTATAATAGCATGAAAAAAGGCAAAATGCAAGGCTTTGCGGAGAAAGACTGGAAAAGAGTTGGAATCTTCTCCACTTCGGAAGAAAGATGTAGAATTGTAAATGGTGTAATTTTATGATATAATAACTATAATTTTAAAATGCGGAGGAACATGTTCATGGATATTTTTGTGGAACAGATTGTAAAAAAGAAAATGGAATCCAAGGAAAAGATAATGGCGGTAGGCATCGCGGTGGCAGCGGTTGTAGTCTGCTTTTTTATTTTTTTGTTTTCCCAGTATTTGATGGCGTTTACCCTGGTTCTGGTGGCGGGCGCTATTTTTGGCGCCTATTGGCTCATCACCAATATGAACCTGGAATTTGAATATGCGATTACCAACGGAGACATTACCGTAGATAAGATTATCGCCCGCCGTAGAAGAAAACGCGTGGTCTCCATTGACGCAAAGGATGTGGAGGCTATGGGGAAATACCGGGTTTCTGAACACATAAGCAAATCTTATGATCAGCGGATGATAGCCGCCAGGGATGCCAATGATACCGATGCCTGGTATATTACTTTTCATCATCGTGTACATGGCCATGTGTTGCTGGTTTTTTCTCCCAACGACCGTACGCTGGAAGCGATCAAACCGTTTTTAAAAAGGCAGGTGGCTCTGGATGCCTTTGGGAAATATGCTTTCAACCGGCATTGATCTGGTAGAAATCCACCGGATTCGCAGGAGTATGAAAAATCCCCGTTTCTGTAAGAAAATTTTGGGATCAGAAGAGTATATGCAGTTGGAAAAGCGGGGGTTTGTCCCGCAGAGTGTAGCGGTAAGCTTTGCCGCAAAAGAAGCATTTGCCAAGGCGATGGGGACCGGGGTGCGGGGCTTTCAGCTTCGGGATGTGGAACTCTTACGCAATACCGATGGCCAGCCCTATTTTCAGCTGCATCATGGAGCTTTGGAATTGGTTCAAAAGAAGAATTATAAACTTTCCGTCAGCGCTACCCATACTAGGGTATATGCTTCGGTGGTGGTAGTGGCCTATGTGGAGGGAATAGTATGAAAGTATTGAGCTGTCAGCAAATGAGAGAATTGGAACGGGTATCAGTAGAACAAGGGCAGACTTATCTAGGGCTGATGGAACAGGCAGGGACACAGGCCGCCCGAGTGATCCGGGAGAATGGCTCAATAGAAAAAGCTGTTATCTTCTGTGGAAAAGGCAACAATGGGGGCGACGGCTTTGTCATTGCCCGCTGTCTGGAGGAGTGGGGAAGCCATGTAACGGTGGTTTTGATGGAAGGAAACCCGACTACCCCGGACGCTTCCCATATGTTCGCCCTGATGAAAGGGGTAGAGATCCTTCCGTTCCAGGACAAAGCTGTTCTTTCCCGTCTGGCTCAGGCTGATGTAGCAGTGGATGCAATTTATGGGATAGGCTTTCGCGGCAGTATCCGGGAAGCGTTTATTCCGTTGGTTGAGGCTATCAATCAATCTCAAGCACAGGTATTTGCCATTGATTTGCCCAGCGGGGCGCAGGGAGATTCTGGAAAAATTGAGGGAAGCTGTATCCGGGCGGATATTACCATTACATTTACTTCTTTGAAACCAGCCCATGTGCTGTACCCTTCCGCTGATTTCTGCGGCCGTGTAGAGACAGTCCCGGTAGGCATCCCGGAAAGGCTTTTAGAGGAAAGCTCCTGTGTGATGAAAGAAATTGACAGGGACCGGGTCGCTGATATTTTGCCAGAACGGGAGGCCAGCTCTCATAAAGGTACCTATGGCACCCTGCTTAGCGTTTGCGGCAGCAGGGGAATGGCGGGGGCGGCCATTATGAGCGGACGGGCGGCGTTGCGTTCCGGAGTAGGGCTGCTCAAGCTGGCCATTCCGCAAAGTATTTATCCGATTTTGGCTGGAGCGCTCACAGAACCAGTTTTTACGCTTCTATACGAGAACCGGCAGGGTACCCTTTCCCGGCAATGCAAGGCAGACTTGTTATCCGCTTTGTCTGGAGCATCCGCCTGCTTGATCGGGTGTGGTCTGGGCTGCAATGTGGATACTGAACAACTGGTACAGGCGTTGCTCGCAGAAACAAAAATTCCGATAGTTTTAGATGCAGATGGCATAAATGCTGTTTGTTCCCATATAGATAGTATAAAAACAGCGAAAGCTCCGGTTATTTTAACGCCGCATCCTGGAGAGATGGCCCGCCTTTTGCGGATTACCACAGCGCAAGTGCAGGCAAACCGGTATGCTAGCGCCCAGCAATTTGCAGTAGATTTTCAGGCTGTTGTTGTTTTGAAAGGGGCTAACACTTTGGTTGCTTTGCCGGATGGAAGGGTATTTGTCAACCGTACTGGCAATCCCGGCATGGCCCGGGGAGGGAGCGGCGATGTGCTTGCCGGCATGATAGGGGCGTTTTTGGCGCAGGGGATTGCGCCGGAAAAAGCGGCGATGTGCGGTGTTTACCTGCATGGCTTGGCGGGGGATCGGTGCGCCGCTAAGCTTTCTCAGATGGGGATGTTACCAACGGATATGATTCAGGAGCTTCCTGCGCTGTTTTTGGAATTTGGACGCTGATTCCGCTTGATAAAGGGATGCGTTCGGCAGGGGTGTGATGAACGTGCGGAAATTTCTGTGTGTATTGGTCTTGGCAGGCATTACCCTGCTTTTTATGGTGTCCTGCAACAAGAAAGAGGAACAGCCACCGGATCAAATAATGGCCAGTGTCAGCGCTTCCGCCCAGGTGACGCAGGGGGAAAGCAGCCTTTCCTGTACGGTTGTGCGTAATCCGGAAGGGGTAGGGGTAATTTCCGTGACGCAGCCCGCGTCGCTTGAGGGACTGTGTTTTGAGTGGAAAGGCAATGGATACGGTCTGTCCTACCATGGCTTGGCGTGCGAGGCGGGTACGCCGTTTTTGCCCAGTACCTCCTTCGCTTCGGCCATTATGAATGTGCTGAAATCTTGTGAGAGGATGGAGGGGTTACAGATACAATCCCAAGAGGATGGAAAAACCGTTTATTCAGGGGAAAGTGAATCCGGCCGCTTTACAATAACAGTGGATAATCAGGATGGGTTTATTGAAAAGATTTCCATAGAAGATTTACAGCTTTCGGTAGATTTTACCCGGATGCCGGCGTGATTTGGAGCATTTAGAATGGTTTTATAAAAAGTTATAGCATAATGGTGATTTTGCCAATAGAGGCGCTCAGGGGAATTTCCTCCGGGCGCCTCTATTGATAAAAACTATTTTTTTATAATTTTTCCAGGGAATAAGGAAATAGATGAAAAAATTTAAAATAAAAAATCAAAGAGGGTTGGCAAGATATCTAAAAAATAGAGGAAAAATCGACATGTTTTTTATGGTTAACTACGGAAAATTGATAACCAAAGAGACGCATATTGCCATCATTATCGGATCGGGGTATAATAAAAAAGAAGAATTGGGTCAAGTTCACTTTGACTGAAATGGGAGGCATTAAACTATGCAGAAAAAAGAATTGCTTTACGAAGGAAAAGCCAAAAAGGTTTATGCAACTGACGATGAGGGATTATGCATTGTTTCTTATAAGGATGACGCGACAGCTTTCAATGGTTTGAAGAAAGGTACCATTGTGGGAAAAGGCGTTGTCAATAACAGAATGTCTAACTACCTGTTCCAGCTTTTGGAAAAGCAAGGGATTCAGACCCATTATGTAGAAGAACTTAACGATCGTGATACTGTGGTAAAAAAAGTGACAATTGTTCCCCTGGAAGTGATTGTACGCAATAAAGCAGCCGGAAGCCTTTCCAAAAGATTGGGCCTGGAAGAAGGTACTCCCATGGGAATTCCTGTATTGGAATTCAGCTACAAAGATGACGATCTGGGTGATCCCATGGT
>CAKUYY010000074.1 GCA_934717555.1 uncultured Clostridium sp.
CCTTGACCAGTCCGGAAAATGCTTTGACTGAAGTCAAGGATGGTTCCATCGATTTCGATCATGTCAGCTTTAAATATTCCCAAAAAGCTAAGAGAATGGCTTTATCCAATATTGATCTACATATTAAAACTGGCGAAACGATCGGTGTTATCGGAGGAACTGGTTCCTCTAAATCTTCTTTGATCCAGTTGATCCCCCGTCTTTATGATGCCACAGAAGGCTCTGTCAAAGTCGGTGGTGTAGACGTCCGGAAGTATGATATTGAGGCTTTAAGAAATCAAGTGGCCGTAGTACTTCAAAAAAATGTACTGTTCTCTGGAACGATCAAAGAAAATCTTCGTTGGGGGAATAAAGAGGCTACCGATGAGGAATTAATCGAGGCTTGTCGATTGGCTCAGGCAGATGAATTTATCTCTAAATTCCCGCAGGGATATGATACTTATATTGAACAAGGAGGTAGTAATGTTTCTGGTGGACAGAAGCAGAGGCTTTGTATCGCCCGGGCACTCCTCAAAAAACCGAAAATCTTGATTTTGGATGATTCCACCAGTGCCGTAGATACCAAAACGGATGCTTTGATTCGACAAGCATTCCGCTCTTATATTCCGGAAACGACTAAAATCATTATTGCACAACGTACTTCTTCTGTGGAAGATGCGGACCGTATTATTGTCATGGAAAATGGTTCTATCAATGCCATTGGTACTCACAAACAGCTTTTAAAAGAAAATAAAATATATCGGGAAGTTTATACTTCTCAAAACAAGGCGGGTGATCAGAATGCATAATCAGAAAAAAACTAAGAAGCAGAAAACTCTTCTTCGTCTATTTAAAACTGTCTTCCAGTTTTATCCGGTGGCTCTTCCCGTCGTCTTGATTTGTATCATCTTTAGCGCTGTAGTTAGTTCTATGCCTTCCATCTTTATGCAGAATATCATCGCAGAAGTGGAAAAAACCTGGCAGACTGGAGATTGGGCTTCCGCATCCAAAACAATTCTTCCTTATGTAGGTTTATTGATAGGATTTTATGTTTTTGCTTTGGTTTCCGCTTTCGCTTTTACTCGTATGATGGCGGTAATCTCACAGGGAACCCTCAAAAAACTCCGTGTTAAAATGTTCAATGGGATGCAGAATCTGCCTATCCGTTTTTTTGATACCAATAACCATGGGGATATCATGAGTTATTATACCAATGATATCGACACATTACGTCAGATGATCTCCCAAAGCTTTCCGCAGCTACTGATCTCTATCATTACAGTCCTTACTATTTTCAGCATCATGCTGTATTATAGTGTGTGGCTTATGCTGGTGGTTGTAATCGGTATTATTCTGATGACGTTGATCACTAAAAAAATTGGTGGGAATTCTGCCCGTTATTTTATCAAACAACAGCAAAGTTTAGGCAAAGTAGAAGGTTTTATTGAAGAAGCTATGAACGGCCAAAAAGTGGTAAAAGTTTTTTGCCATGAAGAGGAAACAGAAATTGATTTTGATAAGGTTAACGACATTCTTTTTGAGAATTCCCGGCATGCCAACCGGTACGCCAATATGTTGGCTCCTATTCTGAATAACATTGGGAATGTCCTTTACGTATTTGTGGCTTTAGCTGGCGGTTTGTTACTATTATCAGGAGCTCCAAATCTCAGCTTTTCCGGTTTGGCCTTCAGTATCAGTATCGCTGTTCCTTTTTTGAATATGACTAAACAGTTTGCTGGCAGTATTACCCAAGTTTCTCAACAGATCAACGCCGTTGTTATGGGGCTTGCGGGTGCAGAACGTATTTTTGCCCTTTGTGACCAGCAACCAGAAGATGATGACGGCTATGTAACATTGGTAAACGTCAAAGAGCAGGATGGCAAATTGGTAGAATGTAAAGAACGTACTCATCTATGGGCTTGGAAACATCCTCACAGCGCTGATGGTTCTGTTTCATACACCAAGCTTATGGGACGGGTAGAGCTCTTTGATGTGGACTTCGGTTATACCCCAGAAAAAACTGTATTACATAATATTACAATTTACGCAGAGCCTGGACAAAAAGTGGCCTTTGTAGGTGCTACCGGTGCTGGAAAGACGACCATCACCAATTTGATCAACCGTTTTTATGATATTGCGGATGGAAAAATCCGCTATGACGGTATTAATATTAATAAGATCAAAAAAGCCGACCTTCGTCGTAGCATGGGCATTGTGTTGCAAGATACTAACCTGTTTACCGGTACAGTTATGGATAACATTCGATATGGTAGATTGGATGCTACCGATGAAGAATGTATCGACGCTGCAAAATTAGTAGGAGCTCATGATTTTATTATCCGCCTCCCCAATGGTTACGATACCCAACTTTCTGGAAATGGTTCTAATCTATCCCAAGGACAATGTCAATTATTAGCGATTGCACGGGCTGCTGTTGCTGATCCGCCCGTTATGATCCTTGATGAAGCTACTAGTTCTATTGATACCCGTACAGAAGCTATTGTTCAACGTGGTATGGACGCTTTGATGAAGGGACGTACTGTTTTTGTCATTGCGCATCGCCTTTCTACCGTTAAGAATTCAGATGTTATTATGGTACTGGAGAATGGTCGTATTATCGAACGTGGAAATCATGAAAAACTCTTAGCGGAAAAAGGAAAATATTATCAATTATATACCGGTGCTTTTGAACTAGAATAAACAACATATATTTAAAAAGAGAAACTTGGATTCCAATGATAAAACTAAAATAAGAATAATAGCAGCTAAAACAATTACACCGCCAACTATATTGGATTCATTCTCAAATAAACTATGAAATAGAACTTCGTGCTTCTACAGGTATCTAAACGGTAGTCATAGTAAAAAGCATAAAGAACAGTTGCAAGCACTCCCATCTCCTTATTAAACACAGGGATTGCAGCATAAAACACAGAGGTCGGAATTTCGGATATCTCATTTATGAGTTCCAAATTTCGACCTCTGTTTACTTGGGTTTATGCTACAAAATAGATGCCCGCTGAAAACGCGGGCACAAAAGCTGATAAAAAAGAAAACCTGCGATGCGCGACTTGCTCACCGCAGGTGTGGTGCGGATAACAGGACTTGAACCTGCACGGGAAAGCCCACTAGAACCTAAATCTAGCGCGTCTGCCAATTCCGCCATATCCGCATTTTTATATATTATAACCTAGTTTATAATAAAAAGCAAGTACGATTTTTTAATTTTTATTTCTTCTAAATTATCATGAGTGCTTGATCTTTTGCATAGGATTTGAAGGGGTGATAGAATTGGTTGTTAGATGGAATATAAGATGGAAGAAAGTTATCTTTTTTATTATTTGTATTATTTTATTTATTAGTATTTTATTTTTGTTGTTATCCGCTTCTAAAAAGGTTGATCGTACAGCTTCTACAGAGTTAGGGGAATACCTTCCTACTATTGTCTTGGATGCAGGTCATGGGGGAGAAGATGGAGGAGCAGTAAGTAAATCTGGATTACAAGAAAAAGATATTAATTTAGCGATTGTAAAAGATTTACAGCAAATGCTTTCTTCCGCTGGATTTAGAGTGATTATGACAAGAGAGGATGATTGCTCTATTCATGATCCTTCTGCTGACACCATTCGAGAAAGAAAAGTTTCCGATCTTCACAACCGCTTAAAGATAGTTCACTCCTTTGAAGATTGTCTTTTTATTAGTATTCATCAGAATCAATTTTCTGACTCCAGATATAGTGGTGCCCAGATGTTTTTTTCGACCAATCATCCCGAAAGTAAGATATTAGCAGAATGTTTAAAAGAATCTGTTGTAGGATTCATTCAACCTAATAATACTAGAGAGATAAAACCTGCCAATAGTTCTATTTACCTTCTTTGGAACGCCCAAAGACCATCTGTACTTGTAGAATGTGGTTTTCTGTCTAATCCACAAGAATCGGAACTCCTTGCTCAAAAAGAATATCAACAAAAGATAGCTTTTTCTATTTACTGTGGAATTTTAGATTATTGGAGAAAGAAAGCTTAATATACTACATTAGTTTAGCAAGAGAAGAAATATTTCTTACCTTGTGTTCTTTCCTAGACTAAGTTATAATTTTTGTAGAGCTAAAAAAGAAATGAGGAATAAAAATGGCGGGAAAAAGCAAAACTCTTTATATATGTAGTGAATGTGGTTTTGAATCAGCTAAATGGTATGGGAAATGTCCTGGCTGTGGACAATGGAATACCATGAATGAGGAAATTAGAGAAGTCTCTCAAAAGGGAACTGCAACGCAAAGAATGTTACACAGAGAAATGATACGTCCTTTTAAAATTAATGAAATTGATACTACAGATGAGTCGAGGTATCATACAGGATTAAAAGAATTTGATCGTGTTTTAGGAGGTGGAATAGTAAAGGGATCATTGGTTTTACTGGGAGGAGATCCTGGAATTGGGAAATCAACCATTCTTTTACAAACTTGTGAATATATAGGCAGACAATTAAAAATTTTATATGTATCTGGGGAGGAATCCAGAAGACAGTTAAAATTACGGGCATCTAGGCTTGGAGTAAACAGCAATAATCTTTATATTATGACAGAAACAGATGTGGAAATGATTATAGAACAGATTCATAGTGATAAACCAGAGTTAGTTATTATTGATTCTATACAGACAATGAATCATCCTGGGTTATCTTCCTCTCCAGGCAGTATTACACAGGTAAGGGAATGTACCAATGCCTTTATGCATCTGGCAAAATCGTTAGATATTCCGATTTTGATAATAGGACACGTCAATAAAGATGGAGCAATTGCGGGACCTAAAGTACTAGAACATATTGTAGATGCAGTTCTGTATTTTGAGGGAGATCGTCAAATGTCATATCGGATTTTACGGGCTGTGAAAAATCGATATGGTTCTACCAACGAAATTGGTGTATTTGAAATGAATGAGAATGGATTGCAAGAAGTTGAAAATCCTTCCTTGATGTTATTATCTGGACGTCCTACAAAGGTTCCGGGAACTTGTGTAGCTTGTATCATGGAGGGTTCCCGTCCCATTTTAGCGGAAGTTCAAGGACTCGCTACCTCTTCTGGGTTCGGAAATCCCAGGCGGATGTCTACGGGTTTTGACTATAACCGTATGTCCTTATTGTTAGCGGTATTAGAAAAAAGAGCAGGCTATTTCTTTTCCAATTTAGATGCCTATTTGAATGTCGTAGGCGGGTTACGGCTAGATGAGCCTGCCGCTGATTTAGCAGTTGCCATGGCACTAGTAAGCAGCTTGAAAGAGATTCCTATTAAAGATGATGCTTTAGCCTTTGGAGAGATTGGACTAGCTGGAGAAATTCGTTCTGTTAATCATGTACAAGCCCGAGTGATGGAGGCCGACCGTTTGGGATTTCGTCATTGTATCTTACCTTATCATAATGTAAAAGCTTTATCTTCTATTATTCCTCAATTGAATATTCAATTAATTGGTGTACGTGAATTGAGGGAGGCTTTTGATGCATTAATTTGTTGATTTAAATTTTGTTTTACGTAATGGACACAGCCGCCTAAGTGGTTGGTAACCACTGTAGGGGTATTTAATGTACAATATCCGTCCTTTTGATAAACACAATTATCTTTGCATGGTATTAAATTCATGCTACCACCTCTTCACACATAGCTTCTTATTTATTGCTAAATTTATTCGTAAAAGATACAAAAAATATTATTCATAAATTCCTTCTCCCAATCAAAGAATAAATCAAGATAGGGGGACTGATTCATGAAAAAATATTATGTTCTAGTGTTAATTACCTTAGTTGTTATACTTACAATATATTTTGGAGGAAATATCATAAAAGGTCAGGTAAAAGCTGTAGATGTATTAATCCTTTCAGAACAAGAAGTCCAAAATAGTATTACTTGTTCGGGAAAATTAGAATTATCTAATAAAAAGAATGTCTACCTTTCACAATCAGCTATAGCTGAGGAAGTTTTTGTAGAAGTGGGGGATAAAGTACAAGAGGGAGAAGAGTTGATTCGAGTAAAAACTGGAGGGATTTCTGGTACTAGTTCTCTTCCACAGTCGGTATCCTTATCAGATTTTTCAAATATGACAGGGCTTAGTGATGAACAAGCGGCTCAAGTATATCAACAGTATGTTGATAGTTTTAATCAAGAAAAGTCTTCTTCTATAAATGAAAAAAATAGGGGAGAAGAGGTTGAAACAATTACTGCCCCAATCTCTGGAATTATTTCGGAAATCAATATACAAGGGAATACTATCACAAATACAGATCAGCCTGTCATGGTAATTTCAAATGAAAATCAAATGCAGGTTCGCTTATCTGTAAATGAATCACAAATTTCTATGGTACAAATAGGACAAAAAGCTACTATTACAGGAATCGGATTTGAGGGAGAATATTACGGTACAGTACAAAGTATTTCCAACGTAGCAACACAGACAGTTAGTACATCTGGACAA
>CAKUYY010000075.1 GCA_934717555.1 uncultured Clostridium sp.
CCATTCTATCACATCCATCTCCATGGGAATACGCCCCCCATTGATATAGACTTCCCAGCCACTTTCTGCCCTTTTCTTGGCATCGATCGCAACCACCACGCACTGGCTTCCAAACTTATAAGCCGCTTCATTGATAATATCGGGCCGGCGAATTGCCGCGGAGTTCACAGAAACCTTGTCCGCCCCTGCCCGCAACAACTGGGTAAAATCTTCCACCGTCCGGATTCCCCCTCCTACGGTAAAGGGGATAAAGATACGTTGCGCTACTGCACTGACAATATCCAACATAATGTTTCTGGCATCAGAAGAAGCGGTTATATCCAGTAACACCAGTTCATCTGCTCCCTGCTGATCGTACGCTACAGCAGCTTCCACCGGGTCTCCGGCGTCCCTGAGATTGACAAAGCTGGTCCCTTTTACTACTCTGCCATTTTTTACGTCTAAGCAAGGGATAATACGTTTTGCGTGCATGACGGTTAGCCCTCCTTTCTGTCCAAAGATCCGCCGGATTCTATTGTATATTGATCTACCTGTGCTGCAAAATTACGAAGCATCTGCAACCCCACCGCTCCACTTTTTTCCGGGTGGAATTGTGTCGCATACAGATTACCCTGTGCAACAGAAGCATCTATGGTTACTCCATATTCTGTCTGGGATGTTACAATCTGCCGATCTTGCGCTTTTAAATAATAGGAATGGACAAAATAAACATATGCCTGCTCATCGATTCCCTGGAACAAGGGGGATTGTCTGCAAAAGTGTAAAGAATTCCATCCAATATGCGGAATTTTCAATCCTTTGCCTGAGGGGATTCGGGCAATACTCCCCTTGAATACTCCTAACCCTTTGACGCCTGGGCTTTCTTCGCTTCCCTCAAACAGCAATTGCAGTCCCAGGCAAATTCCTAGGAAAGGCCTTCCTAATTGGAGATATGCAAGAATCGCCTCTTTCATTCCGGATTGCTCCAGACAGTCCATAGCGTCGGCAAACGACCCTACTCCTGGAAGAATTGCCCCATCTGCACGAAACAGCGCTTCCCGGCTGTCGACCACACAGCTCTCACAGCCTATATATTGCAGGGCTTTGCAGACACTCTGCAAATTTCCCGCCCCATAATCGATGACAGCTATCATTGTACCATCCCTTTTTTCAATTCTTTCCGTTTTATTCTATCATTTCCCTAAAAAATTGGCAAATAAATTCTTGGTTTTCTGAAAAAAAACATATTTTCTGTAAGGTTTTGTTTTTTTACACTCTTCCCTTGACACTGCCTCTCTTTTTTACTATCTTAGAAAAGCAAGAAATAATTTTTTGAAGATTATTTTCATATAGATAAGAGACTTTGCTGTTTGTTATGTTAAGGGGGGCACATTCATGGATTACTTTTCACTTTTGGGTATTGCAATCGGTTTATCAATGGATGCCTTTGCTGTTTCCATTACCAATGGCGCCGTTACCAAAGGATTAAAATTTTCCCATGCTTTCAAGATTGCCTGCTGTTTTGGGGTATTTCAGGCAGTGATGCCTATTTTGGGCTGGTTGATTGGAAAGGCCGGAGAAGGATTGATTCAGCAGTTGGATCATTGGATTGCCTTTGTTCTGCTGGGATATATCGGTGGAAAAATGATCTATGACGCCTGGAAAGAACGAAATGAAGTAGTGGAATGTCAATCCCGTACTCCCATTCGCTTCCGGCTGTTGTTGGTGATGTCCATCGCAACTAGCATTGATGCCTTGGCCACTGGTATTATTTTACCCTCCGCTGTGGGAGCTTCTACCGCCGCTTTGATGGGCTTGGCTGTCTCTATTATTGGGGCTATTACTTTCTGCATCTGTCTGGGCGGTGTTTATATTGGTAAAAAATTTGGTACAATCTTTTCTTCCAAGGCCGAACTCCTGGGCGGCATTGTCCTCATTTTAATTGGCTGTAAGATTTTAATAGAACATCTATTTTTCAGTTGAGTAATTCTTCTCTTGAAATGTTTTTGAAGTAAAAAAACTTGGGAACAGGGTTCTCTATCATCACAATACCATTTATTTTTTCAAATCTTTTCAAAAAAGAGTTGACTTTTATTTTTTGTCAAGTTATAATATAGAACGTCGCTTAAAGGCGATAAATAAAATAAGCGGATATGGCGGAATTGGCAGACGCGTATGGTTCAGGTCCATATGAAAGCAATTTCATGCAGGTTCAAGTCCTGTTATCCGCACCACACCTGCGGTGAGCAAATCGTGCACCGCAGGTTTTTTATTATTAAGTTTTCTGCCCGCGTTTATGGCGGGTATTTTCTTTGTCAACGCTTACCAGTTAAAAGCCTCGACGCATAAGTTGTGTTTGAGGCTCTTTTCTTTTTTGTGGATTAGTTCTCGCGTTCAATGTGGGTACCTATAATTTATCAACACTTCCCAGTTGAGAACCTCAACGCGTAAACCACGTTTGGTTTTTGCAGCTTTTTTCTTGCGTCCCAATAGGCATAATTCTATAATCCAAAATCATACCTGCGGTGCGTGATTTGCTCACCGCAGGTTTCTTTTATTTTTAAATTTTTCACCCACTCTTCGGGCGGGTATTTTTTCAATTAAATACTTCTCATGATAAGGGCCTCGACGTATAAGCTACGTCCGGGGATTTTTGTTATATAATAATTTTGCTTTCCCTGTCTTTCATTTCTCTTTCCATTTAGAAAATTACTGGTTAACCCACTTCTTCATAAAAAACCAAAAAATCCAGCAGGATGCAGCAAACAACGGCCTTGATCTTGTATTAAGGCCTGGCAAGCGAACAAATATTAGCTAAAATAAAAAGTGAACAATTATTAGCTTTTTTGAGAGAACGGGAATTGTTATGATAAAGATTTACTTTAGTAATCCCATTACAACCAGTAGCACTTCATTAATGGAAAAGTGCAGCCTTTTCAAAAGTGGGGAACGGCAATTTTACTGTTCATTCTGTTGCATGGTATATTCTGATATTACGCGAATATACGATATAGGTATTCCAATTCTATTGTCCATACCGTTGACAGCAGTACAAAAATAGGGCTTTTTTCAGTGGGCAGTATTTAGTCCATTGTCTTTTTATGATAATTATTGCTATATATTATTGATATCCTTTTCATATTCAATCCCCTGTACAGGCAAATCATTTTTCACATCATCGCGATCTTGAGCATCAGTCAAATGGTGTTTCTGGAAAATTTCCGTATCTGGGTGTACTGTACCGGCCCAGTACGATTTGATTTCACGGAAAGGAGGAATCCTCATGGCGAAAAGGAATCCAAATGAACTAATTTTGCTGGAAGCCCTGAAGCTATTTGCAGACAAAGGATACGACGGCGTTACCGTACGGGATATTGCCACAGAAGTTGGTATCCGACAAAGCTCTCTGTATAAGCATTTTAAAAGAAATTCAGAATTTGGCAAATGTAGTATCCAAATGAATTAACTTATATCGTCGTAAATAGAAGGATTCTAAGACCAAGGGGGTCGATTTTGTGTAAAACAAAATTGACCCCCTTGGGAAAAAATATTCTATTTTTATTGATACTATACTACCCCGGTTACGGCTGCTTGTATCATCCAAACCACTGACAGTATTTACATGAAGAATCTATTTACTTTTTTCGATATCGATCCACAATGGCTACCATCTGAGACCATTTACGTTCCATATCCGCTACTAACTTTAATTGTGTGCGGCATCGATCTAAATTTTGTCCCTCTCGGGAAATTCTAAAATAGGTATCTCCCTGAATATAGTCCGTCAAAAAACGAATCCCACATTCTAGAGTCATGATTTTAGCACCCATTGGTAACATATCCAATTCCTTTTCTGTCAGGCTATCCCCACAGGCCTTCAGAAAACCTTTGGTATAAGATTCAAATAAAGATAAATCTAACCACACTTTAGACAAATCCGGTTCATCCTCTTCCGCAGTACTCGCCCCAAAACGGATAGAATCTCCAAAGTCATTGAGCGCTAATCCCGGCATAACAGTGTCCAGGTCCACTACGCATAAGCCTTTCCCTGTCTCACTGTCCATCATGACATTATTGAGTTTCGTATCATTATGGGTAACCCGCAGCGGAAGTTCTCCTTTTGCCAGCATATCTGTAAGAATATAGGTATCCGTTTGCCTTTCCCAGATAAAAGCTAACTCTTCCTGGACTTCTTTTACTCTCCCCATGACATCTTCCTGGACTACTTTTTTCAAAGCTTCCAAGCGGGCAGGTGTATTATGAAAATTAGGAATCGTTTCATGAAGTGTCTCCGCTGGATAATCCGCCAGCATATTCTGGAAACGTCCAAACGCTACCGCACTTTGATAAAACTGTTCCGGCTTTTTTACTTGATCATAACTCACCGCGTCTTCAATAAACTGAAAGCCTCTCCAATAACATCCAATGCTGTCACGGTAGTAGCTCTTTCCGTCTTTGGAAGGGATGACACTCAGGGATTCCCTGCGGGGGTCCCCGCCCTGTTCAATGATCTTTCTTTTCAAATATTCTGTAATATTCCAGATGTTTTCCATCAATTCATCTGGCTTTTTAAAGACTTTGTGATTTACTCTTTGTAAAATACATCTTTTGGTTTTTCCATCTGGCTTTTTAAAAATTGTCAAAAAAGTATCGTTGATATGTCCATTTCCAAATAACTTCTTCTCCACCAGTTCGCCATCAAACTGGATGTTAGCAATTGCTTCGTCTACTTTCGAACAGCAAGTCGCCCTATCCATTGCAATCCTCTCCCAATTTTACTATATTAAAAATTCAATGTGGCTTTTTCAGCTGTGTAAGGTAAGCTATTTTTCCATATTAATCCATCTGTAATTATAGCTTATTTTCCCTTATTGTCAATCAAAGTGACCTGTTTCCTACTATTTCAACAAAATCTCTACATTCTCTTTTCATCCAAATGGTATATTATCTTATATAATTTTATGTATCATGAACAGTCTAGTCTCATTTTATGCCTTTGAAAAAAATTAGATACTATTTAGAAAAGTTTCTTTTTGTTTTTTAATTTTTTATCAAAAATTATTCTACAGTAGAAAATCACAAGATTTTTCTGCACATGTTGAATAAGTCCTCAATCCTTACTCTAAAAGAAAAAGAGCGAGCCCACTATAGCGCCCGCTCTTATGTTTACGATAAGGTATCTAAAGTTCCTCCCCGGTACTGCTAAACTGCTTCAAATATTCGCGCCATCTTTGATTCAGCCCATTTTCAAAAATCTAATTGTTCCACCAGGATAACCCCTTGTTCCCGGATCGATAATTTTACACAAGACCTTTGTCCAAACACTTTCTCCATTTGACTACAGAATTCCTGTGCGATATTCTGGGGAACAAACGCCTGAATCGTTCCTGCAAATCCTCCTCCATGTACGCGCCAAGCTCCCCCAGCCTCCGACAAAATTTTTTCTGAAAGAGCCAGCGCCAAGGGGATTCCCTGCTGCTGAGGGAATGTACAGGCGTACAGATTCTGTAAGCACTGAGCGGACGATCTGCCTGATTGTAAAATTAATTGATAAAAACGGGAATAATCTCCTGTTTTCAGAGCCAGCTTCTCTTCCTTTGCCCTCCTATTTTCATCAAAAAAATGGATCGCACGTAAAATTGCGCGGTCTCCAACTGTTTCCCGAAACTCTGGAATTTTTTGATAGAAGACAGATTCCTCACAATCTCTTAATACCTGTTTTCCCATCTGGTTAGCTACCTGTTTCATTTCTTGCTGAATTT
Organism: uncultured Clostridium sp.; assembly: GCA_934717555.1. GTDB lineage: Bacteria > Bacillota > Clostridia > Oscillospirales > Acutalibacteraceae > CAJFUH01. The sequence goes on from CAKUYY010000075.1 coordinate 5,742, forward strand.
CCTGGTAGTTTTCTGTCAAATCCGCATGGCTTCCGCCGGTATAAATGATAAACAGTACGTATCCTTCTTTTTCAGGAGAAAATGAAATCTTCTCTAAAATAGGGGCATCCGGCTTTTTAAAATCTATCCCTACCACGCCGCCTGCCGCACAGGCCATCTGGTCCATCAAACCACAGGGTTTCCCAAAAAAGCGATCTTCCGCATACTGAGAAATAAAAGCGGTTGTACAGGTATCTATCTTTCCTTCCTGATATAGGTGGTTGAGAATTGTTACCATCAAAACTTCAAAGGCGGCTGAGCTGGACAAACCTGATCCCTGTGGAATTTCAGAGGAAATGTACGCGTCAAATCCCCCGATTGTATACCCTTGTTCTTTCATGCGGTAACAGATTCCCCTTAACAGAGCCGTTGTGGTTCCCTGCTCTTCCTTTCGTATTTCCAGATCA
>CAKUYY010000076.1 GCA_934717555.1 uncultured Clostridium sp.
GTCGTAATCCGCGATGGTGAGGGGAATACGTTCTCCTTGTTCATTCACCCGTAAAATAATGAACTGCCCCGCTTTGGCTTTACGGGCAATGAAAGGAGCCTCAACCACCATTTTTGTCATAGAGGGATTGAGCGCTTTCTTTTCCACGATACGAAACATACCTGACACTCCTTCTATATTATCAAAAACCACAGATAAGAACTTTTTTCAAGAAAAAAGGATAAGCTCTTTCCGATTCTAACTTATTATATGCGGATTCCCCCTTTTTTTCAAGCATGTTCCAACTGTCCATTATGAAAGTCTTTGGGAAATATCCTGCATTTTATTGGTATAACTGTACAAATTGGCCCAAAGCCGCCGTTCCTTTGCCTACTTTTGGCTTTCAAACAAAAAAACAAAGATGCCCTATAACTTACTCCCAGGTTATAGGAACACCTTTGTTCCTTGTATTGGACGCTTTTTCATCCAAAATGTATTTTTATTATATCATATTTTCCTTGTTTTCACAACAAAAAACGAAAAAATACTCTCCTTTTTCTTATCTATATTTCCGCAAAAGTTTTTCGGGATTTTGAGCCGTCATCAGGGAGGACATTAAGCATACACCCGCCGCTCCTGTTTCCGCTATTTCCCCGGCATATTCCGGGATAATTCCCCCAATGGCGTAAACAGGGATAGATATCGACTGCACAATTTCCTTTAAAAATGCCGTCCCCCTTGGGGGAAGTCCTGGCTTGCAATGAGTCGGGTAAATATGCCCAGCGGTTACGGAATGTGCCCCCATCTCCTGGGCCCGGCACGCTTCCTCCCTAGAATGGACAGATACTTCCACCTGTAATCCCCCGAAATTGCCCTGCTCCTCAAGAAAGCGCTGAAAAGGCAAATGTATCTTAGAAATACAAAGATCCCGGGCTACCTGTAGGTGAGAATGGACGATCAGTTCCACCTGATAACGGCGGCATCTCTCTAAACACTGGAGGGCCAAACGCCGGTAATCCTCTTCCCGCAAGTCTTTTTCCCGTAAAAGGACTGCTTTAGGACGTCCTTGGGCAATACGTTCTATTTGGGATAGAAAATCTCCTTGGCAGAGCCGCCGGTTGGTGACGCATAATATAGAAAGCTCTCTCATACGCGGATATAGTCCGTGTAGACTGGCTGTAACCCTCGGGAAAGGATGGCCTGATGGACTTCCTTGACGCTTCTAGGATCGGAGATTTCGAACTGCTCGTCTCCCTTTTTCTCTTCCTCATGGCCTCCTACCCCAACTTTTACGCCGGCAGAAATCTTAGTGGCGCACATTCCAATGACATGGTCCCGGAATCCCGCCCTCTCCCGGGTAGAAATTGTGATGCCGGCAAAGGGAAGAAACAGGCGGTAGGCAAGCATGACCTGTAACAGCTGCGGCTCATGGACATCGTTGGGATTCTCATCAGTATTGTTGATATAAGGGCGCAGGCGGGGAGGAGAGAAGGAAATCTCCGCATGGGGATATTTCTGCTGGATCAAATAAGCGTGCAGCCCTGTGGCAAAAGCGTCTTTACGGAAATCATCCAGGCCTAACAAAGCCCCAAACGCTACTCCCCGCATACCGCCTTTTATGGCCCTTTCCTGGGCGTTAAAACGGTAAGGATAAATCCGTTTATGCCCGCTGAGATGTACCTGCTCATATTTAACGGGATTATAGGTTTCCTGATATACCGATACAAAATCTGCCCCGCAGCTATGCAGATAGGCGTATTCCTCCGTATTCAACGGATAAATTTCAATCCCCACTGTGGTAAAATATTTTGCCGCCAATTTTACCGCTTCTCCAATATATTCCACACTTGACATAGAACGAGATTCCCCGGTAAGCAGCAAAATCTCCTGTAATCCTGTCGCCGCGATGGCCTGGAGCTCCCTCTCTATTTCTTCTTGATTCAGCTTCGCCCGATGGATCTTGTTCCTGCAATTGAACCCACAGTAAACGCAATGGTTTTCGCAATAATTGGCAATATATAAAGGGGTAAACATACATATGGAGGTACCAAAATGCTTTCTGGTTTCCTCCTGTGCCTTGTGCGCCATTTCCTCTAAAAAAGGGAATGCAGCCGGAGATAGCAAGGCGGCGAAATCCTCCAAGGAACGGGATTCTTTGTATAAGGCATGTCTGACATCTTTCGCCGTATAGATAGCGTAATCATACTGCCCCATTTTTTCCAATACGGCATTCATGATGGAAGGGTCTGTGGGTTCCATATCTTCTAAATATTTCATATGATCTGTTTTGATGGGTAACATGATGCAAGTCTCCTATTCTTTTTACTTTTTCATCGAAAAACAGATTTATGGATTTAATCCTGTAAAAATCCGGTCAGGGGGCTGCTGGCTTCCGCCCTGCGTTCCAGGACCCTTCCTAGGCCCGCCAGATAAGCGGCACGGCCGGCCTCAATCGCCAATTTAAAAGCTCTTGCCATAGAAGCCACATCCCGTGCTGTCGCGATGGCCGTGTTGGCCATTACGGCATCCACTCCCATCTCCATCGCTTCGCATGCCTGGGAAGGCCGCCCAATTCCCGCATCAACAATGATAGGAAGGTCTATTTCCTCCACCAGCATCTGAATAAAATCTTTGGTAAGCAGACCTTTGTTGCTCCCAATGGGAGCCCCCAACGGCATGATAGCCGCAGCGCCGGCCTGCGCCAGTGCCCTGGCCGCATTCAAATCTGGGTACATATAGGGCATAACCACAAATCCCTCTTTGGCCAATATCTCCGTGGCCTTTACCGTCTCGAAATTATCCGGAAGCAAATATTTGGATTCATGGATAACTTCCACCTTGACAAAGTCCCCGCATCCCAGCTCCCTGGACAGACGGGCGATCCGTACCGCCTCCTGTGCGTTTCTCGCCCCGGAAGTATTGGGAAGCAGGGTGATCCCCTTAGGCATATAGTCCAGGATATTTTCTTCCCCGCCCACATTTGCCCGGCGAAGAGCCAGCGTCGCCATCTCTACTCCGCCGTTTTCAATCACCTGTTTTGTCATCTCCAGGGAAAATTTTCCTGATCCCAAAATAAAACGGGACTGAAACTTATGTCCTCCAATTACCAATGTATCATTCATGTTTTCGATCTCCTTTTTATGTATCTGCAATTCCCATCAACAGCCGCAGAACCATATTGGCCTGATGCCCCGCGCAAATTTCCACCCGGGGAGCCATCAGCCCGTTTCCTATCCGGGCTTCATTGGTAAAATCCCCGCAAAGATATAGGTTCTGCATAACCTTCTTGGTCTGAATCTGATTGGAACTGTCATATCCTGCCATACCCGATGCCGCTATCACTTTGACACCGGGCAACTGATCTAAAATCGTATTGACCAGCATTGCTTTTTGTTTGGGGTCGTCAAAGGCTTCACATACTATATCGCATCCGGCGAATAAGTCCGCCGCGTTTTCTGCGGTCACACGGGCCGTGCTGGGCTCTACTGTAATAAAAGGGTTGATTTCCCCGATCTGCTGAGCCAGTGCCTCCGCTTTTGGGCGCCCTAGATCTCGGATAAAATAGCTCTGCCGGTTTAAATTGCTGGGCTCCACTTCGTCAAAATCCACGCACACCAACCGTCCTATCCCGGTTCTCGCCAGCATCACGGCAATGTGGGAACCCAATCCCCCCAATCCCGCAATACCCACTTTAGCCTTTTTTACGCGTTCGTGGACATGAGGAGTGTGCCGGGCCGCCATCATGCTCTCCAATTCCCTTTCATCCGGCATAGTGCCTTTGGGGATCACGGTTAAGATATCCCCCTCCTTTAGCGGGATATCTTTTTCAATCTGGAATCCATTGAGAATACGGATAAACTCCCCTTTTGGAGAAACTGCCGGCACTTCATATGCGGTTTTCCAAGTGCCTTCCCTATCCTTTCCGTTTACAATAATTCTCAAGGATTTAACCTCCTCCCACAAACTGTACAATTTCCAATTGATCTTCTTGTTGCAGGAAGACACATTCATACTCCCTTTTGGGAACAATCTCCCCATTGCGCTCTACCGCTATTTTAGAAATGTCATACTGGTTTTCCTGCAAATATTGTAAAAGCGTTTTTTCCTCCTGTAATGGAACCTGCGTACCGTTTACCTTCATATTTTCACCCACCTTTCTGGACTTTTTTCCTTTGAAACAAAAAAATAGGACACAAATAAAGCTACACCCGTGGTGGTGTACCCCATTTGTATCCTATTAGTTTTTAGCATATCACATGTCCTATCGCATGTCAATCTTTCTTCGCTTTATCCTATTAAATTTTTGGAATACATTGACTTTAAGTATTGTCTGTATTATTATATATAATACTTAAATCTCATAGGAGGTATCTTTTTATGTTGAAAATTATGCAGTTGTCTAAAACCTATAAAAATGGGAAAAAAGCTGTTGACCAGCTTTCCCTGACCGTGGAGGCGGGAGATATCTATGGATTTATCGGCCATAACGGAGCGGGCAAGACCACTACCATCCGAGCCGTGGTGGGGATTCTGGATTTTGAACAGGGAGATATCCAGATCGACGGGATCTCTATCAAAGAAGATCCCATATCTTGTAAAAAGAAGCTCGCCTATATTCCCGATAATCCGGATTTATATGAGCATCTCACAGGGATCCAATATTTAACTTTTATCAGTGATATTTTTTGTGTCCCCAAAGACATTCGGGAAAAACAGATTAGGGAATATGCCAATCGGTTGGAACTGATGGCCAACCTGGGAGATTTGATCTCATCTTATTCCCATGGTATGAAACAAAAGCTGGCCATTGTATCCGCTTTGATCCACCGCCCAAAGCTCCTGGTTTTGGATGAACCCTTTGTGGGCTTAGATCCCAAAGCTTCCCATACGTTAAAGGAGATCATGCACGAGTTGTGTCAAGAGGGAAGCGCCATCTTTTTTTCTACCCATGTCCTGGACGTGGCGGAAAAATTGTGTAATAAAATCGCTATCATTAAGGGCGGCAAACTGATCGCCAGCGGAAGCACGGAGGAAGTACGGGGTACCAGCAGCCTAGAAGATGTATTTTTGGAGTTGATTGATCATGCGTAATATGAAACTATTATTAAAAGTATTCGCCCTCAATTCTTTAGGAATCAATCAGGCGCTTCATTCCAATCATCGGAAAGACCGTTTAAAACTAGTTGGAATGGGATTCCTTTTTGCCTTTGTCATTGTTTCCCTGTTATTTGTTTTTTTCATGTACGATTATCTCCTCGCGATGTCTTTAACACAAGTGCAAATTTCCCTGCGTATCCTTCCCGCTATGATGATGGCCCTATGCGGAATGATTACTCTGTTCACTACCATCTATAAAGCAAACGGTATCTTGTTTTCTTTTCGCGATTATGATCTTCAAATGTCTTTGCCCGTAAAAAGCAGTACCATTGTAGCCAGCCGTATCCTCATCCTGTATGGGATGAACCTGGGCTTTACCCTGTTGGTCATGCTGCCTGCCGCTGCCGTTTACACCTGGATGGCTTCTCCGTCCCCTCTCTTTTATCTGTTTTTCTTCTTCTCCCTTTTGGCAATCCCAATGGTTCCTATCATTTTAGCTACCATATTAGGCGTTCTGATTAGTCTGATTGCCTCTCGGTTCCGCCATACCTCCGCTATTTCTGTATTGCTTACATTGGTTCTGGTTTTAGGAGCGCTGTTTTTTTCCTTTCAAATGGATTCCAATATCACCGATTGGGGAAATATCAGCGCTAGTATCATAACTTCTGTCAATCATATCTATCCGCTGACAGAACTATTTACACAAGCGGTATGCGAGGACAATTTTGTTTCCCTTCTCCTCTTTTTGGGAATTTCCGTTTTGTGTTTCCTTTTATTCTGTTTTATTATCGGAAAAAGCTATAAAAAAATCAATACTTTTATCACTGCGCGGAAGGTTCGTTCCTCTTATCAAATGTCTTCTTTAAAGACTGCTTCTCCCTTCTGGGCTTTATACAAAAAAGAGGGCAAACTTTTCCTTTCCTCCCCTCTCTATATCACAAATACAGCGATTGGAGCTGCCCTGCTGATCATCGCTGTGATAGCCCTTTTGATAGCGGGGCCCTCTTATCTCAAAGACCTTTTTCCGGAAGAGAATATCCTCGCC
>CAKUYY010000077.1 GCA_934717555.1 uncultured Clostridium sp.
GGAGGTCTTTTTTTCTTCAATTGTCGCTATCGCTTTTTCTTTCTCCACCGGCTTAGCCGGTGGTTGTCAATACAATAGAGGAGGAGTTCTGCAACGATTGCAGAACTCCTCCTCTCTATGTCAGCCATCATAACAGGGAATACTTTTGATGGATTTCCCCATCAAAATCCTTCCATAAAAACTGATGGTCACAAAGGGTCATATAACCATGATAACTGTTTTCCTTGGGAATGGAAACAGAACCGGGATTCATATAGGTATACCTTTCATACTGTACACACTTGGGGACATGTGTATGCCCATGCAAAAGAATATCCCCCTTATGTAACGGTGGCAGATTCTTTTCATGAAATTTATGCCCATGGGTGGCAAAAATCATCTGGCTTCCTTCCCATAACAGGCAGTAATCCGCTAAAACAGGAAACTGCAATACCATTTGATCCACTTCCGCCTCACAGTTTCCTCGCACACAAAGAATATCCTCCTTCTGGGCATTGAGCATTTCTATTACCTGTTTTGGTTGATAATCTCTTGGCAAATCATTACGCGGGCCATGGTACAGAAGATCCCCTAATAATAATAGGCGGTCCGCCTGTTCTTTCTGATATGCCTGTATCATCTGGTTACAATAATACGCAGACCCATGAATATCCGAGGCTATCATCCATTTCATCATTATCTTTCCTTTCCCATTCTCTGATCCATTGAGAGAATTTTTTCTGAGAGGATAAAGCTAGTCAAAAAAGGTAATCATCTCCACTTGGCAAACCTCTTTTGTCTAAAAATTCTATTCTTCCACAGTCTCCATTTCTCTTTTATATTATCATGATATCTTTTTGATTTTTCATTGTCAATTCTTACTTTTTATGATTACAGGGAACAAAGCAACAGACCGCTTTCTTTTACCCTCTATCTTCTTCCTTATCTTTTTGATTTTGACGGCAGAGTTCTACTACATCCTTGCTGGAAACCACATGCCGATACCGGCCTCTAGCTATCCGGTTAGCCGCGGTTGTATAAAACATATTATCCTCAAAAAAAGCAAAAGGCGTATCTACAGACGTAATCTCTCCATCAAAAATCAGCGCGCAGCGGTCTGCATTTTCGGCGGCAAATTCCACATCGTGGGTTACAATAACAATGGTCATTCCTTCTTTTTTTAATTCCTGCAAAATGTCTGCTAGCTTCTTTTTAGAATGGGAATCAATCCCTTTGGTAGGTTCATCCAAAAGAAGGATGCGGGGATTTAACAATAATATCTTAGCAAGGGCCGCCTTTTGCTGTTCCCCACCGCTTAAGTCATAGGGATGATGGGAAAGAAGGGAAGCAATATCCAATCTCCTCGCTATTTCATCTATTTTTCTATCCCTCTCTCCTTTGGGAATCTCCATGGCTTTACAGATTTCCTGAAAATCCTCCCTCAAGGTGTTTTTCAAAAAAATCGTTTGAGGGTCCTGAGGAAGCAACGCAATCCCATTTCGATACAAGGAATTACCTTTCCACTCTTTTGCCTTTTTTCCACTAATCAAAAGATTCCCCCGATAGGGCCTCTGTAATCCCGCGAGCACATGCAACAGCGTTGTCTTTCCTGTTCCATTCCCTCCCAGCAGGCAAAAAATTTCCCCTTGATAAACAGAAAATGAAATCCCTCTTAATATATCTGGCAGCTCCTTTTCATATCGGAACCAAATATTTTTCATTTCCACTTCCACAATCTCACTGTGTTGGTAGGATGGCCTTTCCAGAGAATCGATACGACGGTCAAAATGTGTTTCCAGAAACTTTCTGGCGTCTTTTACTGTCAAAGGGCAGTCCTCTCCCTGATATAAACCATAAAAAATCTGTACCGCACTAGGGAGGCCCGCTAGAAGCGGATGGTCTTCGGACAGTAAACGGAGCGCCTCCCCCACCTTTTTGGGGTGATCATACCATATAATTTTCCCCTGGTCCATCATCATAACCCGGTCCGCTAAGGGAAAAACCTCTTCCAGACAATGCTCCACCAGGAGAATGGTAAGTCCCAATTCCTGATTGAGCTTCCGCAGGGTATGAATCAATTCAGAGGATGCCACGGGGTCTAGCTGGGCAGTGGGTTCGTCCAGAATCAAAATATCCGGTTGCATTACCATGACAGACGCCAAACTTAACATCTGTTTCTGTCCTCCAGACAGGGTCTTAATATCCTTTCGGAACCATCCCTGAATTCCGAAATAGCTAGCTATTTCGGAAATACGGCGGCGAATCACAGAAGATGGATATCCTAGATTCTCTAACCCAAAGGCCAACTCATGCCATACTTTATCCGTCACCATCTGATCCTCTGGATGTTGTAATACGCAGCCTATTTCACACGCCGCCCGGCGCTGATCCAACTCGCTTTGTTCCACCCCTTTGTAATAGATACGACCTGTTTTTTCCCCATGGGGGGCCAGCTCTCTTTTCAACAGCCTCAAAAGAGTGGTTTTCCCACATCCGGATTCCCCTATAATAACGACGAATTCCCCTTCCTTTATAGAAAAGGAAAGGTCCGTCAGAGCCTGCCTGTCTGCACCCGCATAACGGAAACTCATATTTTTGACCTGTAATAATTCCATTTGATATTCTCCTTGATTTCTAATACAGACGGCAGAAAGCATAAAATACCAAACGCCGCATATACGCCCCATGCCAGCGGCGTCTGTGGAAAAGTCGACATCCGGGGATAAAAGGAAAAATGGATCGTATCCATAACAGCCCCTATGAGGACAGCTGTGAAAAGTACCGCCATTATGGATAAATAACATCCATCCCTCCAAGTAAACCGGAACGGAAAAAAGCTGCTTCTCCCCTTTAACCCGTAGCCTTTAGCCCTCATGGAATCTCCGATATCCACGATATGTTCCAGCGCCCAGGTCACTGTGGAGGAGCCTACCCGCAGCAGTCCCCCAAGCCGATCCACATAACTCCGGGAAGCATACAATCCCATCGCCTTCTGGGCCTGATACACCTTTCGGAAACGTTCCTGAAACAAAGGGATAAACCCTAATCCTCTGGACAACAAAAGCGATAATTTAGGAACCAAAATCCCACATAAAAATAAAACTTTATCGCTGGTCATAATGCTACTATAACACTGAAACCAGTATAAAACGGCTACTAGCAATACTGCCGTATTACAACCGGAAAAAACAGCCTCCAATGTAACAGCTTTTCCGTTTAAAAAGAAAAGAGGCGTCACTCCATTGTGAAAAAATAGCGGGGTGGTTATCGCCGCCAAGAAAAAGAAAGGGATATAAAAAGCTAGGTTGCGCGGGATCTCCTTCGGCCGTTCCAGCACGGAACAAAAACAGAATCCTCCGCCCAAAGCCAACAGCCTAATTGCTGGATTTTGGGTTGCTACTGCTATCAAAATCACCGATAGAAAATATGCCAATAGCACCACAGGATGATAGGAAGCGAACGCTTTCATAGGCAACTCCATTCTTAATTTATATAAACTTTTCATAGTAACTCTATAATCCTTTTTCAATATCCTTTCCCAGATCGCAAGTATACACCCATTCAACATAATCTCCATCTTTCAATGGATAATTGGAACATCCCAGATTCGTCGTTTTCCCATTTACTAAATACATCCATCCGGATAACGGGCCGCAGGAAAATTCATACAGATAATGAATTCCCCGGATGTATACCGTGCCAAAGCTGTTTTGATCCGCCCCCTGGTATTCCATTTGTATTCGGTTATACCGGGTCGCCCGGTCTAAAATATCAAAAGCCGTATCCCCTGGACGAAGTACATATTCTGTGGGAGGCAGGATCACACCATCGGGAGGAATAAATTCTTCCGATTGTAACTCTTCCGGCAGCTGATCATAGTGATTCAAAACGGTGTCGCATCGAATACTGATGGTTACCGTTTCACTGTTTTCCGTGATATCATCCATATGGGTCATGTAGTATTCATCCACTGACTGGATATTGGTTCCCATGACCAATACCGATATCAATAAGATCAGGGCGAATATCGCCAGAATATCTTTTTTCATTAGGAACTTTTCTCCTCCCTTCCCCGTCACAATCGCTTTTCAGTAGATACTATGAAAAAACCGGTCTTTTGCCTGTTTAAAAAGCCCTGACTGTTCCTGAATTTTCTCTTTAAGACGTTCCTTATTTTCCAACAAGATGCGCCGGTCCTCCTCTTTCATACTGTGCTGGCTGTATCTCGTTTCCTGATAGAGTTGGAAAGCGTTTTGAAATAACTCGGCGTCTCCCCCTAACCCGTGGTAAAAAGGAGAGGAAAGATCGTACAGGTCTTTTTCTTTTTTCAGAGTGTGGGTTGCCCGCAGCATATCAACCGTATAACCAAAAATATATTGGATACTCTCTCCTATATCGGGACATTCCAAAAAGCGCAGCCTTCTTTTTAACCGGTACCTTTTTCCCAAACAGATCCCAGCAGCCAGCAAAGTCAAGGCCATAACCATGCATACTGCTATCCACAGAAGAAACGGTAAAAAGGAAAAGCTTTCCCCCTGGATTATCTCCGGCATCCCCTGTCCGTTTTCTTCCTGAACTTCTTGGTCTTGCTGGAAAACAGGGCTATTTTCCTGCTGGTCCGGGATTGAGGACAACTCATCTGCTTTCTCCATTACATTTAAGTAAGGGGGTGTGGTTTCAAAAGGAATCCATCCCACCTCATCCTGATAAAATTCCGTCCATGCATGCGCGTGGGTCTCGTCAATGGAGATGGCTGAATTGGAGAGTACACCTTCCACGTCCTCCGGGGTGATCAGAAAGCCCTCCACATATCTGGCCGGAATCCCATAATACCGGAACATCAATGTGGCGGCTGTCGCATAGTGGACAGAATAGCCTTGGCAGCTGGTTTCCAAAAAATCTTGTAAAAAATCGCCTTCCTTGCCGGTGAAAACAGCATCCGGGCTATAAGATACATGATCTGTGAGATAGGAAAGGATATTTTGTTTCGCCGCCTGATAGTCCAGATGGGGATATCCTCCCGTATCATAATCCCCCAATCGATTTCTTAGAAGATTTCTGGTGGCATCCGGCATATCCAGATAAGTATCGTATACAAACGCCTGATAATGGTCTTCGTTATTTGCATATTCTTGGTCACCTGTTTGCTGTAACTGTTCGGATAGGATGGTATAACGTTTTACCTGGTTTGGCAAAGCTGTATAGCGGTAAAAACGGTTTCCCCTCAACCCCTGAGCTAAAATGGTTTCATCCCCTATCTTTTGAGGATCTAACAAGCTGTTTTCCGGGCTGACGATTTCATACGGTGCGTATATGTATTTGCTGCTTGCTCCAGTATTACGAATGGAAATTTGATTGTAGGAATCCTTTGCCACGGAAGGGTCCACTGCGAGCGTCAAATTGGCAAGCTGCGCCTGCCCATAAAAACCCTCCTTATGGAGCCAGTAAAAAAGGTCTGAGCTTTCAAAGAGTTTTTGATTATCTGTAGTTTCCCAGCCGTTTCCGGTATATTGGCTTCCGACAAACCCTTTCAAATATAGGGAATCCGGGTTGCTCATAACCACTTCCAGCTGTTCCTCTCCGGAAGGATAAAATGGCTGTAATTTCCGAAACTGGCCCTCCGGCAGAATATGGCTCCCTTGATACCGTATGGTACAAACACTTTCTTTGATATTTAATTGTATATTTGAAAAATATTCTAACCCCTGATAACTATTTACAAAACCAGTAAGATATCCCGCGGTTGCCCCAATCAAACAGAGTACCATCGTGGAAAGTCCCAGCAGCATAGCGACGCGCCGCTCCTTAGAGAGTCTCAAAAACAGCAGACCTGCCACATAAATAAACCAAAATAGGATCCACCAGAAAGGTGTATCCTGTTTGATCCAGCTATATACTATAAGCATGACAGCAGTAAGAAGGAGCGGTGTGAACACTTCCCGAATTCGAACAAAAAGGGAAAAAATGAGCCCCAGCAAAAAGGTCATACATCCCGTCCATACCAATTGCGATAGTTGATATTGGCTTTCTGGTACCGATACGGAAAAGATACCGGCAATTTTTCCGGTGTGAGCACCAATAGTCTGCCCTATCTGATTTACCATCAGAAAAAAACCGTCTAT
>CAKUYY010000078.1 GCA_934717555.1 uncultured Clostridium sp.
ACGATGACGGTAGATGAAATGGTAAAAGCGACAGTAGTAGCTTCCGCCAACGATGCCGCGGTTGCCTTGGCAGAACTGGTATCCGGTACGGAAGAAGCTTTTGTAGCAGAGATGAACAAAAAAGCTACAGAGTTGGGAATGGAGGAAACGGTATTTAAAAACTGTAACGGCCTGGATGAAGAAGGTCATGTTACCAGTGCTTATGATGTGGCGTTGATGTCCCGGGAACTGATCAAACATGAAGAAATTTTTCGATACACCTCTATTTGGATGGATACGCTTCGGGGAGGAAAAACCCAAATTGTCAATACCAATAAATTGTTAAAAAGCTATCAGGGAATTACAGGGTTAAAAACAGGTACGACAGGGCAAGCTGGCAGCTGTATTACAGCTACTGCTGAAAGAGACCACTTGAAATTGATTGCCGTTGTGTTGGGCAGCTCTACAGGGAAAGAACGGTTTACAGCGGCATCTACCTTATTAGATTATGGATTTGCAAATTATGCGGTAGCAGTCCCCCCTCTTCCAGAAGAAGCCATTGTACCCATTCCGGTAGAAGGAGGGATGCGACAGTCGGTAGGGACCAAGACGACAGCTCCGGAGAATATCCTGATTGCGAAAGGAAAAGAATCCTCTTTAGAGCCCCAGGTAGAACTGAGTGAGAAAGTGGAAGCGCCCGTTACACAGGGTCAGGTGGTCGGGAAAATCATTTACCGTTTGGAAGGGGAAGTGGTAGCGGAAAGTGAAATCACCGCAACAGAAAACATCGAGAAGGTTTCCTTTTTCGCAGTTTTAGGGGTTTTGATGCAGCAACTCTTCTCTTTGTAAAAAGAGAATGGACAAAAAATGAATAATTAGCAAATTGTTAAGAAAATTGTGCATTTCGCCTTGCAAATACAGGCAATATATAGTAAAATATAAGCAAGTTAAAAAGAGGAGGCAGTCTACATGGCAATAAAACTGAGTGACCAGCATGTAGCTGGGTTTGTAAACCCTCAGGAATTGACGGCCATCGCGCCCCAGATAAAACTGGCGCACGAAGCCCTTCATTCTGGCACAGGTCTTGGCAATGATTTTATCGGTTGGGTACATCTTCCCACCGATTATGATAAGGAGGAATTTGCCCGCATTAAAGCCGCGGCGGAGAAAATTAAATCCGATACCGATGTTTTTATCGTGATCGGTATCGGAGGTTCTTATCTGGGCGCTCGGGCAGCCATCGAGTTTTTAAAATCTCCCAATTATAATGTGATGAAAAAGGATACGCCGGAAATTTATTTTGCCGGCAACAGCATCAGTTCCACCGCTCTGAGCGAACTGATAGAGTTGTGTGAGGGAAAAGACGTATCCATCAATATGATTTCTAAATCTGGCACCACAACGGAGTCTGCTATTGCGTTCCGGGTATTCCGTGAAATTTTGGAGAAAAAATATGGCAAAGAAGGAGCCCGTCAGCGTATTTATTGTACCACGGACAAAGCCCGCGGCACTTTAAAGAAGCTGGCCACGGAAGAAGGTTATGAGACTTTTGTGGTTCCGGATGATGTAGGCGGCCGTTATTCCGTTTTAACTGCGGTGGGCTTGTTACCGATTGCTGTAGCTGGTGCCGATATCGATGCTTTGATGGCAGGTGCCGCACAGGCGGAAAAAGATCTGGATAATCCGGATGTAGAAACCAATGACTGCTATAAATATGCTGCCTTGCGAAACATTTTGTATCGTAAAGGCAAAGAAGTGGAAGTACTGGTCAGCTATGAACCCTGTTTCACTATGATGAATGAGTGGTGGAAACAGCTTTACGGCGAAAGCGAAGGAAAAGACCACAAGGGCTTGTTCCCAGCGTCAGTGGTATTTTCTACAGATCTTCACTCTATGGGACAGTTTATTCAGGATGGCAAGCGTTTATTGTTTGAGACCGTTGTATTGATTGACAAAGCCAAAAAAGAGCTTTATCTGGGAGAAGATCCAGACAATGTGGATGGACTTAATTTCCTGGCAGGCAAATCGGTGGCTTATGTTAATCAAAAGGCTTTTGAAGGCACTGTATTGGCTCATACCGATGGCGGTGTACCCAATGTGGTTCTGCATATGCCGGAAGTTTCTGAACATGAATTGGGCTATTTGATTTATTTCTTTGAAAAAGCCTGTGCGATCTCTGGATATGTAATGGGCGTCAATCCCTTTGACCAGCCCGGTGTAGAAAGTTACAAGAAAAATATGTTTGCCCTGTTGGGAAAACCGGGTTATGAGGCAGAGAAAGAAGCTTTGGAAGCCCGATTGAAGTAAAAATAATGGAAGAAACCGCTTTGGCGGAATAAATAATAAGGAGGAGTTCATTCATGATAACTCTGATTATTGGCAATAAAGGTTCTGGTAAAACAAAGAAATTGATTCAGCAAGCTAACGAGGCGGTTGAAAAATCCAATGGTAATGTTGTAGTGATAGAAAAGGGCACAAAGCTTACTTATGACATTACCCATAAGGCTAGATTGATCGATACCGATCAATATGGAATTGCGGGATTTGATTCGTTTTATGGGTTTGTCAGCGGAATCTGCGCTGGTAACTATGATGTAACGGATATTCTGATTGATTCCA
This sequence comes from uncultured Clostridium sp., assembly GCA_934717555.1. Taxonomy (GTDB): domain Bacteria; phylum Bacillota; class Clostridia; order Oscillospirales; family Acutalibacteraceae; genus CAJFUH01. Next base: position 2,599 of record CAKUYY010000078.1, read on the forward strand.
CTTTAAAAATTGGTGGGCGGGATATGGATGCCTTGGCAGATTTTCTGCAAAAAGCCAGTAAGTTGGCGGAACAGACAGAAACCAATCTTACTTTCTCGGTATCTGCGGACGAGAGTGAGCTGCCGGCAAGCATTAATGCTGTTGCTCAAAAAGTCTGATGTTATGACAGAATCGGAAAAGATTCCGGTAAAATGATCAAAGAAAAACTGCCGGGGGACATGGTTCTCCGGCAGTTTGTACGCAAAAGACAGAAGTGCCCTTTTCAAGGGGACGCGAAAAATATTTCTATTGACAAAAAGGCTGTGTCCCACTATAATAAATGAGTGTGACGCTGAGGTGTATCATGCTTCTGGAGCTAAAAAATGTATTTTTAAATGAAGGGGAGCAGCTCACCCTGTCTGAAAAATTGGATTTGTCCAGCGAGGATTTTTATGGTATTCATCCTTTTTCTTCCCCCGTGGAAGTTAAGGTGTGCGCTAAAAATCAAGCAGGAGCGGTTGTTTTACAGGCAGAGGTAGCGTTCGACTTTTCTCATCCCTGCGATCGATGCGCGGAGGAATTTACCAAACGGTATACCTATTCCTTTGAGCATAAATTGGTGACATCCTTACACGACGATTCCAGTGAAGAGTATATTCTAGTGGAAGATTATCAATTGGATCTGGACGAGCTGTTGAGGACAGATATTTTGTTGGAATTACCTACAAAATTTTTGTGCCGGCCGGATTGTAAAGGGATTTGTCCGCAGTGCGGAGTCAATCGGAACCAACACACCTGCAGCTGTGTTATGCATCAGGTAGATCCCCGCTTGGAGGTTCTAAAACAACTGATAGATTAGTTTTTGATTTGCAAGGAGGTGCTGACAATGGCGGTACCCAAGAGAAAACATTCTCAGGCTAGAAGAGATAAGAGACGTTCCAACGTCTGGAAGCTGGACGCTCCTGCTCTGATGAAGTGCCCGCAGTGCGGTGAATATAAAACACCTCATAGAGTGTGTGGCAACTGCGGCTACTACAATGGCAGGGAAGTTGTGAAAAAGGAAGCTTAATGCATCCTAAATTAGCTTCCCAAAAAAGTAGAGGAGGAGAAATCCTTCTCTATTTTTTTATTTTTGGATTTTAGAAAGAGGAGAATAAACATCATGTCTGTGCAGATTACCGGCATAGAAAAGAATAGCTGTGCAGCCCGTCACGGCATTCAGCCAGGGGAAAAGCTGGTTGCCATTGATGGAAATCCTATTTTGGATATACTGGATTATAGGTTTTATGAAATCAACCCGGTGCTTACATTACAGATTGAGGACACAGCGGGAAAAATCCGGGAAATCCCCATTAAAAAAAGGGAGTATGACAGCATAGGTCTGGAATTTGAGACTTATCTGATGGATAAACAGCATAGTTGCCGGAATCAATGCATTTTCTGTTTTATCGATCAGATGCCAAAAGGGATGAGAGAATCCCTTTATTTTAAAGACGATGACTCCCGCCTTTCTTTTTTGTTTGGCAATTATATTACGCTTACCAACTTGACGGAGCATGAAATCAGCCGTATTATTAAAATGCACATCAGTCCAATGAACATTTCCGTGCACACCACAAACCCGGAACTTCGGGTCAAGATGATGCATAACCGGTTTGCCGGGAATGCATTGCAGACTCTTAAACGTTTTGCGGATGCCGGGATAAAAATTAACTGCCAGCTGGTATTGTGCCCTGGCATTAATGATGGGGAAGAGCTCAAGCGGACATTGAACGACTTGGAGCCTTTATATCCTTCTATAGAGAGTGTGGCTGCCGTGCCGGTAGGGTTGACAAAATTTCGGGAGGGATTGTATCCTCTCACCCTATATGACAAGGAAACCGCATCTCAGGTACTGGATATCATGGAGGAATTTGGGGATAGATGCCTTCAGAAATACGGTACCCGTATCGCTTATCCGGCGGATGAATTTTTCCTGAAGGCTGGTAGAGATATCCCCCCTACCAGTTATTATGGGGAATTGGCCCAGTTGGAAAACGGAGTAGGCCTTATTTCTTTGCTGCGGGAAGAGTTTGGATATGCGCTGGAGGATACACAGACATTTTCAACCGCTCGAAAGATCACGATGGCCACTGGTACGGCAGCGCATGGATTTCTTACCTCCTTATTTGATCAGGCCCGGGAAAAATTTCCCGGCTTATCAGGCCAAGTGGTAGCGATTCGCAATGAGTTTTTCGGGGAGACAATCACCGTTTCCGGTTTGGTGACGGGGGGAGACCTTATCCGGCAGCTGAGAGGGCGAGAACTAGGAGATGAGTTGTTGATTCCCGCCTGTATGCTGCGGCAGGAAGGGGACTTGTTTCTGGACGACGTTTCTCTGCAAGATGTAATAGACGCCCTGCATGTGCCTGTGCGGGTCGTTCCAAATGATGGACAGCTTTTGCTGGACGCGATGTTAGGAAGTGATCGTGAATGTCAAAACCTGTAGTGGCTATTGTGGGGCGCCCTAATGTAGGAAAATCCACGTTATTTAACAAATTAGTGGGACAGAGGCTGTCCATTGTAGATGATACCCCAGGGGTTACCCGGGATCGTATTTATGGGGAGTGCCAATGGAGAGGCCGAACCTTTTCTCTGGTGGATACCGGAGGGATTGAGCCTTATTCAGACGATATCATTTTAAAACAGATGCGCCGCCAGGCCGAATTGGCCATTGATGCGGCGGATGTCATTGTGTTGGTGACAGATTTGAGAAGCGGGCTGGTGGCTACCGATGAAGAAGTGGCCAGTATGCTGCAAAAGAGCGGCCGTCCCGTCATACTATGCGTGAACAAATGCGACCAGGTGGGAGAACCGCAGCCGGAGTTTTACGAATTTTACAATTTGGGATTAGGAGACCCTGTTCAAGTATCCTCTGTACACGGGCATGGGACCGGCGACCTGTTAGACGCTATCTTTGAGTATTTTCCGGAAGAAACTGGGGAAGAAGAGGATGAGGATCTGATCCGGGTAGCGGTGATTGGAAAGCCCAACGCGGGAAAGTCGTCGCTGGTGAATAAGATTACTGGGGAAAACCGTTGTATTGTCTCTGATATTGCGGGGACTACCCGGGACGCCATTGATACGACTGTGGAAAATTCATATGGCCGTTTTACTCTGATTGATACCGCAGGCCTGCGCCGGAAAAGCAAGGTGGACGATGCCATAGAGAAATACAGCGTGTTGCGCGCCAAAATGGCAATAGAACGGGCCGATGTATGCGTTATTATGATTGACGCCACGGAAGGGTTTACAGAGCAGGATTCCAAAGTGGCAGGATTGGCACATGAAGCGGGCAAAGGCTGTGTGATCGCCGTTAATAAGTGGGACGCAGTGGAAAAAGACGGAAAAACCATGCAGCAATTCAAAAAGAAGCTGGAAGTGGATTTTTCGTTTATGTCCTATGCCCCGATGGTGTTTATCTCAGCGAAAAC
>CAKUYY010000079.1 GCA_934717555.1 uncultured Clostridium sp.
TCTGTTTTTGGAAACAGGCGATATTGTGGTCGATCTCTTCCCTGGTGAGCATTTTCCTCATATCGCTCTTTCCGGAAGGGTCCCCCACCATGCCGGTACCGCCGCCGAACAGGGCAATTGGGGTATGCCCCGCTTTCTGCATATGGGACATCACCATGATCTGCACAAAATGTCCCACATGCAAGCTGTCCGCTGTGGGATCAAACCCAATATAAAAACTGGTTTTTCCATTGTTCAGCAATTCTCTTACTCGTTCCTCATTGGTCATCTGGGCAATTAATCCTCTCGCCTTCAATTCGTCGAATACACCCATCGTTTTTCCTCCTAAGTTATGATAAAATCGGAATATAGAACGCCGTTGGACGTTCCAGGGGACCTCTTCCTGAATCCTGACAATAAAAAAGCCCCCTGCTTTTCGCAGAGGGCGGAAATTCCGCGGTACCACCTCAGTTCACCACAGCCTCACAACTGCGGCCTCATGGGTACAAACATACCCCAACGCGATAACGGGCGCTGCCCGGCAAAGCCTACTGGGATTTTGGCAATCCGTTCTGCTTGGCTGCTCCAGGATGTATTTCAACAGCTTTTCTGCACCTGCTTCCACCAGCCGCAGGTTCTCTTGGCCAGGCCAGCTATCTACTTCTTCCCTTCTCAGCAATTAACTGCATTATACCGAATCTTTTCCTCTGTGTCAACCTTCTTTGGAAATTCCGGCCATTGAAAGCATTTCCTCCGCGCTTTTTAAAGTCAGGTCTGTTACCTGTACCCCGCCAATGATACGGGCCAATTCCTGTTTTCGCCCTTCAAAATCCAAGATATCCACATGGGTGAATGTCCTTCCCTGTTGGACCTCCTTTTGAATCAGAAGGTGCTCATCCGCCAATGCGGCAATCTGGGCGGAGTGCGTAATACACAATACCTGCCGGCTGGAAGATACTTCTTTTAATTTCATGCCCACTTTCTGGGCCGCGCTTCCGCTCACCCCGGTGTCCACTTCGTCAAAAATCAGGGTGTCAATGGCGTCTTTATCCGCTAATACGGTCTTGATAGAAAGCATGATACGGGACAGTTCCCCTCCCGAAGCGATTTTCGCGAGCGGTTTGGGCGGCTCTCCCGGGTTGGTGGAGATCAAAAACTGCATCTCGTCGCACCCCATGGGGGTTAGCGCGCATGGCCGCTGCGACACCGAAAGCCGTACTCCCGGCATATTCAAAAAGGCAAGTTCTTGTTTTACACTTTCCGCCAATACCAACGAGGTTTCCCTTCTCTTTTCTGATAACTCCCGGGCCAGCTCCCAGGCCTTTTTTTCCGTTTCGTGATAACGGGCATCGAGCTGTTCTCTGCGTTCTTCTGAAAGGGTAATCTGTTCTAACTCTTGTTTGGCATGTTCCAAGAAGGATAACATTTCCTCCTCTGTCTCTCCATATTTTCGGGACAAACGATAAAGAATATCCAAACGTTCTTCTATTTCTTCCAAACGGGCAGGATCACAATCAGACTGCTGAAGCAGAGTTCTCACTTCTTCCCCACAGTCCTCCAGCTCAAAAACCAAACTGTTGATCCGTTCCGATACCGGTTGTACTGCTGGAAAGTAGCGGGTTGCCTCTCTCAAAGAAGCGGCCGCCTGTTCCAAAGCCTGCTGAGCCCCGGCTGCCTCTTCATCCCCTGCCAGCACGCTTTGGGCTTCCATCAGGGCATTTGCTACCCTCTCTCCATTTTGATAAAAATTTTTTTGTTGGGTAAGCTCTTCCAGTTCTCCTGGCCGAATCTGCGCTGATTCTAATTCGTCAATCTGGTAAGTGAGCAAATCAATCTTTCTCGCTTTCGCCGCTTCATCCATTTGAAGGGCATCCCTCTCCTGCTCAATGGCCCGCAATTTCTGATACCACATTTGATAAGATTCTCTCAAGGGAAAAAGTTCCCCCATAGCGTCGATATATTCCAAATGAAGGTTCGGGGAAAGCAAGTCATAACTTTCATTTTGTCCGTGGATATGGATCAGATGCATTCCCAATTCTCTGAGCGCGGATACCGTCGCCGGCCTTCCATTGATACGGCAGCTTCCTTTCCCTTCCGCTCCAATGGTTCTCTGTAGCAACAAAGCACCGTCCTCTTCCAGAGGATATCCTAATTGTTCCAGTACATCCGCAATTTTAGGAGAAGGATCCTGAAATACCGCGCTGACCAAGGCGGCGGAGGCCCCCGTCCGCACCAGTTCTTTGGAAACCCTTTCTCCTAAAATAGCGTGAATCGCATCGATGATGATAGATTTTCCGGCTCCGGTTTCTCCTGTCAGAACATTTAGACCTCTATGAAAAGTCAATTCCGCCTTTTGGATGACCGCAATATTCTCAATATATAATTGTGAAAGCATCCTGTCACCTACTTGCTGAGCAATAGCCTTTTAAATTCTGTCACCAGACTGACAGCGTTGTTCTCTGTGCGCGCTATGATAAAAATGGTATCGTCGCCCGCGAGTGTCCCTACGATACCTTCCCAGTGCATAGCATCCAAGGCAGCGCAAACCCCCTGTGCCATACCATTCATACACTTGACCGCCACCATATTTCCCGCAAAATCAATGGACAGGACAGAATCGGAGAATAGGGTGAAAAACTTTGCTGAAATGTCAGTGGCTTCATTTTTTCCGGTAGAGTATTTGTACCGCCCGTCATTGGCCAAAGACTTCACCAGCCGAAGTTCCTTGATATCGCGGGATATCGTAGCTTGGGTCACATCAAATCCTGCATTCTTAAGACGTTTGAGCAATTCCTCCTGAGTATCGATATTATGTTCCTGAATCAATTCTAAAATTTTTGCATGTCTTTTCGTTTTCACTTAGATCCTCCTTTCCGAGAGTTTCTCATTGAGCACCTCATAGAAACTGATATCTTTTATTTTGATCAAACTGACCTCGATCTCCGCCGCCTGGATAGCCACCGTATCGTCTTCGTGGAGCTGTACAGAGGTTTCCCCATCAATGGTCAGAAAGATTTCATTGTCATCCCCTTCCGCCGCCTGTACGGTAAGTTTAGCATCCTCTCCAAACAGCACGGAACGAGAAAATAGAGAGTGAGAACAAATTGGCGTCAACAGCATACAACGCATAACCGGTTCAATCACCGGGCCGCCAGCCGACAGGGAATATGCGGTGGAACCGGTCGGCGTAGAAATAATCAAACCATCCGCCCGATAATGGCTGATTTTATTATCATGGAATCCCACGCTCAAATCAATCATACGGGAAAGGGCCCCCCGGGAGATCACCGCATCATTGAGGGCATAATAAGTCTCTTTCTGCTCTTTTTGCGAAATGGCAACTTCCAGCATCATTCTCTTTTCAACATGATACCTTCCATCCACTAAATCCTGAAGGCGATCCAGCTCATTTAGCTCTAGTCCAGCCACAAAGCCAATTCTTCCCAAATTGATCCCAAGCAAAGGCTTGCTGGCGATCGCGGCGTGTTTGGCCGTATGGATAATGGTTCCATCTCCGCCAATCGCTATCATCACATCACAATATGTAACCATCTCATAGAAATCCTGATAAAAGACAATTTCATCGCAGTGAAAATAATCCCGATATTTGGCATACATCAAGATATCAGCTCCCAGATCCACCAGTTTCTGGATTACACGAACGGTATGTTTATGTGCGTCCACCTTATTTAAATTAGGTAATATAGCGATTTTCATGGGGCCATCATCCTTTCTCTTTCTTCTTTTTCAGAAGCAATCAATGTCTATCCAGTTGTAAATGGGATTGTTGCACCAGTTCTTCAACAGATAATTCTGTGGGGCCATTTGCCAACCCTTTTTGTATATAAAGAAGATACTCGATATTTCCTTCAGGGCCTTTTACCGGAGAAAATGTCAACCCTAAAATCGAAAAGCCCATTTCTTTAACAAACGCAACCACATGATTAATCACTTGAATATGTACCGCAGGATCGCGTACCACGCCTTTTTTCCCAACATTCTCTCTTCCTGCTTCAAATTGAGGTTTAATCAAGCATACAGCCTGCGCATTTTCTTCCATCAGTTCCCTGGCCACCGGCAACACTAGTTTCAGGGAAATAAAGGAAACGTCCACGCTGACAAAACCGATGGGATCCGGCACCTGTTCCCGAGTGACATAACGGATATTGGTGCGTTCTAAATTGATAACCCGCGGATCAGTCCTCAATTTCCAAGCCAATTGGCCATAGCCGACGTCCACAGAATATACCTTAGCTGCCCCATTTTGGAGCATACAGTCGGTAAATCCCCCTGTGGACGCACCAATGTCCATAGCGATTTTCCCCTCCAGACTAAGGCCAAAGGTCTGCATGGCTTTCTCCAGTTTTAAGCCTCCCCGGCTGACATAAGGCATTACCGGACCGCGCACTTCTACTTGTACCGTGGGTGGATACACGGTTCCCGGCTTGTCTGCTTTCTGGTTATCTACATAAACCTGTCCCGCCATAATGACAGCCTTTGCTTTTTCTCTACTTTCCGCCAGCCCTAAATCCACCAACAAAACGTCTAATCTCTTTTTTTCTGTCACGCTCTGCACTCTTTTCTTATCAAGTTGGCCATTCCCTGGTTATCCAAGCCCAAATGATGCAGGGCCTGTGCCATGGAAGCCTGCGGCACAAACTGATTATTCACCGCTTTTACATAATATTTCCCGGAAAATCCTTCTTGACTAAGCAAATACCCAAAATGTTCGCCCACGCCTCCATACTGCATTCCTTCTTCAAAAAAGAATACATTTTTCTGTGAACCAATTGTCTGTAGCGCTTTGGGATCAATAGGCTTTATCCGGTTTAATTTTATGATACAAACCGTAATGTTTTCCTTCTCCAATTGTTCCTTTGCCTGACACGCGTAAGAAAACAATCTCCCATAAGTTACCAGTATCACAGGGGCTGTACAATCCCCATAGATGTCAAAAGATTTGTCCGATGCTAAAAAGTCTTTGGGTTTATACAGTTCCTCTCCCCGGGGATACCGCACCGCTGTTACCCCCTTACACTGATACAGCGCCTGTTGGAAGCAGCCTGCCATTTCTTCAAAGTATGTGGGAGAAAACACGGTGATATTGGGGATTGTATTCAAAAAGGGGACGTCAAACAACCCTTGGTGGGTTTCTCCATCCTCCCCTACAATTCCCGCCCGGTCAATCGCAAAGGTCACTTTGGCATTCTGCAATGCCGCATCATGTATAATCTGGTCGTATCCTCTCTGCAAAAAACTGGAATATACTGCAAATACCGGGCGCATTCCTCCGGCAGCTAGACCGCCAGCAAAAGTAACCGCGTGTTCTTCCGCAATCCCTACATCGAAAAAGCGGTTTCGGAAAACCCTCGCAAAATCAGACAGCCCTGTTCCAGAGGGCATGGCCGCCGTGATGGCGCAGATGTGAGGGTCAGCTTCTGCCATACAGCAAAGCAAGGTACCAAATACACTGGAGAAATTTTTTCCTCCAGCAGGGGTTTCCCCTGTCTCAATATCAAAAGCGGAAACACCATGAAAAGATTTTGGATCTTTCTCCGCAAAAGGATATCCCTTCCCTTTTTTGGTGACCACATGAATGAGCACCGGTTTTTTAAAATTCTGAGCCACCTGTAGGACATCGATCAATTTTCCTAGGTCATGTCCATCAAATGGGCCGTAATACATAAACCCCATATCTTCGAACAGGGTACTTTTATAAAGAATATTTTTCAAAAAAGACTTCGTGTGTTGGATAAAATTCCGGACCGGCCTTCCTATAACAGGAATATGCAACAATAAGTTTTCCACTCGATCTTTTGTTCTTAAATAGGCAGGATTTGCGCGGATCCCCGCTAAATAGCGCGCCATAGAACCCACATTTTGGGAGATGGACATTTTATTATCATTTAAAATGACAATAAAATTCTTTTTAAATCGTCCCGCATTATTAAGCCCTTCATAAGCTAACCCTCCGGATAAAGCACCATCACCTATCACTGCGATAACTTTTCCAGGCTG
>CAKUYY010000080.1 GCA_934717555.1 uncultured Clostridium sp.
CCGCCTGCGGGTAGCGGAAATGGCCAGCTTTTTTGGTATCCAGACCTGGTTTCATAAGAAGGTCACCGAGCTGTCCGGGGGGCAAAAACAGCTGCTGAATCTGGCTGCTGTGATGGCCATGCAGCCAAAGGTCCTGATACTGGACGAACCTACTTCCCAGCTGGACCCTATTGCGGCTTCGGAGTTTTTAGGGACGGTACAAAAGATCAACCGGGAGTTGGGGACTACCGTGATCCTGACAGAACATCGGCTGGAGGAGGCACTGCCCATGGCCGACCGGGCTTTAGTCTTGGAAGAAGGCCGCATACTCGCCCTGGATACTCCGCGAAAAATAGGGGAACAGCTCAAACAGCAAAACAATGAGATGTTTTTGGCGATGCCGGCACCCATTCAGATTTACGCTGGGATAGAAAATAGTTTTTCCTGTCCGCTGACAGTCAGAGAGGGCAGAAAGTGGCTGAGTGATTGGGCAGAGGATAAGGAATTAAAGCAACGCTGTGTGACATATGAGGAAGAACAAAAGCGGGAGGATATTCTTGTCTGTAAAGATGTGTGGTTCCGATATGAGAGGAACTCGCCAGATATTATCAAGGGGCTTTCTTTCCGGGTAAAAAAGGGAGAGCTTACGTGTATTGTAGGAGGGAACGGTACTGGCAAAACCACGGCTTTATCCTTGTTTGGCGGGATTCAGGTTCCTTATCGTGGAAAAATTTCCCTTTACGGGAAGGAGCTTCGGAAGTATTCCACCAAGGAACTATTTACCCATCGCTTGGGGATGCTTCCCCAAAACCCTCAGGCTTTATTCGTGCAGAAAAGCGTAGAATTAGACTTATTAGAGATCTTGGCTACAGAACCAGGTTCCGAAGAGGAAAAGAAGGAGAAAGTAAAAAGAGTAGCGGAAGCCGTGGAAATTGTCCCATTATTGGACATGCATCCCTACGACTTAAGCGGAGGGGAACAGCAAAGGGCAGCTTTGGCAAAAGTTTTGCTGTTAGAACCTACTTTTTTGATGCTGGATGAACCCACCAAAGGATTGGACAGCGGACTGAAACGGAAGTTAGCGGCTATTTTACGGAATTTTGTCAGCCAAGGGGGGACCGTTTTGATGGTATCCCACGATATTGAATTTTGCGCTCAGTACGCCCAGAGATGCGCCATGTTTTTTGACGGTTCCATTGTGACGGAAAACCACCCGGTCCCCTTTTTTTCCGGCAATAGCTTTTATACCACAGCGGCTAACAGGATGTCGCGCCATTTGTTTGCCAACGCTGTGACCAATGAAGAGGTGATTTCCCTATGCAGACAAAACCAGTGACCAAGCCGTCCCAGTCTTCCCCAAAGGAAAAAGGGGGGAAAAAATTAAAAAAAAGAACGCTGATAGCGGCAGCTTTCATTTTGGTGGCAGTGCCGGCCACCTTGTTTATAGGGAGCCAATGGTTAAAGGATTTTAATTTTTCTTTGTTTGGCGCTACTCTTTCTATTCGGTCGTATTATTTTATCAGTCTGTTTATGATTATTTGTACCATGATCCCCTTTTTTATGGTATTTGAAAAGAGAAAACCACAGTCCAGGGAATTGATTGTAATCGCCATGCTGTCCGCGATTGCGGTAGCGGGACGCGCTGCCTTTTTTATGTTGCCACAATTCAAGCCCATGATGGCGATTGTTATTATCGCCGGCGTTTGTTTCGGGGCGGAATCGGGTTTTTTGGTGGGAGCCGTGAGCGCGTTTGTTTCCAATTTCTTTTTTGGACAGGGGCCGTGGACGCCGTGGCAGATGTTTAGTTTTGGAATCATTGGATTTTTGGCGGGCATTCTGTTCCAAAAAGGATTCTTGAAGAGGTCAAGATTGGCTTTGTGTGTCTTTGGGGGGCTATCTACCTTTTTTATTTATGGACTTTTGATGGATTTTAGTTCAGTGATGATGGTTTCTTCAACAGCAAATCAGGGATCTTTTTGGGCGGTTGTGCTTGCGGGGATTCCTTTTAATCTCATCCATGCAGCTGCAACGATTCTGTTTTTATGCATCCTTTCCCGTCCGATGATAGAAAAACTAGACCGAATCAAAATAAAATATGGATTGTTGGAACCCTAGAAGGGAAACCCTTTGTCAAAATTTTTGACAAAGGGTTTCTTTTTTTATTATTATTCGTTTATAGAATAATGTGCCTAGGCACACCTGATATTCTTAAACATTAGAAAGCATGGAAAACTTGATATAAAACCTGGGGAAATCAGCAGGATATCTAGGAACTATGCTTTAAAAAGGAAAGACAAACGGAGAGAACAAGTGGTTCCCACCAAGGAAAATGATGCTTGTCAAAATAACAGATCGGAGGATGGATATATGAAATCAGACGAAGCAAGAAAACGAGCAAAAGAATTAGTAGCGCAAATGACATTGGGGGAAAAGATGTCCCAAATGCTCAATGAATCCCCAGCCATTGAGCGACTGGGGATACCTGCCTATAATTGGTGGAATGAAGGGTTACATGGCGTAGGACGTTCGGGCTTATCTACTGTATTTCCTCAGCCGATTGGATTAGCTGCCAGCTTTGATACGGACCTGATGAAACAGGTAGCGGTAGCTTTTTCTGATGAAGCCCGTGCGAAATATAATGAATTTTCCAGCCATGGAAGCCGGGATTGTTATCAGGGATTGACCTATTGGTGCCCTAATATCAATATTTTCCGGGATCCCAGATGGGGACGAGGGCATGAGACTTATGGGGAGGACCCTTTCCTGACAGGAGAGATGGCGGTAGCTTTTGTGGATGGGATGCAGGGAGATCAGGAGGAATGCCGTAAGCTGGATGCCACCCTGAAGCACTTTGTAGCCCACAGCGGCCCGGAGGGATGCCGGCATGGGTTTGATTCCAAAGTGACAAAAAAAGACCTCTATGAAACCTATTTGTGGGCGTTTGAGTATTGTATCCGCAAGGCCAAACCGGCGGCGGTGATGGGCGCGTACAATACCGTGAACGGGGAACCCTGCTGCGCCAGTAAGCATTTGTTGCAGGATATCCTGCGGGATGAACTGGGGTTTGACGGATATGTGGTTTCCGACTGCGGGGCCATCTGTGACTTGCATGATTTTCATCACATTACGGAGGGAAAACCCCAATCCTCTGCCCTGGCGGTAAACAGCGGATGTGAGCTCAATTGCGGAGACGCTTACCAGGGGCTGGTAGTAGCCTATGAGATGGGGCTGGTAAGCGAGGAGACCATTACAAAAGCTGTGGAGCGCTTATTCCAGACCCGGTTTGAGTTAGGGATGTTTGATGAACGGACGCCGTGGGACCATTTAAGTTATGACAATGTGGCGACGCCGGAGCATAAGGCGCTGGCAAGAGAGATGGCGGCGCGTTCGGTTGTGGTACTGAAAAATAATGGGATTTTGCCTTTGAACAAGGAAATCAAATCCATTGCGGTGATTGGCCCTAATGCCAACAACCGGGATGTTTTGCTGGGAAATTATAACGGTACTCCGGATGAGTGGATCACGGTATTGGATGGCGTACAAAGAAATGCAGCAAAGGATGTACGCGTCTATTACACAAAAGGCTGCGATGTAGTGGCAAGGGATGTGCCGAAGTGGGAGGAAAATACATTCCAAGAGGCTTTGATCCTAGCGGAAAAGGCGGACGTGGTGCTGTTCTGCTGTGGGTTGAACCCCCGCTTGGAGGGAGAAGAAGGAGACGCGTTCAATTCCGATGCGGGCGGAGACAAGATAAGCCTGGACCTTCCGGATTCACAGAGAAAACTTTTCCAGGCATTGGTAAAAGTAGGGACCCCTATTGTAACCGTCAGTATCAGCGGAAGCGCGCTGGCTTTCCATGAGATAGCGGAACAGTCCGCCGCCGTGGTACAGGCGTGGTATCCTGGAGAGCAGGGGGGAGACGCTATTTTTGACGTGCTAAGCGGCGCGGTCAATCCTTCAGGCCGCCTTCCGGTGACATTCTATCGGTCCGATGATGACCTGCCTGCTTTTGATGATTATCATATGGCAGGGCGTACTTACCGGTATTTTCAGGGAGAACCCATGTATCCCTTTGGCTATGGGTTGAGTTACAGCCGTTTCTGTTATCAGAACCTATCGGTAGAGGACCAAGGGGACGCATTGCTATTCCATGTCCAGGTGGAAAATACTTCCGACAGGGATGGCGGCGAAGTGATCCAGCTTTACGCCAAGAGTATGGAGGATAACGACGAGGTTCCCAACACAAAACTGGTAGGATTTTGCCGGGCAGATATTCCAGCGGGCCAGATATGGCATGGAGATATCCTGGTGGACAAGAAGAATCTGCGTATTGTTGACCAAGATGGAAAAGCCCATATCCCTCAGGGAAGAATACGCTTTTACGCCGGCGGGCATCAGCCGGACGCCTTGAGCTGCCGGCTGTCCGATACGATGTGTGTGGAAATAGAGACTTCCATTTAAAAGGAATATATGAGAAAAGAGCCCCCTTACCGTTTACAGGTATAGAGGGCTCTTTGTTGTCATCGGGAGCCTTATTCAGAATCTTTTTTCTTATCCGCTGAATTTTTGGAAGAGGCAGGGGTAACTTGGACAATGAGGCTTCTGACACGTTGGTCGTCCATCTCCTGGATGGTAAGGGTAAGGTTTTCATATTGAAAGGATTCCCCAGCTTCCGGGATGTGTCCGAGCATTTCCATGGCCCATCCTCCCACTGCGTTATACTCGCTGTTAAAGTTCTTGGGATCGTAATCCAGCTTATCAAAGAATTCATTGATATTCAGATCACCGCTGATTTGGAATCTGCCGTCAGGGAGCTGGATAAAGCGGTGTTCTTCTTCTTCATCTTCATCCCAGATATCCCCTACCAGCTGTTCCAGAAGGTCTTCCATCGTCACCATGCCCAGAATGCCGCCGTAATCGTCGGCCACAATAGCCATATGCATTTTGTTCCGTTTAAAATCATTCAATAGAGAGGAAAGCTTTTTCGTTTTATAAATAAAGAAAGCAGGCTGGAGCATAGCGCGGATATCCAAAGGTTGATTATGAATGATCGCCTCCAGAAAATCGCGGGTATGTAAAATACCGATGATATTGTCAATGCTCCCTTCATACACGGGAATACGTGAATACCGCTCTTCCAAAATAATCTTTTGATTGGTTTCCAGGTCATCCTCAATGTCGATGGATAAAATGTCCACCCGGGGGGTCAAAATTTCCTGGGCTGTTTTTTCATCAAATTCTAAAGCATGCTGTACCAGTTCGCTTTCCTGCTCTTCCAGCACCCCCTCTTCTTCGATACTCTCTACAATGTATTTCAATTCGTCTTCTGTGACGGAAGGGGCGGTTTCTCCGGAATGGGAGAGCTTTATCACAAGGTCCTTTAATTTTAAGAACAGAAAAACCACAGGATAGAAAAGCTTCATCAATAAGCGAAGCACACGGGAAACCGAAAGGACAACGCGTTCGCTGTTTTCATTGGCTAAGCTTTTGGGGAGAATTTCCCCAAAGATTAATACGACAATCGTGATCACCACAGTGGAAATAGCGGCGCCGTAATCTCCAAATAAATTTACCGCCAGTACTGTGGCGATAGAGGAGGAAGAAAGGTTTACGATATTGTTTCCCACCAAAATCGTGGAAAGGGCCTGGTCAAACCTTTCCGTAATATCAATAGCGGTTTTGGCCCGTTTATCCCCGTTTTCCGCAGAATGTTTTAGACGGATTTTATTGACGGTGGAAAAAGCGGTTTCTGTAGCGGAAAAAAAGGCGGAAAGTGCGATTAATACGATGAGCAAGGCGTAAAGCACCCAGCTACTGTCCAAAATAAATCACTCCAAATTCGTTAAATTGGTCCGGTAAGACCAGCGCATTTTCCTGAAAAGGATCAATAGGAAAC
>CAKUYY010000081.1 GCA_934717555.1 uncultured Clostridium sp.
CCACGACCCTAATTGGATCGTGGGGCTCAAAGATATAGGCGTTTATTTTTGAGGCGGAAAATTACCGTTTCGCCTGTTTTTGCAGGTCGGCTGCCCAGTCCCTCAGATTTTCGATTATCGGAAGGAGAGAAGCCCCCAAAGAGGTGAGCGCATATTCCACCCGCGGCGGGATTTCCTGGAACTGGGTGCGTTTGATTAACCCATCCGAAGTGAGTTCCCGCAGGCTTTGGCTGAGCATCATGTCGGTGATTTCCGGAACATCCCGTTTAATATCCCCATAGCGGCGGCCGGATTTTGCAGACAGCGCCCATAAAACACGCAGTTTCCATTTCCCCCCGATCAGGGAAACAGCGAAAGCCAGAGGCTCGGTATCCGGTGAGGTGTGGGGAAGTGTTTCGGGAATCAGTTTTTCCTCTTTTTTGACGGAGGACAGGGAACTTTGTTTCTTTTCCTTTTTTTCTTTTTTCTCTTTTTTGTCCTTTTTCATCACGTCATCTCCCTTGGATCTTCCCAGAAATAAAGGGAAAGCCTATGTTTTCCATCTTTCCCCAAAAACAAAAAGATGGATAAAATATGCAATAAATTTACAATAAGTATAACATATAGGGTTATAGTTGTAAAGTTTTTAGCAGATATGGTACAATAAAACCATAGAAAAAGGGGGAATGCATCATGGAACAGGAAAAAATCGCACGCGTGTTTTTACAGGAACATGTTTCCCTGTGGGGGAGCTGTCCGTATTCCCGGCTGGAACCCTATCTGCTTTCCTGCCGCAACCGTTCGCGTATTCCGCCGCGTGCCCAGACGGTGCTGTGTGCCCTTTTCCCTTATCGTACCCCGGTGGGTAAACACAATATTTCCCGCTATGCCATCCCGCCGGACTACCATGATATTGTACTCCCTATGCTGCAAAAGGTAGTGATCCGGCTAGAAAAAGAATTTCCCGGCAACACCTTTGTGGCGTTTTCCGATAATTCCCCGATCCCCGAGGTGAGGGCGGCTTGTTTAAGCGGATTAGGCTGTGTAGGGGATCACGGTTTACTCATCCATCCGGAATATGGAAGTTGGGTTTTTATTGGGGAAGTGGTGACGGACCTCTCCCTGCCCTGTCGGCCCCGTGAGCTTATGGGGTGTCTGCACTGCGGCGTCTGCGTGAAGCGATGTCCCGGGAAGGCCCTGGAAGCGGGAAGATTGGAAAAAAATCGCTGTCTGTCCCATATCACCCAGAAGAAGGGGGAACTTTCCAAAGAGGAAAAAGAGCTCCTGCTGCGGGGGAAACTAGTGTGGGGCTGCGATCTCTGCCAGGAAGTATGCCCTTTGAATAAAAATGTGAAATCTACGGGAATGAAGCAATTCCAGGAAGACACAATTCCTGTCATAGAACCGGGCCAATCCGCCTTTTTGCAGGGAAGGGCGTTTCAATGGCGGCCCGCCGCCGTGATAGAACGCAATTTAGAATGGATGAAAGAGAAGGAAAAAACGGAAGAAAACGGTGTATAACAAGGGACAGACAGGGCAATCCTAAAGGAAAACTTAGGAGGTGCCAGTTTGCAGGAGACAGTAAAAGACGTTATGAGCAAAAATATCATCGCGGTATTGCCCAGCGATACCATCCAGGAGGTAGCCCGGCTCATGCAGGAGAACAATATCGGGGCGGTTCCTGTGGTTTCCGGAGGGGAGTTGAAGGGAATCCTAACTGACAGGGATATCGTACTGGGATGTGTAGCCCAGGGAAAAGACCCTCACGACGTGAAGGCGTCCTCCCTGATGACTAGGGAAGTGGCCTATGTCACCCCAAACCAGACAGTTCACGACGCTGTCCAGATGATGGCTTCCGAACAGGTGAGGCGGCTGCCGGTGGTCCGGGATGGATATATCGACGGGATTGTCAGCCTGGCGGATATCGCCCGCCGGCACGCGGGTCCGGAGATCGCGGAGGCTATCTCGGAAATCAGCTCCAATCATGAAGGGCCATGCCACGCAGTGAGAACCAGGTAAAGAATTTTCTCAAGGTAATACTGGGATACCGAAAGAAAAGGGACTCTCTCCATTGATTTATGCAAAAAAGTTCAGCCTCCCTTCTTAAAAAGGGAGGCTGAACTTTTTATATAAATATGCTACAATAAAAACAAAAACCCAGGGAGGAAAAAACCTTGTTTCATATCATGGTTGTGGAGGACGATGAAAATATCCGGGAAGAATTGGCGCTTCTGTTGCGCAATCATGGCTATCAAGTAAGCGCTGTGGCGCAGTTTAGCCGGATATCCGATCTGGTAAAAGAAAAATCCCCCCACCTATTGCTGCTGGATATCAACCTTCCCGGGGGAGAGGACGGCTTTCGCCTGTGCACACAGATCCGCGGTTTTTCCCAGATTCCCATTATTTTTGTCACCAGCCGGAATACGGATATGGATGAACTCAACAGCATCACCTTGGGCGGGGATGATTTTATCACCAAGCCGTATAATACCTCCATCCTGTTGGCCCGGGTGGCCTCCCTGCTGAAACGCGCTTACCCGGACAGCGAGGCGGAAGGCCTATCCCATAAGGGAGTATCCTTGTATTTGGCGTCTGGAAAGCTCGAATATGCGGGACGGACAGTGGAATTGACAAAAAACGAGATGAAAATCCTTCATTATCTATTTTTGCATAAGGGCGCCATTGTTTCCCGGGCGGATATCATAGAATACCTTTGGGACAATGAGATGTTTGTGGATGACAATACCCTCAGCGTTAATATCACTAGGATCCGGGGAAAGCTGGACAGCTTGGGAATTGAACATTTTATCACGACCAAAAGGGGACAGGGGTATCTGATATGAAATGGAGCGCTTTTTTAAAAGACCGTATCATGACGCTTATTCTCCAAATATTCTGTATGTTGGGTTTGTGCGGTTATTTGCTCCTGTTAGGGAATACCCTGGGGGAAGTACTCCTGATTGTTTTAGTATGGATTCTTATTTTGGCTGCCTACTTAGGAAAAACCTATTGGGACCGAAAACGATATTTTGAACACCTGATATCTACCGCCCGGTCCTTGGAACAGGCGTATCTGATCACAGAGGTGATGGAACGGCCCGTTTTGGAAGAGGACCGGCAGTATTACCAGCTATTAAAGCTGGCCAATAAATCTATGATGGAGGCCATTACAGCTATCCGTCATGAGCGCAGGGAATACAAGGAATATGTGGAGCAGTGGGTACACGAGATTAAAACGCCCATTTCGGCGATTAAGCTTGCCTGTGAGAATAATAAGTCGGAAGTCACCCGCCGTATCCTCACGGAGGCGGAAAAGACAGACAATTATGTGGAACAGGCCCTGTTTTACGCCCGAAGCGAAAATGTGGAGAATGATTACCTGATCCGTCAAGTCTCGCTGAAAGACTGCGTGCACAGTTCGGTTGTACACAATAAACGGCTGCTGATTCAAAACGGTGTGGCGCTGGATTTGGGGAATCTGGATGAATTGGTCTTAGCGGACAGCAAATGGGTGGAATTCATTCTCAGCCAATTGCTGGTCAATGCGGTAAAATACCGGAGAAAAGAAGGTTCCAGGATTTCTATACAAGCGTGTGTCCTTGGCAATCAGGTGGAGTTGAGCGTGGAGGACAATGGGATTGGCATCCCGGAAAGCGACCTTCCCCGTATTTTTGAAAAAGGGTTTACTGGAAACAACGGGAGGAATGGGCAGCGTTCTACAGGGATTGGATTGTATCTGTGCAAAAGGATGTGCGATAAAATGGGCCTGGGAATCCAGGCGGTTTCCAAGCAAGGGGAATACACGCGCTTTTTGCTGGTGTTTCCCAGGGCTTAAGAATTTGGCAGCATTACCCGGGCAATAGCAAAACTGTTCCGGAATACAAATAGTAAACGTACAAAAAGGATACAGGGCCCAAATTGGAGGCTTAAAAAATAAGAAAGATCTGTAAAAAGAGAAAAATCCCGTATCGAAACAGCTTATCACAGCCAATCGATACGGGATTTTTTGCATACTATTTTGCCTGAGTTGTTTTTGCAGCAGATTCTGGTTAGCAATATAGGCCAAGGATTACCGGAGGGTCAACAGGTTGGTCATGATCCCGGCTGGAGTGATATCAAGGATTCCATAGGAAGCGTTGGCCCCATGCAGGCTGCCGGGATTGAGCACATACAGGCCATCGTCATAATCCTGCATAGGCACATGCGTATGGCCAAACAACAGGATGTCGGCCTTCCTTTCCCGGGCCGCGCAGTAAATGGGGTAATATCCCATTTTTACCTGATAAAGGTGCCCATGGGTCATGAAAATCCGTTTTCCTTCCAGGCAGAGTTCTTCGGTGGCAGGAAGGGTGGAGCCCCAGTCGCAGTTGCCGCGTACAGGGATAATCATACGTTGAGGGAATTCCAGTTTCATATCCAT
Organism: uncultured Clostridium sp.; assembly: GCA_934717555.1. Lineage (GTDB taxonomy): Bacteria > Bacillota > Clostridia > Oscillospirales > Acutalibacteraceae > CAJFUH01. The sequence goes on from CAKUYY010000081.1 coordinate 4,400, forward strand.
AATTTCCGCTTCCCCATCCCCCAGATGAAGGACAACTTCCGCCTTTGGCTGCTGCAGGATGGCCTGCCGCAGGGAATAAGAATCCCGATGGGTATCGGATACCACTAAAATTCTCATAAGAATGCTTCCTTTCCATGATTAAGCTTCCATTGCGAAAAGAGGAGGGGGTATCTTCGCCTACGGGATAGAGGGCTGTCGGTCAGTCTGCCCCTGCCCTTTTTGCCTTTTCCCGGAGATGGACATAAAGAAACGAAAAAATCAGCACAAAAATAGAGATACACAAAAATCCTAAAAAGAACGTGTAAACCATCCCGCGCAGATAAGAAACTGCAAAATCATAAAAGGCGGGGGATGCCAGAGAGATTTTGTCGATTTTATTGGTGAGAAGGGCCGCGACAGGGACGACCAGCGTCATCAGCCCGGTTCCGGAGAGCGCATAGATATAAAACCGGATGGCGCGGTGCTTCCATCGGTTGATCACAAAGAGGAATACCGCCAGAATAAGAATCAAGGCAAACAGGCCGAAAGATAGCAGTTGGACAGGGGAACTGTATTGGAGGATCAGATTGGAAATCTGGCTGGCATACGGCAGATTCACGTAGTCTGAATAAGTATCCATACAGGTTTCTACCAAATAAGAGACTGCCTCTTGGTCAGCAATCTCTTTTCCATGCTCTTGGGCGTACTGGAAAAAAGACTGCTCTAAATTTTCCGCGATATAAGAAGTATCCAAAGGCTGGACAGTACCGGTAAACACTTGGTGGACAGAATTTTCCACGTCCTGTTGAGTTTGCGTGGATGGAATAATCTCGCTGAATACATAATCAAAGTGAGAAGCGTCCACCCCGCTGGCGGAACCATAGGAAATGAAATCCTGCTTGATCTCCTCTGTAAGCTTAGCATAAAAATCCGTGTCAGAGAGATGTTTGAGGAAAAATCCTTCGTTTAGCACAGTGGACTGGAAAATCACCACGCATACCAGAAGAAAAGAAAACATAGAAATAAAAAAAGAAAGAATACAACAGACACCTGTGCGTACCCTTGTCTGAGCTTTGCGGTTCATAGGGCAACTCCTATTCGTAAATATTGATACGGGGTCCGGAGATATACTTCGCATAGACAAAAAAGCGCTGCGGGGTCAGGCCCAGGGTATCAAAAGGATAACAGGTATAAAGAGTCAGGGTTTCTTCCTCCCCGCTCAAATCATAATCAGAGCCGTCCGGAGAAATTTTTGTACCGGTGATCTCATAAACATAAGTACCATAGTTGGTCTCAATGGTGATATCATTGCCTACTTGGGCGCTGCCTAGGTCATGAAACCAGGTATTGTTATGGGCGGAAATGAGGATAGGCTTTCCATACCCCGGGATGTGACTGCCATTATACACACAGGCCCCCTGTTTGAGCTG
>CAKUYY010000082.1 GCA_934717555.1 uncultured Clostridium sp.
CCGCCCGGTTTTTCTCCCCGCTTTCCGTGGACAGTTTTGTGAAAAAGTCCAGCTTTATTTATTATACAAAACCGGCCCTTACCGAGGCCAAAGATGATATTATTAGAATTGCGGAGGCGGAAGGATTGACCGCTCATGCCAATTCCATCAAAGTGAGGTTTTGATATGCCATATATGTTTAACCCAAAAATCTCCGATCTGACCCCTTATGATCCTATTGACGGAGTATACCGTATCCGTTTGGATGCCAATGAATCCTTTTTACCAATACCGGATTCTGTGAAAAAGATGTGGATACAAGAATTTTCCAATCTGACTTTTAACCGTTACCCTGATCCATATTGTACAGAAGTGTGCAAAGCCTTTGCCAATTATTATTCTATCCATCCAGCATTGGTAACAGCGGGTAACGGATCAGATGAATTAATTTCCATTATCATGCAAGCTTTTCTCATGAAAGGGGAAAAGGTTCTCACCGTGGCCCCGGACTTTTCGATGTATCATTTTTACGCGTCTTTGTCGGAGGCAAAGTGTATCACGATACCAAAGGATGAGGACTTATCCATCAATGTAGATACTTTGATTACCTCCTGCATTACGGAAAGCGCAAGAATGATCATTTTTTCTAATCCCTGCAACCCCACTTCCTTAGGATTAAAGGCACAGGAAGTGCGTAGATTGATTCAATGTGTCAATGCGTTAGTGGTATTGGATGAAGCCTATATGGATTTTTGGGATCAGTCCTTACTCCAAGAAGTGGAGCAATATGAAAATCTGATTATCTTGCGTACCAGTTCCAAAGCGGTGGGAAGTGCGGCGATCCGTTTGGGATTTGCCGTGGCAAATCCTTCCATTACCCGTGCGTTGCGGGCGGTAAAATCTCCGTATAATGTCAACACGATGACCCAGGTAATGGGAACTTGTTTATTTTCCCATAAGGAAGAGTTACAGAAGGCAAGAGATGAGTTGCTAGAATCCCGGAACTTTTTATACAAAGAGATACAAATCTTAGCGGAATCTTATCCGGGGACAATAAGGCTGTTTCCTACATGCACCAATTTTGTTTATTTTCAATCTTCTAAAGCCAGGGAGTTGTTTGATTTCTTCGGAGAGAATGGGGTAGCAGTTCGTTTTATGGGGGACAGCCTCCGTATTACAGCCGGAACAAAAGAAGAAAATCGAGAGGTAATCCGACTAATAAAAGAATTTTTAAAGAGATGAGGGGAATTTGTTGCGGGAAGCTCATTGGGAACGAATCACAAAAGAAACAAAAATAGAAGTATCCCTTTCATTGGATGGGGGAGAAAAGAAAATCCACACAGGAATTGGCTTTTTTGACCATATGCTGGATGCTTTTGCTACTCATGGAGGATTTGGTCTTTCTGTAGAAGCTGAGGGGGATTTACAGGTGGATTGCCATCACACCATAGAGGATACTGGGATTGTCATGGGGCACGTATTTTCTCAGGCTCTAGGGGAAAAAAGTGGAATTGCTCGGTTTGGTTCTTTCTATATCCCCATGGATGAGTCGTTGGCTTTTGCCGCTGTAGATATCAGTGGCCGCCCATTTTTAGTATTTGATGCGGCTTTTCCTGAGGAAAAAGTGGGGCAATATGACAGCTGTATGACAGAAGAGTTTTTTCGGGCCTTTGCATTTCATGCGGGCATAACCCTCCATACAAAGGTTTTATACGGGAAAAACACCCATCATATGGTAGAAGCTCTTTACAAAGCGGTGGCGCACGCCCTCAGACTGGCAGTGGCCAGGACGGAGGACCGGTGGGTATTGTCTACCAAAGGTAGTTTGGAATAAAGGAGGAAAGAGGATTGATTATTTTACCAGCGATTGATTTAAAAGACGGGAATTGTGTCCGTCTCTTGAGGGGGGATTATGCAACCGCCCATAAAGTAGCAGAAAGCCCTGTGGAAACGGCGAAATCCTTTCAACATGCCGGAGCATCCTGGCTGCATATGGTAGATTTAGATGGAGCCAAAGACGGTTCCCCAAAAAATAGAGAAGTCATTTTGAAAGTGGCTAGAACGTGTAATTTACATATAGAAGTAGGTGGGGGTATCCGGGATATGAAAACCATCTCCTTCTATTTGGAACAGGGAATATCCCGGGTGATATTGGGGTCCGCTGCGGTCAGTCAGCCTGATCTAGTACAGGAAGCGGTGAAGAATTTTGGAGATCGGATTGCTGTAGGCATCGATGCCAGAGACGGTATGGTAGCCGCCGAGGGATGGATTCGCACATCTCAGATTTCTTACTTGGAATTGGCCAGGAGGATGGAAGCGATTGGCGTAAAGACAATTATTTTTACAGATATCGCACAGGATGGAACATTAGCGGGACCAAACCTGTCCTCTCTGGATGAAATCAATCAAGAGGTATCCTGCGATATCATTGCCAGTGGGGGAGTAGCTAATATAGTGGATATCGCTAATCTAAAAGATCTGGAAGTGTATGGAGCGATTTGCGGAAAATCCATCTACACAGGTAGTTTAGATTTAAAAGAGGCGCTTACCCTTGCCCATAAAGGAGAAATAAAATGATTTGGAATTTGGATACCAGCCAAAATGGGAGACAATCAGAGGATTTAAAGGAGTTTTTGGAACGTTTTTTTCAAAAAAGTAAGTTAATCCCTGCCATTGTCCAAGAACAGTCTACTGGGCAGGTGCTGATGCTGGCCTATATGAACCGGGAATCTATGCAAAAAACATTTGAGACAGGATACACTTGGTTTTACAGCCGTTCCCGTCAGGAATTGTGGAATAAGGGGGCCACATCTGGCCACCTGCAAAAGGTCATAAGCATTCATGGAGATTGTGATTCAGATACCCTTTTGGTTCAAGTAGAACAGATTGGCGCTGCCTGCCATACAGGGGCCCATAGTTGCTTTTTTCAAGAAATTTGGAGGCGTGATGAAAATGAATGATTCATTATTGGCATTGTACAAAACAGTGGTAGAACGAAAGGAAAAGAAAGAAGAAGGTTCTTATACTTGCTATCTATTTGAAAAAGGGATTGATAAAATCCTAAAAAAATGTGGGGAAGAGTGCAGCGAGGTGATCATTGCGGCAAAGAATGGAGATAATCGGGAAACGGTCTTAGAGATTTCCGATCTCCTTTATCACCTGATGGTTTTGATGGTAGATCAAGGAATTGCGTTAGAAGATGTCATGCAGGAATTGGATAAACGGAGCCAGAAAACTGGAAATTTAAAAACATTCCATCAAGTGGATAAAAATAGTTAAATAGGGATGAAAAGCAAAAACAGGAATCGCTTTGCATAAAGCTTTTGCAAAGCGATTCCTGTTTTCATGAACTGATAAATTTATTTTTTAAAAACATTTTTTGCCTAACCAATGGGCGGAATCTCCAAGGGATTCTTCAATACGGAGCAGACGGTTATATTTTGCTACACGTTCACTGCGGCTGGGAGCGCCGGTTTTGATCTGTCCCGCATTGAGAGCCACAGCCAAATCTGCAATAGAGGTATCCTCAGTTTCCCCGGAACGGTGAGAAACAATAGCCGCATATCCAGCACGTTGAGCCAACTTAATGGCATTCATGGTTTCTGTAAGGGAGCCGATCTGATTAAGCTTAATCAAGATAGCATTGGCACATTTTCTATCAATCCCCTGCTGTAAACGTTCTGTATTGGTGACAAAGAAATCATCGCCTACCAATTGGATACGGTTCCCTAATTCAGAGGTCAGTTTATTCCATCCATCCCAATCTTCTTCATCTAAGGCATCTTCAATAGAACGGATGGGATATTTATCACACAGGCTTTTCCAATATTGGATTAGCTCATCTGATGTATAATGAACTTTGCGCTTTGGTAAGAAATAACCGTTGGGATCTTTCCATTCACTGGATGCCGCATCAATAGCCAGAACAAAATCTTCTCCGGAACGATAGCCTGCCTTTTCGATAGCGCGTAACAGATACTGAATTGCCTCTTCATCGCTTTGCAAATTAGGAGCATATCCCCCTTCGTCTCCTACAGCAGTAGAGTGGCCTTCGCTTTTCAGCAAGGATGCCAATGTATGGAATACTTCTGTACACCAGCGCAGTCCTTCGCGGAAGGAGGGAGCACCCACTGGCATAATCATAAATTCTTGAATATCGATATTATTGGCGGCATGGGCACCACCATTTAGAATATTCATCATGGGGACGGGAAGGATATCTGCGTTCCTTCCACCCAGAAAACGATAGAGGGAAATCCCCATACCATTGGCGGCGGCATGGGCACAGGCCAGGGAAACCGCTAAAATAGCATTGGCCCCCAAGGAAGACTTGTCCTTTGTACCATCCAGCTTCAGCATAGTCTGGTCAATTTCTGCAATATTGGAGACATCTTTCCCAACCAAAGCGTTTCTAATAGAAGTATTAACATGGTTAACTGCTTTAAGAACACCTTTTCCCCTAAAACGGGAAGAGTTTCCATCACGCAATTCTAAGGCTTCAAACTTTCCAGTGGATGCCCCACTAGGGACAGCAGCGGTACCAGTAATTCCATTTTCCAAAATGACGGTAGCCTCTACGGTGGGGTTTCCTCTGGAATCAATGATTTCACGCCCAATAATATTTTGAATTATCAATTTCATAAAAAAGAATTCCTTTCTTAGAATAATTATCAGTTAGTTGTAACCAACCCATTTCATATAACATCCTTTTTTATCATTTTGTCAAGTGCTTTTTCTAAAAGATAATTTTATCAACTATTCTATGATATCCATTGAAATCTCAGAAATACTTTGTAAAGGAATATTTTCTATATTTTTATCTTTTCTCTGGTTTTTCTTTTCTTAGGAATATGGTATAATTTTTTTACTTCTAAATTTAATTTGTTATAGGAAGGAAGAACAACAAATGGAAAAGGGAAATCCTTGGGCACTATTGCCGATTGCGGTTTTTTTAGTAGTCTTTATCGGCAGCGGTATTATTTTTCAGGATTTTTATGCGATGCCTGCTATTGTAGGGTTTATTATTGCCCTGATAGTAGCGTTTTTGCAAAATCCAAAACGATCATTTCACGACAAATTGGAAAGTGTCACGCAAAATATGGGGAACAACAATGTAATGGTCATGTGCTTAGTATTTATTTTAGCGGGCGGTTTTTCTGGAGCGGTACAAGCTGCAGGCGGCGTAGACAGTACTGTTAATTTTGGTCTTTCTATCTTGCCCCCTTCTGTGGCGGTGGCAGGCCTGTTTGTGATTGGCTGCTTCATCTCCACTGCTATGGGTACCTCTGTGGGTACCATTGCAGCCCTGACTCCTATTGCTGCCGGTATCAGTGAAAAAACCGGAATTGCTGGCGCCTTATGCATCGGAGCTGTCATTTCCGGCGCGATGTTTGGAGATAATCTTTCCATGATTTCCGATACTACCATTGCGGCAACACGTACACAGGGATGCAATATGAAAGATAAGTTTAAGGAAAATTTCAAAATTGTACTTCCAGCAGCCATCGTTACACTGATTCTATTCCTTATTTTAGCAAGCGGTGGGGACTATACAGTTTCTGGTGACCTTTCTTATAATTTCTTTAAAATTGTTCCTTATCTGGTTGTATTAGTGGGAGCTCTTACCGGATTAAATGTTTTTATTGTTTTAGTTCTTGGAATTGTACTTTCCCTGGTAGTAGGCTTGATCACCGGTTCTATTTTACCCCAGGACATCTTTACAG
>CAKUYY010000083.1 GCA_934717555.1 uncultured Clostridium sp.
GGCTTCTGTTCCACAGAGGGAAGCAGGGCGTCATTGGAAACCGGCATATAGGCAGAGTAAAATACCCTTTTTAAGCGGTATTTCTGATACAAACTTTCCGATAACTTTAAAATCTGAAAATCGGTATCCGGCGTGGCCCCTATAATCATTTGGGTACTTTGCCCGGCCGGAACAAAGGAAGGCGCATACCGATAATGGGATAGTTCCCTGCTGTTCTGCTCAATCTGGTGAGAAATCATTCCCATAGGCTGGAGGATGGAATGTTTGGATTTATCCGGAGCCAATAGGCTGAGGCTCTGTTGGGATGGAAGCTCGATATTGACGCTCATACGATCCGCCAACAAGCCCAGCTGATATAGCAAAGAGGGATCTGAGCCAGGGATCGCTTTCACATGGATATATCCCCGAAAATGATATTCTGTCCGCAGCAGTCTCAGGCAAGCAAGGAGCTGTTCGCAAGTATAATCCGGGCTCTTCCAAACACCAGAACTTAAAAACAACCCTTCAATATAGTTTCTGCGGTAGAATCCAATGGTTAATTCCGCCAATTCCCGCGGGGAAAACGCCGCCCGGGGAACATCATTGCTGCACCGGTTGACACAATACTTGCAATGATAGATACAACGGTTGGTTAGTAAGACTTTAAGAAGTGAAATACACCTTCCATCTGCGGAAAAGCTATGGCAGATTCCCCCAGCCGCTGTGTTTCCTAATTTTCCTTTCTGCCCTCCCCGATCCGCACCGCTGGAAGTACATGCAACATCGTATTTGGCGGCATCTGATAGGATTGATAATTTTTCCATTAATTCCATTTGTTTTCACCTCCATAAAGAACAAACGTTCTATTAACAGTATAATTTTATTTTTAAAAAAAGTCAATCCCTTTTCTCTAAAATGTATCGGAAAAACTTTACTTGATTTCCCTTGTCTCCTTTACTATAATAATGAATTGATAAAAACTTATATAGAAGGCCGTTTTCCCTTTATTGATGGTAAATTCTTTCTATCAAATCATAGAAAAACGGACAGAAAAATTTATTTCTCCTTTAACATACTAAATTTATCAGCTTGATGCAATGGAAATATTAGCCACTATTTTTGAGGAATCCCTTCATGAAGAATTCAGGATAATGGACGAGGTTTGTTATGTCATTATTGAACGTCAGTAATTTAGAAAAATCTTTTGGTTCTGATTTATTATTTGAACATGTTTCTTTTGAAATACAGAATAACGACCGTATCGGTCTTGTAGGTGTCAATGGCAGTGGAAAAACCACATTGTTTAAATTACTCACTCAGGAAATGTCATCAGATGGCGGGGATATTTTCTTAAGCAAAGAGGCTCGTATTGGATATATGGAGCAGCATGTCTGTCGCAATCTAACGGAAACCGCCTATGATGAAGTGCTTACCGTTTTTTCCCACCTTTCCCAGATGGAAGAAGAGCTGGAACTTCTCAATGTGAAGATTTCCAAGCAAATGGGCAATCTGGATGCCCTGATCGAACGGCAGGCAACTCTTCATGACGCTTTTGTCGCGCAAGGCGGGCTGACTTATAAAAATCGCGCCCGGTCAGCTCTGCTGGGGCTGGGTTTCGACGAAGCCGCCATGAACCTGCGCATAGAAGCGCTCAGCGGCGGCCAAAAGGCGAAATTACAGCTGGCAAAAATGCTGTTAAGCGGCGCAAATCTATTGTTGTTGGACGAACCTACCAACCATTTGGATATCGCTTCTGTGGAATGGCTGGAAGATTATTTAAAAGGATACCATGGCGCTTATCTCGTGATTTCCCATGACCGTTATTTCCTGGATAAAATTACTTCCCGGACATTTGAACTGGAAAATCACCATCTTACCATTTATAAGGGAAACTATACGACCTACCTTTCTTTGAAAGCAGAACATCGCCTGGCCGCAGAACGGGCTTATGAAAACACCAAAAAGGAAATTGCCAGATTAGAAGGGGTGGTGGCGCAGCAGCGCCAATGGAACCGGGAAAAAAATATTAAAACAGCCGAAAGCAAATTGAAGGTAATCGACCGTTTGGAAAAGTCCCTGGTCAAGCCGGATGATACGCCGGATTCCCTCCGCTTCCATTTCGATATCAAACAAGGCAGTGGCAATGACGTACTGGATGTAGAGGATCTTTCCTTGTCCTTTGATGGGAAAAAGACTTTGTTTTCCCATGTCAACCTGCGTGTACGCAAAGGAGAACGAATCTTTTTATTAGGTCCCAACGGCTGCGGAAAAACATCTTTATTCAAAACCCTGTTACATCAATATCAGCCTGCGGGAGGACATATCAAATTGGGTGTTGGGGTCCAAGTGGGCTATTACGACCAAATCCAGGCCGGCCTGGACAACAACAAAACTGTAATAGATGAAATTTGGGACCGTCATCCGCAGATGACACAGACTGAGATTCGCAATGCGCTGGCCATTTTTCTCTTCCGCGGCGAAGAGGTTTTCAAGTCGGTTTCCGCTCTCAGCGGCGGGGAACGCGCTAGGGTCCTCTTACTGCAGCTGATGATGTCCAAGGCAAACTTTTTATTGTTGGACGAGCCTACCAACCATCTGGATATCGCTTCCAGGGAAGCCTTGGAAGCCGCTTTGATGGATTATGACGGCACGTTGCTTGTGGTTTCCCATGACCGTTACCTGATCAATAAATTAGCTGACCGTATCTATTATCTGGATGCCGACGGTACCACAGAATACATCGGAAATTATGACGCCTATGCGGAACGCATCCGGCAGTCGGCCCTTCCTGAAACGGAAACCCCCGCCGTTTCCAAGGGGAATGGATATAAGGAACGAAAAGAGAGGGAAGCCCTATTACGCAAGCTCCGCAACCATCTGAAACGCACAGAACAAGCCATTGAAACTCTAGATCAAGAGATCACAGAGTTAAGCCAGCAACTGGAATTGCCCGAATACGCCAGCGACTACGAAAAAGCAATGGCCGTCACAGCGGAAATGGAAGAAAAAAAGCGAGAACAAGATGCCCTATATCAACAATGGGAATCCCTTTCGGAAGAGTTAGAGGAAAAACAGGCAGCCTCCCCTTCCTTTTCCGGATAAGTACAAATAAAAAAGCACTGGCAAACACCAGCGCTTTTTATTCCATATGATCTTTTTTATTTTTCAGGGACAGCAAATTCCTCGAGCTGATCCAGAAATTCCTGGGGAATCTCAATATCTTCTTCTATCTGCATCTCCACTGCCCGGGTGAGGTCCAGGCTGAAAATCCCCATAATGGACTTGGCGTCTACCTTATATCTCTCAGAAAGAACACTAATGGGAAAATCATATCGATTTGCCAGATTGACAAATTTTTTGACGGTTTCAATGCTGGATAAATTAAGCTTCTTGCTATACATATCACATACCTCCAAATCCAAAAAATGGTTTTTAACCATTCTATTTCTTTTAATCATAACAACATTCGTGAAATCGGTCAATATCGAAATAGCATGATATTCCATAGGCACTTTTTTAAAAAAGAAGCAAATCTGTCCATGCCAAACTCGTCTTGTCCCCAAACCATCTGTTATTGTTCCCTTATGAAAGGAAGGATATGCTCATGAAATTTTCCTTTATTACCTTAGGTTGTAAGGTTAATCAATATGAATCTCAGGCTATGGCGGAACTTTTGGAGAACGCGGGCTTCTCTCCTGCCCTATCCGGGGAGTGCCCAGATATTATCGTACTAAATTCGTGTACAGTTACTGCAACCAGCGACCAAAAAGTCCGCCAACTGCTCCGCCGGGCCCGGCGGAACAATCCGGAGGCTATTTTGATTCTAACCGGTTGTATGCCCCAGGCTTTTCCTGACACAGCTTCCCATTTTGAAGAAGCTGATATTGTCCTGGGAAATTCTGACCGTTCTTCCCTGCTCTCCGCCCTTACCTCCTATCTCTCCCATCACAATCGCATTGTGGATATTCGTCCTTATGCTGCCAAAGATAAATTTGAGGCGCTGTCCGTCCATGAATTCCACGAGAGGACCAGGGCGTTTGTAAAAATTGAGGATGGCTGTAACCGCTTTTGTTCCTATTGTATTATCCCTTATGCCCGGGGGAGGGTCCGTTCCAAACCTTTGGAGGAATTACAGCGGGAATTGACACAACTGGCGCAGGCAGGCTATCAAGAAGTCGTATTGGTAGGAATCAACCTTTCCGCTTATGGGCAAGATCTGGGGCTCCATCTATGCGACGCTGTGGAATGTGCCTGCGGCATTGAGGGTATCCAGCGGGTCCGGTTAGGCTCCTTGGAACCAGAACAAATGGATCCTCCTGTGGTAGAGCGCCTCTCCAAACAAAAGAAACTTTGTCCTCAATTTCATCTTTCGCTCCAGAGCGGTTGTGACGAAACGCTTCGCCGCATGAACCGGCACTATTGTTCTGAGGAATATGAGGAAATTGTAAAAAATCTGCGCCGCCATTTTCCCAATTGCTCCATCACCACAGATATTATGGTGGGTTTTCCAGGAGAAACAGAAGAGGAATTCTCCCGCTCTCTGGCCTTTGCTAAGCGGATTGGTTTTGCCAAAGCACATATTTTTTGTTATAGTCCCCGTCCCGGCACGAAAGCGGCACAGGAAAAAAGTCAGATTATAAACGCAGTCAAAGAAAAACGAAGCAAAAAAATGTCCGAAGTCTGCCAAGAAACGCGCTGTCAATTTTTGCAGAATCAGATCGGGAAACAGGAGCAAGTCCTTTTTGAAACCACATGCCATGATGATATTTACGAAGGCTATACGGAAAATTATACGCCTGTGCGGGTTCATAGCCCCGTCTCCCTATGTGGAAAATTATTGCCTGTGAAGATTATGCAAGCAGATGAAGAATATTGTATTGGGGAACTCATTGGAGAATAGTCCCCTTTTTCCCAGTAAATGAAAAAAGAGCCGAACTATAGTGAACTGCCCCCCATTTGTTAGACAGTATGGTATGCTGAATAACAAATGGGGTGTTATATTATGCCAAAGAGAATACCGAACCAACGGTATACGCCGGAATTCAAAGAAGAAGTAATCAGAACCATGCGAGAAGAGAAATTAGGTTACCAGGAAACTGCCGAGAGGTTTGGTATCCGTCATAAACGGGTACAGGACTGGGAACGGATCTATGTGGAAGAGGGGTCTGAAAGATTTCGGATTGAGCGGCGTGGTCGCGGAAGTGCCAGCCGTCTCAAGAAGATGTCCAAAGAGGTAGAAGAAGATTTGCTTGCCGAAGTGCAGCGACTGAGAGCGGAGAACGAATACCTAAAAAACTTGCAAGCCTTGGTTTTGGAAGACGAGCGACGCCAGCGCAAAAAACGCAGGTAGTCCAAAAGCTGAGGCAGAAATATTCCTTAGAGATTCTTCTCTCAATCGCTCAACTACCAAAAGCAACCTTTTACTATCACCTAAAGAAAAGCATTCAACCAGATAAGTACCAAGAAAACAAAGATGTCATTACTGCAATCTATCACGAAAACAAAGGCCGATATGGATACCGCCGTATTACAGTGGAACTGCATAACCGCAATATCCCCTTGAACCACAAGACCGTTCAGCGCTTAATGAAGGAGTTGGGCTTGGTTTGTCGTGTCAGGATGAAGAAATAC
>CAKUYY010000084.1 GCA_934717555.1 uncultured Clostridium sp.
CTCCAATCCCATAATTGATGATATTGGCTGTAATGGTAGGGATCAACAGCCCGCCCGCTACATCTAATATCATGACCAGCAAAACAAAAACTGTCAATTTTTTATATGGTTTTAAAAATTGTAGGATCAATCTCATAGCTTTCCTCCATAAAAATAACGCAGCTCTCATAACCGCAAGGGGTCTGCGTGTTATCAGCTCTGCGTCTTAGCGTCTGGCTTTGATATAACGGATATTTGAAACTGTTTTGCGTCGATCAGCACTTCCCTTTTACACTTGGGACAAAACAGCGGCAGATTTTTAAGTATCGTATCATGCCGGATTTTCAGCCTTGTTTTATTCCCGCAAACAGGACATAAAATCCATTTTTCCTCATTCATGTTAAAGTTCCCCCGCCTTTTGCCAGATTCCGATTATCACTTTTGATAACCTCCTCGATTTCTTCTTTTAGCAAATCACATTGTTTTGTGGAGAACGCTAAAAACGCATTGCGTTCTTCCTCCGTCATCCGCATCAAAATACGTTCCTCCAGTTCATAAAAAGGGAAAATAACCCGTTGGCAAAATTGCATTCCCTGCGGCGTTAGGCGCAGTGCCTTATTGTTCCGCGCCACCGCCATCTGTTCCAGTTTGATATATCCCGCCTTTACCAGCGTACTGACTGACGAATTAATGCTTTGCTTGGGAAGGTGCCACATATCCGCCAGCATATTTTGGGTATAGGTATCCTCTGTTTCACACAAAGAATAAAGAATCCAAAAAGCGGTATCAGAAAGGCCAAAGTGAGCAGCATATTCGTGATATAGGTCATCCTGTTTCTTATATAGTTGGTTCAAAGCTGTATTTAGTTCTTTGATGTTTTCCATAAAAGTACCCCTCACCAAAATCCGAATTCGGTTTTTATTGTAAATCCGAAAACGGATTTTGTCAAGGATAATTTTTCTTTTTCAATTTTTTAATTCCTTGTATTTTTTATTTTTTTATTTGGAAAGCACAAGCTATTGACAAATCAAATGTATATGATATAATAAACAAACAATTAAGCAATTGTTTATATGTTTATTGTTATTATAAGAAAGGGGCTTTCACCATGAAAAAATCTTTTAAACTGGCGGATCTCGATTGTGCCAATTGCGCTGCCAAAATCGAAAACGCACTGAATAAAATGGAGGGCATAGATCATGCCACTGTTAGTTTTATGACTCAGAGGATGACCTTGGAGGCCTCAGATGAGCAATTCCCCGAAATTGTGGAACAAGCAAAAGCGCTAATCAAAAAATTGGAACCGGATGTCACTATAAAGTAACCGGCAGCTCAAATAAATGGAGAAGGGGCGTTTACCATGAAACAGAAGCAACAATTGATTCGGATTCTGATGGCAGCGGCACTGTTTGTCATCGTTTTATTCCTTCCCCTGCAGGGAATTGCCCGACTGCTCGCTTTTCTTGTAGTATATGGTGTGATCGGATGGGACATTGTATGGAAAGCACTCCGCAATATCCTAAGAGGTCAGGTTTTTGATGAAAATTTTTTGATGACAGTAGCGACGATAGGTGCCTTTTTGATTGGAGAATTTCCAGAAGGTGTAGCTGTTATGCTGTTTTATCAGGTGGGAGAACTCTTTCAGTCTTACGCGGTCAATAAGTCCAGAAAGTCAATCTCCAGCCTGATGGATATCCGCCCTGATTATGCCAATGTACAAAAAGGCGGCAAATGGGAACAGGTAGATCCAGAAGAAGTTTCCGTAGGAGAAACCATTTTAGTAAAACCAGGAGAAAGGATTCCTCTGGATGGCATCATATTAGAAGGGAATTCTACCATTGATACTTCCGCTTTGACAGGGGAATCGGTTCCGCGGGAAGTGGAAGCAGGCAAAGAAGTCATCAGCGGCTGTATTAATTTGACCGGTATTCTAACCATACAAGTGGAAAAAGAATACGGGGAATCTACTGTGGCTAAAATTTTGGATTTGGTGGAGAATTCCAGCAGTAAAAAAGCCCATGCAGAAAATTTTATTACCCGTTTCGCTAAATATTACACTCCCATTGTAGTGATTGGAGCTGTCCTTTTGGCTGTAATCCCTCCCCTATTTACAGGATTTCATTTTATGGAATGGGTTTCGAGAGCCCTTACCTTTTTGGTTATCTCCTGCCCATGCGCTTTGGTGATCTCTGTTCCTTTGAGCTTTTTCGGAGGAATCGGGGGAGCCTCCAAAAGCGGCGTTTTGGTCAAAGGAAGCAATTATTTAGAAGCCTTAGCAAACACAGAAATCGTGGTATTCGACAAAACCGGTACTTTGACCAAAGGAACCTTTCATGTCTCTCAAATTCATCCGGTGGATATGTCGGAAGACACTCTGCTGGAGTTGGCCGCCTATGCGGAAGCCTATTCCAATCATCCTATTTCATTGTCCATTCAGAAAGCGTATCAAAAAGAAATTCAGCAAAACCGAGTGGAAGATATAGAAGAGGTTTCCGGCCATGGGGTGAAAGCCAAGGTCGACGGGCACCTCATTCTAGCTGGTAACGCAAAATTGATGGAACAGGAAAATATCCCCTATCAACCTAATCGTTCCCCGGGGACGGTAGTCTATGTGGCACGCGATGGTGTTTATGCAGGTTTCCTATTGATTGAGGATGAAATCAAAGAAGATGCAGAACGGGCTATTCAGTCTTTGCGGGCGGCTCATGTCCGTAAGATGGTTATGCTCACCGGGGATGCTGACGCAGTAGGACAAAAGGTAGCCAAACAGATTGGTTTAGATGAAGCCTATACAGAACTGCTCCCAGCGGGAAAAGTGGAAAAAATGGAAGAGCTGTTAGTACAGAAATCCCCAAAGGGGAAGCTTGCTTTTGTCGGGGACGGCATCAACGACGCTCCTGTACTAGCTCGGGCAGATATTGGAATCGCTATGGGGGGATTAGGTTCCGATGCCGCTATTGAGGCGGCTGATGTGGTCATCATGACAGATGAGCCTTCCAAGATTTCTACCGTGGTCCAGATCTCCAGAAAAACTCTCCGTATTGTCAGACAGAATATTGTCTTTGCCTTAGCGGTAAAAGCTATTGTATTGATACTTGGAGCTGTAGGGATGGCCAATATGTGGGCGGCTGTATTCGCAGATGTGGGCGTTTCTGTGATCGCTATTCTGAACGCTATCCGTGCCCTTCGCGTGAAAATTCCGAAAGGTTCCAAACAAAAATCTTCTCTTAAAAACAGTTCCTTTTCCCAAAATCAGGTCAATTCAATAGAGTAGAGACAGAAAAACAGGGAGGTGTGCGATAATATCGCCCCTCCCTGTTTTTTATAAAAAGTTTTCTGGCGGGATAAACACCAAACGCATTGAGGAACTGCTTAAGCCTTTCCTCCAAGTCATAGGTTTTAATTTACATGAATTCAATAAAAATGTAGAACTCTATGCTGTTATCCGCTCTCTTTTAACAAAAATATATTTATACCACGAGCATAGCGTCTCCAAAACTAAAGAAACGGTATTTCTCCTGTACTGCCAGCCGATAGGCCCGCATAGTATGTTCATAGCCTGCAAATGCAGAAACCAGCATAATCAGCGTACTTTCCGGCAGGTGGAAGTTTGTGATCAGCCCATCTAAAATACGGAAAGAAAATCCCGGATAAATAAAAATGTCGGTCCATCCTTCACAGGCCTTCATTTGTCCTTCTTTCGCCATAACGGATTCCAGGGTACGGCAGCTAGTGGTTCCCACCGCAATCACTCTGCCGCCCTGCTGCTTTGTCCGATTGATCAATGCTGCCGTCTCTTCACTCACTTCATAATGTTCTGCATGCATTTTGTGTTCTGTGATCTCGTCCACCTTTACAGGGCGGAAGGTCCCTAATCCCACATGCAGGGTAACAAATCCCACAGAAATCCCTTTCTCCTTGATCTTTTCCAACAGTTCCGGCGTGAAATGGAGACCTGCCGTCGGTGCCGCAGCGGATCCAGGTTCTTTGGCGTATACTGTCTGGTAACGTTCTTTATCCTCTAACCTTTTGGTAATATAATGGGGCAACGGCATCTGCCCGATTTTGTCCAATACCTGGTAGAAATTTCCTTGATAAGAAAATTTTACAATACGGTTTCCTCCCTCGACAATTTCCAATACCTCTGCGGAAAGGAGGCCGTCTCCAAATGTAAACCGGCTGCCTGGTTTTGCTTTCTTCCCGGGGCCTGCCAGCACTTCCCAGCAGTCGTCTTCTTTCTGGTTCAGCAATAAAAATTCCACCTGTGCTCCGGTTCCCTCTTTGATGCCATATAAACGGGCAGGAAGTACGCGGGAATTATTTAAAATAAGGCAATCCCCTGGTTTTAACTGATCCACAATATCATAGAAATGCAAATGGGTTACCTCTCCTGAATTCCGGTCCAATTTCATCAGGCGGGAATGATCTCTTTCTAAGATCGGGGTTTGCGCGATCAGTTCTTCTGTAAGGTCGTAATAAAAGTCGCTGGTTTTCATGTTTTACATGCTCCTTTTTGGAATAATAGGAAATTTTACAGGCTCTATCAAGCAACATCTCAGATGTTTATGTTAATATGCCATTAATATTGGGAGAATAAATTGACATCCCTTAGGAAGAATGGTATATTTAAATCCAACAGAAAAATGATTGATAGAAAGATAGAGGCGCGTCTTGAGATGATTAGCTGGTTTGAGGTTGCCAAAACCGATGATTTCCAGTAAAAGGCTTTGGTCGCCGAAGGGGGATGCGTGGCTGGCATCAGCCCTGGTTGTATTGGTAAAGAACCTTACAACTGTCATCATAGGATATGATGGAGAACTATCTGGAAAGGGTTTTATAAAAACTTCTTTTCGACAGATTCTATTATATTTTATTGATGACCGGTTTACAACCGGTTTTTTTCTTACAATCAGCTTTTTTCCATCACATCCAGGAGGTAAATGAAAGATGAAAACGTATCAGGTAGGTATTATCGGAGCAACAGGTATGGTGGGACAGCGTTTTGCCACACTGCTTGAAAATCATCCGTGGTTTGATGTAAAGGTACTGGCGGCAAGCGCCCGTTCCGCTGGAAAAACCTATCGGGAGGCTCTGGGTAAACGCTGGGCCATGTCTGCCCCCATC
The DNA here is from genome assembly GCA_934717555.1 of uncultured Clostridium sp. Taxonomy (GTDB): domain Bacteria; phylum Bacillota; class Clostridia; order Oscillospirales; family Acutalibacteraceae; genus CAJFUH01. The sequence continues at coordinate 5,104 of CAKUYY010000084.1, forward strand.
CCTTCCAAAATGGCGGATATGGTTATTTATGACGCCGTCGCCGACGTTGAAAAAATTGTTTCTCAGGTAGATTTTGTTTTCTGCGCTGTTGATATGAAAAAAGACGAAATCAAAAAGCTGGAAGAAACCTATGCCAAAGCGGAATGCCCTGTTATTTCCAATAATTCCGCCCACCGTTCCACCCCGGATGTCCCCATGATTATCCCGGAAATCAATTCTGCGCACGCTCAGATTATCCCGGCCCAGCGCAAACGTTTGGGGACAAAACGCGGCTTTATCGCTGTAAAGTCCAACTGTTCCCTGCAAAGCTATGTTCCCGCAATTCATCCATTGATGGATCTGGGCGTTTCTAAAGTGTTGGCCTGTACCTATCAGGCGATTTCCGGCGCTGGCAAGACTTTCGAGACCTGGCCGGAAATGGTGGATA
>CAKUYY010000085.1 GCA_934717555.1 uncultured Clostridium sp.
ATATTGTCCAGCGGGGACTGCTTATGGTAACCATTTCTCTTTTGACAAGCTTTGGAGCTTTGGCGGGAAGTTACCTATGCGCCAACCTTTCCTCTAAGCTTGGCCGGGATATCCGAAACGCCCTTTATGATAAATCCCTGCACTTTTCCGCTTCGGATTTGGAGAAGATTGGAACCGGCTCTATGATTACCCGGACCCTCAATGATGTCAATGTGGTGCAACAAGCGGTAGTCATGGTAATTCAGATGATTCTGCCTGTCCCAGTCGTCTGCGTGATGGGGGTTATGATGGCGTTTCTCATTGATTCCATGATGGGCTGGATTTTAGCTGGTGTTATCTTGATCATCCTTTTCATGGCGGTTTTGGTTATGAGGAAGGCCGCTCCTCTTTTTGAACGGCTCCAGCGTTTTCTCGACCGAATGAACGTGGTCATCCGGGAAAATGTGACGGGAGTCCGGGTTATCCGCGCTTTTAACAAGGAATCTTATGAAGAAAAAAGGATGAAAGGGGTATTTGGCAGTTATAAAGATGTTTCAATCAAAGTAAACCGCCTGTTCGCAGGGCTGGAAAGTACCGCGCTGCTGGTGATCAACCTGATTATTGTAGTCATCCTTTATGTGGGAGGGAATCGCACTGGCGCTGGATTTATGGAAATAGGAGATATCACTGCCCTAAGCCAATATGCCGTTATGATCCTGTTTTATCTCATCATGGCACAGATGGTAATGATTATGCTTCCAAGGGCGTTGGTCTGCTCCCGGAGAATCCGCGAGGTTCTTGCATTGAAACCGGAAATCGTGGACAGAAATGACAGTAAGACCTGCGAAACGGCATGTGTGGACGTTGTGAGTTTTCAAAATGTACGATTTCGTTTTGCCGATGCAGATGAGGATACATTGTCTGGATTGGATTTTTCCTGCAAACGTGGACAGACCACAGCGATTATCGGCAGTACAGGCAGTGGAAAATCCACAGTTGCAAAATTGATTTTACGGTTTCATGATGTATCCAGTGGAGCTGTCCTGTTCAATGGGACCGATATCCGCGAGATAAAACAGGAACAGCTGAGGAATCATATTTCTTATGTGCCGCAAAAAGCGTGGCTGTTTTCGGGGACGATTGCAGATAATCTGTGCCATGGAAAGAGGGATGCCTCTGAGGAAGAGATGAAACATGCTCTCTCTGTGGCACAAGCTGGTTTTGTGGATGGCCTGCCAAGAGGACTTTTATCGCCTGTCGCACAGGGAGGCACCAATTTTTCAGGGGGACAGAAACAGCGGCTTGCTATTGCCCGCGCGCTGATGAAAAAATCGGATTTATATATTTTTGATGATAGTTTTTCCGCCCTGGATTTTAAAACAGACGCCGCTTTACGAAAGGCGCTTATGGAAGAAACACAGGAGTCGGCTGTCTTAATCATTGCCCAGCGCGTCAGTACTATCCGGAATGCGGATCAGATCATTGTGCTTGAGGATGGAAGGGTAGCGGGAATTGGTACCCATGAGGTTCTGATGAAGAGCTGCCCCGTTTATCAGGATATCGCGAAATCCCAGATGAAAGGAGAGAATCCCAATGGAGGACAATAGAGTCGAAGAAATGGATGATGGTTTTGATTTTTCTTCCCCGGACGACGCAGGAAAGACTTTAAAAAGGCTTTGGATTTCTGTGGACGACCAACATAAGCGGTTGGGAATTGTATTGGTTTCGGTAATCTTTTATACATTCCTTTCCATTGTAGCGCCTCTGTACAGCGCTTATATTGTCGATTTACTGTGGGAGAAGATTCAGGCAGCGATTGCCGGAGGTGCGGCATTTTCCATCACCTGGACAGATGGAGGCAAGGATATCTTCTTTTTATTGCTGATCTATTTGGCGACAGGGCTGTTTTATATTATACAATCTTTTCTCATGGCCAGTTTTGCGGAAAAACTCAGCTATCGCCTGAGAAATGAAGTGGGCCAGAAATTAAGTAGGCTTCCGTTATCCTTTTTTGACCGGAATAAGCCAGGGGTTATTTTGAGCCGGGTCACCAACGATTTAGATAAAATGTCCGAGGCGTTTCAAACAGGGGTATTAAAGCTGTTTACCTCCATTGGAATGATTGTCGGTTCTCTAATGATGATGTTTCGCTTTAGTATACTGCTTACGGTAATTTTCCTGGTTTTTATGGGCATATCCCTGTTCGCCACTAAATTGGTTTCGAACAAAACCCTGCAATATGCACTCCGCCGGCAGGAATGCGTCAGTAATGTGACTACGCAAGTAGAGGAGAACTACAGCGGACGCGTCATTATCAAGGCGTTCAATCAGGAACAAAATAGTTCCGAGCGTATGCATCAGGCGACTCAAGAGCTGACCGAGGCATCTCAAAAAGCGGATTTTATGATCAACGCCATCAATCCGGCCATCCGTTTTATCAACCGTTTGGGACAGATCTTGATTGCGGTATTCGGAGGAGGTATGCTTCTCAATGGGACCATGAGCGTTGGCGTATTCCAGGCATTTTTCCAATATGTGAATCAGTCGGCGGAACCTCTCACTGAGCTTGCCTTTATGGTTAATTCCATGCAGTCTTCCTTGGCGTCCCTGGAGCGGGTCTATCGGCTGTTGGATGAAGAAGAAATTTCTTCGGCCCCCGCTGAGCCTGTTGTGATACAAGACGCTGAAGGGCTTGTGGAATTCCGCCACGTGCGTTTTGGATATACGCCCGACAAGATCTTGATGCACGATGTGAATTTTTCCGCCAAGCCAGGACAGAAAATTGCCATTGTGGGAAGTACCGGAGCGGGAAAAACTACCCTGATTAATCTTTTGATGCGTTTTTATGAGATAAACAGCGGGCAGATTTTACTGGATGGAAAAGATATCAGTCTGTTAACACGTTCCAATCTGCGAAGTAATTTTGGTATGGTGTTACAGGATACGTGGCTGTTTGAGGGAACGATTGCTGAAAACATTGCATATGGCAGGCCGAACGCCACCCGGGAGGAAATTATTGCCGCGGCTAAGGCGGCGAGAGTAGATTTTTTTGTCCGTACCATGCCCCACGGCTATGATACTGTCCTCAGTAACGACGCGGAAAATATTTCTATAGGGCAGCGCCAGCTGCTCACTATTGCCCGGGTGTTTCTAGCGGATCCTGCGGTATTGATTTTAGATGAAGCTACTTCCAGTGTAGACACCCGAACGGAAATTGAAATTGGGAAGGCGATGAGAAAACTGATGAAAAACCGCACCAGCTTTGTGATTGCCCACCGCCTGTCTACCATTGTGGACGCAGATCTGATCCTGCTGATGCAGGATGGCAATATTATCGAGCAGGGGGACCACAAGACATTGCTGCAAGCCGGAAAAGCTTATGCAGAGCTTTATAACAGTCAATTTGTGTGACGCTACATTGTCATAACATATACAAAAGATAAGGGCCTCCGTGATTCGGGGGATGACAAAGATATAGAAAGCATGTAAAATGGGCAGTTGCCTTGCGGGGTAACTGCCCATTTTGTTATGAGTGTTTTTTTATATGGTGAATAGATTTTTATAGGGTAGGAATTTATGAAAAAATAGGCATCTCCTCATTTGGAACGGTTATGAAAAGACAGCGCAGAAAGCCTGGTCGAGATCGGCGATGAGATCCTGCGCATTCTCGATGCCAATCGAAAGGCGGATGGTATTGGGATAAATACCGCTTGACTCCAATTCTTTTTCAGAGAGCTGGGAGTGGGTTGTGCTGCTGGGATGAATAGCAAGAGATTTGGCGTCTGCTACATTAGCCAACAAAGAAAATATTTCCAAATGGTCAATAAAGGCTTTGGCTTTTTCCTCTCCGCCGCGGATACGGAAGGTGAAGATAGAGCCTGCATACAGCGGGAAGTATTTTTTTGCCAACCCATGATAGGGATTGTTTGGCAGGGAAGGATGATAGACTTTCTCAACATAAGGGTTATGGAATAGATAATCTATTACAGCCAAGGCGTTCTGGTTATGACGTTCCACCCGTAGGGAAAGGGTTTCCAACCCCTGTAGAAATAAAAATGAATGGAAAGGGCTTAAACTTGCCCCGGTATCCCGTAGCAGAACAACGCGTGCACGCAAAATGTAAGCCAAGTTACCGAAGGCTTCTACAGGAACCAGACCATGGTAACTGGGATCTGGAGAGGTAAACTGGGGAAATCTGCCGGAAGCGGTCCAATCAAACCGGCCGGAATCAACCAGGATACCACCGATACTGGTTCCATGTCCACCGATAAATTTAGTGGCAGAATGGACAACGATATCCGCGCCATGTTCGATAGGGCGGAAAAGATAAGGGGTGGCAAACGTGTTGTCCACAATTACTGGAATCCCATAGCGGTGAGAAACTTGGCTTAATGGCTGGAGATCGATAATATTCCCATTGGGGTTTCCCAAAGATTCCACAAATACAGCTTTGGTATTGGGCTGGAAAGCAGCTTCAAAATGAGAGATATCGTCCGGGTTCACAAAAGTTGTGGAGATACCGTACTGCTTGAGCGTGTGGGCAAACAAGTTATAGGTCCCACCATATAAAGTGTTGGCGGCAACGATATGGTCGCCAGCGCCTGCAATATTTAATATAGAATAAGTGATAGCCGCCGCACCAGAAGCTGTGGCCAAAGCACCCGCACCGCCCTCTAAAGAAGCCATGCGTTTTTCAAAAACATCTGTTGTAGGATTCATGATACGGGTGTAAATATTACCAGTTTCTTTTAGGCTAAATAGGGCTTCTCCATGGGCGCTGTCCTGAAAGACATAGGATGTTGTCTGGTAGATGGGGACAGCTCGGGAACCAGTGGAAACATCCGCCTCCTGTCCTGCGTGTACCTGCAAAGTCTCAAAATGATAATTGTGTTTCATCAAGAACCCTCCTCAACAGATAGTTTTTTCTGGATAAATAGAAAATAATAGTAATTTGATATGTATTATATTATTTAAATTCCTAGTTTGTCAATATACTTTGAAAAATAAAAAGCATCTTTGAAAATCCATAGCCATAAAAAGTTTAATAAGCAGACGCTAAAAAAGAGAAAAATTTCGTGGTTTTCCAATAGGAAAAGATGGATAGGGCGGCAGATGGATGCATATGAATAGAAAGAATGGAATCTATAGCAACCCTATAGAAAAAGGAAACAAAAGGGGAATCATTTATGGAGGTGCAGATTGTGAAGTTTGGAAAAAGGGTTATCTGTTGGCTGTTAAGTGTATGTATTTTTCTTTCGCTTCCCTGTGGGGTATCGGCTCTGAGTGATGAGGAAATCCCTGCCCCTGCTGCGGTTTTGATGGAAGCGGATTCTGGACACGTTTTATATGAAAAAAACGCTCATGAAGTACGGGCGTGCGCCTCTATCACAAAAGTGATGACTTTACTGTTGGTGATGGAAGCGATTGATTCCGGTAAGATTGCCTGGGATGACCCAGTTACCGCCAGTGAGCATGCCTCGTCCATGGGAGGATCGGATATCTGGCTGGAGCCCGGAGAAACGA
>CAKUYY010000086.1 GCA_934717555.1 uncultured Clostridium sp.
CACGATCACCAATAGGCATCCCATCAATTTCAGCATCCTTTTCACCAACCTTATAAATTCCCTGTATCCTTCCCGGTGTCCTACCGGTTTCCAGCAAGGCCACTTGAGAGAAAGCACCCGTTTCTAACAGGCGCCGCGCCTGTTTGCGCCGTTTTAGTTCCTGCAGGGAACCCGCATGGATACTGGCAATCATCGTAACGCCGGCATTGAGCCCTTCTTCAATGGCGGAAATATCCGAAAGGTTTCCCACCTCATCACAGATTACTACATCCGGAGATAGGCATCGTACCGCCTGTAATATCCCTTCCCCTTTGGGGTATCCATTGAGAATATCGCTCAGCCCGAGATCATTCTGGCAAATTCCCCCGCACACCCCTCCCAATTCTCCGCGCTCGTCTATCACTACTACTTTTTTAAAGGAATTATTTTTTCCTGTGGACAGTTGCCTTGCCAAATCGCGCAGGATCGTTGTCTTGCCGCTACAAGGGGCTCCCGCCAGCAATAAGCCTTCCATATCCCCCTGCAGCTGCTGTAGCAGTTGATCAGCCGCCCCGCTGATCTGCCGGGATATCCGGATATTCAAAGAAGAGATATCCCGTATCCCTGTTATCTCTCCGTTATGAAATACCGCCGTTCCTCCCAGGCCCACCCGATGCCCGCCCTGGATGGTGAGAAAACCGTTTTTGATATCATTTTGATAGCTATACACCGAATATCCGCACATAGCCTGAAAGGTTTCCTCCAGCTGTTCCAAGGAGGCAGCAAGCAAGTCCGGCCTCATCAGGGAAACAACCGACGCGCTCCCTGTGACAAAATAACTTTGAAGGGAGCCTGTGATCACCACAGGACGTCCAACCCTCAGGCGGACTTCCTGGGCGTCTTGTTTCACCCGGTCCGGTATTTGAAGCAAGATATTCCGAAGGGAGGGGCATACCCGGGAAATCGCATGGTCATACCGTTTTTGAGGGTCATATTGCATCATACTTGTCCTCACCTCTATAGCAAATGATATGGACAAGGAGCTCTTCTTAGAACCAAAAAGGGGCAGGAAAAATCTCTTTATTTTTTCCTTTTTGATCCCTTTTTCCCTACATCTGTATGCAAAACGTCATTCTATATGTTATAATAAAAAACCAAGAGAGGTAGGTTGAATCATAGTGAGCGGTATTTTTAAAAAAAGGATCTCCAGCGGAATGACTGATATGACCTCTGGGAATCCTTATAAACTAATCATTTTCTTTTCCATTCCCTTGCTGATTGGGAATATTTTTCAACAGCTTTATAATATGGTAGACAGCATTGTAGTAGGAAACGTCATAGGAGAAAAAGCGTTGGCCGCCGTGGGTACAGGATTCCCTGTCATCTTCATGCTGAGCTCCCTTTTTATGGGAATTGGCATTGGGGCCACCATTATGATCTCCCAGTTTTATGGGGCCAAAGATTTTGAAAAATTAAAAAATACCATTAGCACCATTTATACGGCGCTGATGGTAGGCGCTATTCCATTGACACTATTGGGAATCTTCATCAGTGATCCCCTCCTGCGGTTGATGCAGGTGCCGGACGATGGTACATTAGAGATGGCTCGCATTTATATGATGGTGGTTTTCGTCGGTATCATCGGAAATCTGGGATTTAATATCAACGCGGGTATTCTCCAGGGGTTGGGAGACAGCAGGACTTCCCTTTTCTTTTTACTCATCGCCACTATCATTAATATTGTGTTAGATATCTTGTTCACTGTTTTTCTTGGGTTCGGCGTCATGGGGGTGGCCCTGGCTACCATTATTGCCCAGATTTGTTCTTGGATTTTTGGCATAACATTTATCAACAAACATTACAGTTTTATCCATATTCAGCCCTTCCGTTTTCATTTCCACAAAAAGCTGTTCATTCAAGCCATGAAGCTGGGGATTCCTTCCGGCCTTCAGCAGGCCTTGTTTTCCATTGGTATTATGGTAATGCAGTCTTTGGTAAACAGTTATGGTTCTGCCTTTATGGCGGGATTCAACGGGGCTAATAAGATTGATACCTTTGCCTTTATGCCCATTCAAAGCTTTACCACCGCTATCACCACCTATGTGGGCCAGAACATGGGAGCCGCCCGCTTGGACCGTGTCAAGAAAGGGACCCGGGCCGGCGTGGTATTGGCTGTAGGATGCAGTATTGTGATTGGGGGCCTTCTATATCCGTTCAGTGCTTTTATGATGCGTATGTTTAGCCAAAATGCCGATGTTATTGCTGCGGGTGTATCTTATCTGCACTGTGTCCTGCCGTTTTACTCTCTTCTGGCCATCAGCTTCATTTACAGCAGCGCGCTGCGCGGGGCGGGAGAAATGATTGTACCCCTTATTTCATCCTTTGTTTCCCTCTGGCTGGCCAGGGTGCCTGTGGCCTATCTGATTGCGGGCATTTGGGGAAAGGATTATATTTTCCTTTCTTATGCTGTAGGCTGGGCGCTGGGAATTGCCATTTCCTATATTTATTACCGTACCGGGAAATGGAAGAAAAAAAGTTTGGTCGCGGCCGTCCATTCAACGTAAACAAAGAATCCTAAGCTTGATAGAGATGTTCTTGATAACCATCTCTCAAAATATAAAAACAAGGAGAAAAAACACATGCAACGCTATAGCGAAATTACACAAAAGCAAACCCGGGAGATTGTCCTGTTAAAGGGCAGGCCTTGCGCCTGGGGAAAATGTACCTTCTGCGATTATATCGACGATAACGAAACAGACGAAGCCCTTTGCAACACTGTTAATCTGGATGTATTGCGGAAAGTGACCGGTAAATACCACGCACTGGAAGTCATCAATTCCGGCAGTATCTTTGAATTGCCCCAGGCCACTTTGGACGCTATCAAACATATCCTTCTGGAAAAAGAGATCCATACCCTGTTTGTGGAAAGTCACTGGAGTTACCGGCACCGGCTTCAGGAAATGCGGGATTTCTTCGGAGTGCCCATGATCTTCAAATGCGGGATTGAAACCTTTGACGACCGGTTTCGCAACCAAGTTTTGCGAAAGGGAATTCTTTTTTCCTCTCCAGAAGAGGTCAGCCGTTATTTTCAGTCTATCTGCTTGATGGTTGGTATTCAGGGACAGACCAAAGAAATGATTGCCCGGGATATCGATATCCTACTGCGCTATTTTCCTTTTGGCTGTGTCAACATTTATAATAACAACTCTACCCCTATCCAGCGGGATGAGGAACTGGTTGCCTGGTTTGAAAAGGAATACCGTTTTTTGGAAGATAATCCCCGGATTGATATCCTCTTTGAAAACACCGATTTTGGCGTGGGAGGTGTTTCCATTGACTAATTCCTCCCGTATTTACCGCTTGGCACGTATCTCCCTGGTCGCCGCCTTATATTTCGTCTGCACCGTCGCTCTTGCCCCTATTTCCTTTGGAGCTGTGCAGTTCCGCCTGTCTGAAATCTTAGTGCTTCTTTGTTTTTACAAAAAAGATTACTGCTATTCGCTAATTTTGGGCTGCGCCCTTGCCAACCTATTCAGTCCTTTGGGGATTTATGACGTGATATTCGGTACATTGGCTACCGCGCTCACGGTTATTGCGGTGTCTCACTGTCGGCATCTATTGTTGGCCACGCTTTTCCCCACCCTAGGGTGTGTGATTGTCGGATTAGAGCTGTATCTCCTTACAGACGTTCCTTTTCTCCTCACCACGGGAACCGTGATGCTGGGGGAGTTTATCACCGTAACCGGGATCGGTTATCCCATATTCCGGCTATTAGAACGCAACCGGGGATTTATGAAAATCATAGGAATGGATTCCCCTCATAAGAAAGCTTCGTAAAGGATGGATTGTTTTTGGATCAGCTATACTCTCCCGTTTCTCCGGAAACTCCAAACAAAACAGCATTGGTATTTTTTGGCTCTCCTCATACAAATGGATATACGGCGCAGCTTCTTCGGGAATTCCTGCAATACCTGGCCGCCGATTATCAAATTGTTTTTGTGGATTCCTATCGGGAGAAGATCGCCCCGTGTACAGCCTGTGGTTTCTGCGAAAAGCAGGAAGGGTGTTCCTTACGAGACTTTGACGCTATCCATCATCACCTCTGTTCCTGCGATCTTCTGATCGTGGCTTCCCCTATCTATAATTTGACTTTTCCCGCCCCTTTGAAAGCGATTCTTGACCGGATGCAGAGGTATTTTTCCGCACGTTTCTGCCTGGGAAAAAAGCCTCCTATTTCCAAACATAAACGGTCTATTCTGCTGTTGACCAGCGGTTCTGACTGTGAAGAGGGGGCTGATATTATGCGCCGTCAGCTAGAGATGATTTACACTGTGATCCATGCCACTCTGGAACGGCAAATTTTATGGAAAAACACCGATCATCATGCTCCTCTTTCTCTTCTCCAAGAGGAAATACAAGAAGCAGCACAGTCCTTTCGATAGGTCTGCTTGCCTAATACGGCAAAATATGATACACTGGATAAAGTAACTAGATTCTTTGGGAGGAAATACAAATATGTCAGGTCATTCTAAATGGAGTACCATTAAGCGTAAAAAAGAAAAAACAGACGGACAACGCGCCAAAATTTTCACAAAAATTGGCCGTGAGCTAGCAGTAGCTGTCAGAGAAGGCGGCAGCGCCGACCCAAACGCTAACTCCAAATTAAAGGATTGCATTGCCAAGGCAAAAGCCAACAATGTTCCCAATGAAAATATTGAGCGTATTATTAAAAAGGCTGCCGGGGATAATGATGCCAGTAAGTATGAAAGCATTACTTACGAGGGATATGGTCCTTCTGGTATCGCTGTAATTGTGGAAACTCTCACCGATAACCGTAACCGCACAGCGGGAGACCTTCGCCACTATTTCGATAAATTTGGCGGAAACATGGGAACTCCTGGCTGCGTTTCTTTCATGTTCTCTCAGAAGGGCGTCATCGTCATCGAAAAGGAAGGATTAGACGAGGATAAGGTGATGGAAGACGCTTTGGAGGCCGGTGCCGCCGATTTCCAGTCAGATGAAGATGTGTTTGAAATTTACACGGAACCGGACGATTTCAGCGGTGTGCGTGACGACTTGGAAGCAAAGGGTTATACTTTTGTCTCTGCGGAAGTCGAGATGGTGCCCAGTACTTATACACAACTGACAGACGAAGATTCCATCACGAAGATGCAGCGTCTGCTGGACATGCTGGAAGATAACGACGACGTACAGAACGTATGGCATAACTGGGATACCCCAGACAGCGACGAGGAAGAGTAATTTTTTATTTTTCATTTTTTGCAAACCAGCGTTTTCCTTTATTAATCTTATCATCTCCGTTCATAATAAATAGCGGGGTGATGAATATGTATGGAATGTATGGAGACCATCAGTATCCTGGTTTCGCCTTTGGTAATTTAGGCATGTTCGCCCAGCGTATGGCCGAATTTGATGATCTCACTGCCCTACCGGAAGAGATACAAGAGGAAATCAATCAGCATGAAGATGAATTTCATAACAGTGCTGATATCC
>CAKUYY010000087.1 GCA_934717555.1 uncultured Clostridium sp.
GCCCTACATGGATACCATCGGCATCTACTGCCTGAGCAACCTGCAAGTTATCATTGATGACAAACGGGATACGATAATAATCGGTTACTGCTTTGACCTCCCGGGCCTGCTCTACAAATTGGTCAAATGGCAAATCCTTTTCCCGGAGCTGGACAAACGTTACCCCTCCCCGGATACTTTTTTCTACCTCTTCCGCCAATTTTTTCCCATGCAGCCATGACCGGTCTGTAACCGCATAAAGTAGTAACGAATTTCTTTTAATTGTATGCAAAATTCAATTCCTCCTCCCAATTGCCCTCTCTAATTTGGCTGACAGCATCCACGAAAGCTACCCGAAAAGAACCTGTACCGCCGCCCTGTCCCTGAATGCGCCGATATGCCCTTTCTCCACAGATTCCTACAACGCCGCAGGCCGCCACCGCTACGGCAAATGGATCCTGAGAGTTTGCCCCGCAATAAGCGCCCATCAGTGCAGATAGCATACAGCCGGAACCTGTGATTTTTCCCATCATAGGGTGGCCATTTTGCAGGACACAAACACGAGATCCGTCTGTTATCACGTCCCTCTCCCCCGAAGCCACTGTTACCGCTCTCAAACGGACACTCAATTCCCGAAGCAGATTTACCCATTCAGAAAGATTCTGGTCGGTCACCACATCCCCTTTCTCGGCATCTACACCATTTGTGCTTCTCCGCCCTTGGGCAAGGCAACGCAGTTCTGACGTATTTCCTCGGATAATAGACATCTGTACTTGTTGCAGCAACTCCGTGGCAGCTTCCATCCGAAAGCGGGATGCTCCTACCCCTACAGGGTCAAATACTACAGGAATCCCTTTATGGTTGGCTTCCTTTCCCGCCAATAGCATAGCTTTTACTTTCGATGAAGAGGGATTCCCCAAATTAAGCACCAGTGCATCGGCACAAGCGGTAATTTCCTCTACTTCCTCTGGGCTTTCCGCCATAGTCGGACGTCCTCCACCCGCCAAAATAATATTTGCACAATCATTGATGGTAATCGAATTGGTAATGGCATGGATAAGCGGACCTTTTTCCAGAGTCCGCTGTACAATAACGGATAAATCCATATTCCCTAACATTTCCTTTCTCTACTTGCCCACAATCCGTTGTACCGTGTCAAAAGCTTTGGTTCTTTTTAGGGCTGCCAAAAACAGAATAGCAATGGTGGCACCTCCAGCGGTACTGACAAAAAAAGGCAAAACATAGGCCAATAGCGCCGCTTCCTTCCCCATCACAAATGCTGCAATCGGGTAGGCCGCCAGCCCGCCCAAGACGCTGGTCCCAACAATTTCCCCCACATACGCCAAAGGAAGTTTTTGTGTAAAGCGGTACAAAAGCCCGCAGCATAAGGCCCCTACCATGCTACCCGGAAAAGCCAGCAGCGTGCCCATTCCAAAAAGCACCCGCAGCAGGGAAGTAACAAAGGCCATTCCTACTGCGTAAGCGGGCCCTAATAACACTCCCGCTAAAATATTAATCATATGTTGGATTGGAAAACATTTTGACGCTCCCACAGGAATCGCCAAAGGGGAGCATACCACCCCGATCGCAATCAAAATGCCTGCAATAGCCAATCGTTTAACAGAAATCATTTTTTCTCCTCCTGAATTTCTGAAATGATAAAGAAAGAGATATGCACATCCAGGCATACCTCTTGAAGTCTGTTATTTGCTCCCTTCGTTGGCATTGCCCAAATCAGGTAAAAGGGTCGAAACGTTCCCTGTTTCCTCTCAGCCCCTTATCTATTGGGCTCCCCCGCATATTTTTTGTTATTATAACATGGGCGTATTATTTCGTCAAATTTCATCTACAGTTTATAAAATAAAACTGATAGATACTCATTCCATATTGTGTTGAATTGCCAATCTCATATATGATATATTAAGAACAATTCCAATCTATACTGGAAGGAGGAAAACTTTTGAGAAATAAAAAGCTGCTGTTATCCATATTCGCAATTTTCATATTCATAATGGGGGTGATATACTTCTCAAAAGGGCTCTTTCTAACTCAATCCGCCATTTCCATAAAAGTGTTTCATAATTCTAAAGAAATTACTATTGTGGAAAATCAAGAAAGGGATTCGGATTCTTCATTCATCCAGACCATAAGAAACGGTTCTCAATTATATCAAAAAGTAACCCAGGATGATATTTTGACAATTGACGAAAAAGAACCTATGATTATAGAAGTGGGGCGCAGCGTAAAGTTAGTGGATCTAAAGTATGACTATCTTTTGTATGAGTATGATGAATCAATTCATAAAAATGAAAGCGATTTGAGACATCCACTTTATCCAACCCAAGAAGCGAATTTTAAAAGAAAGAACGGTAAGTATATTACATACCTTCCTGACGATTTAGACGATATGGTTTTCCTAAGTAATCAGTCCTATTTAGCTTATATTTATACAGTGACTTTAGAACACAATGGGGAATTTTTTATCTATAATTTTATGATTCCAAAGGCTTATCTTTCCGATGACAGTGAAATTTTATCAAACGATTCATAGTCTTAATCTTAGTCTTATTATCCAAATAAGAATCAAGAAACATTTCTATGGAATAAATGGCGGATTCTTTTCTTCAATCTGTTATCGCGGCAAATTTTTAGAAGGTAAATGAGACCGGCGTTTCCCTCACATAATTGAGGGGGAAACGCCGGTTTTCATTACAGTTTTTTATCTTTTTCTACCAAAAGCCGATTTAACAAATGAAGCAATGCGTGAAAAAGGAAAAAGGCTACCAAGAGAAGGCCCAACAGCCACAAGACCTGCGTCATTGGCAAAGGAACCAGGGAAAAAAGATTATGGAATACAAAAATTCCTAACAGCATTCCCACCGTCACCGTGCCAAACAGCAGGCCGCGGATCAAGTGGAACGGCTGGCACAAACGGAACACCAGCAAAAGCCCAGTAAATCCTGTGAGAATAACACACATCGTTGAAGTATTTTCCGGCGGAATTTCCAATAACACTGAAAGTACAGTGACGGCTACAACATTGAAAATAATGGTAATTGCCCCCGGCAGGGCTTTACTAACAACATTCTTTAAAAACTGCCCACGAATCCGTTCTTTGTTGGGTTCCAGCGCTAGTACAAAAGAAGGAATCCCTATGGTCAACGTACTGATTAAAGTAAGTTGAATTGGCATAAAAGGATAAGAAAAAGGTAACACCACAAACAATAGGGATAGGATAAGGGAGTAAATCGTTTTTACCAAAAACAAGGAAGCAGACCGTTGAATGTTGTTGATGGAACGGCGTCCTTCCGCTACCACCCTGGGCATTGAGGCAAAACTGGAATCGAGCAGCACCAGCTGAGAAACATTGCGAGCCGCGTCGCTGCCGGAAGCCATCGCTACGCTGCAATCCGCCTCTTTGAGCGCCAATACGTCATTTACTCCATCCCCCGTCATAGCTACTGTATGCCCCTGTTCTTTCAGCGCCAGAACCATCTGTTTTTTCTGATTGGGCGTGACACGGCCAAATACCGTATACTGCTCTACCGCTTGTTTGATATCCTCTTCTGTTGTCAGCGTAGAAGCGTCTATGTATTTTTCAGCTTTTGGCAAACCCGCACGCCGCGCTATATTTACTACGGTCAAGGGATTATCCCCAGAGATTACCTTAAGCTGCACCCCCTGTTCTGTAAAATAGCGCAAGGTCTGTTCCGCCTCTGGACGGATGACGTCCCGGATAAGCAGAAACGCCACTACCTCAAGTCCCGGCGGTAGTTCCTTACCATCAAAAGGATTGCTAGAACGGGCAAGAATCAAGACGCGGTTTTCACGGGCATACTCCTCCAGCTGTTGACGAATTGACCCCGTTTTTCCCTGCAACACAAATTCTGGGGCCCCCAGCACATAACTTCCCTTACCCTGAAACTGCGCTCCCGACCACTTTTTTTCTGAGGAAAAGGGTACTATCTGTTCCACTTTCCAGTCACTTCCCCCTTTGTATCGAGAGGAAATCGCCACAAAGGTTGGACTGTCGTCCTCCATGGCTGCTGATAGCGCCCGCAAAGCTTCTTCTGTTTCCTGGATCGTATGCGCACCAAAAGCCTTTACTCCATGGAGTTCCATACGTCCTTCTGTAATAGTGCCTGTCTTATCCAAGCAAAGGACATCTACCCGGGCGAGGGCTTCAATGCAATAAAGTTCCTGAACCAGCACTTTATGTTTAGAGAGCCGGATGACACTGACCGCTAAGACAGTACTGGTCAGCAGCACTAGCCCTTCTGGAATCATACCAATCAGGGCAGCAACACTGTTGACCACCGCTTGTGCAACTGTATTGTCGTCTAATCTCATTTGATTCCAAAATAGAAGTAACCCAATGGGAATAATTAATATAGATACTATTTTAATGATTTTTTGTAGGGCCTCCATAATCTCAGAATGAACCTTTTTGAGATATTTTGCACCTTTGGAAATATGGGATACATAATTATCTTCTCCCACATGTTCCACCCGCGCCCGGCAGCGGCCACTTACCAAATAGCTGCCTGATAGTATCATATCTCCCGTTTTTTTATGGATGGCATCCGATTCCCCAGTCACCATAGATTCATTAACGTCACATTCCCCGGAAAGTACAATACAATCTGTCGTCACCTGGTTTCCATGGGATAATTCTATGATATCGTCTAACACCACATCATAAATTCCCACTTCTTGGACCTGGGAATTCCTTATCACTTTAGCCTTTGTGGAAGATATGAGAGATAAACGGTCTATCGTGCGTTTCGCCCGGATTTCTTGAACAATCCCAATGACCATATTGCACAGCACTACACCCATGAACAACAGATTTTTATAGGAGCCTACTAAAAGAACTGCCACTGCTAGTACAACATTGATGAGATTAAATAATGTACATACATTATCTCGGACAATCCTCCCTATAGATTTTGTGGGAATATCGGTATCAGAATTGACCAAACCCTCTTGTATACGCTGTTCTACCTGTTTTGCAGTCAGTCCTTCCTGACACGAGGGCGAATACCGTATGATTTCCTTATACTGCTCTTGTGACATAACTGATTTCATCCCTTTTTCTTGTGTTCTCTTCCTTGTAAAATTCAAGAATTACCAGAAAAATTTTACCAAAAAGAAAGGCAGTTTTCTCTAGTTTAATGCCTCTGTTTGACAATGTCAAATGTATATTTTCTCTCTTCAAAAACTTTTGAATAAAAATTGCTGTTTCAATTTCTATTTTTGTCATGCAAACAGGCCATAGATTGATAACTTTTCTTATATATCCCGCTACATTTTATATTTGTCTCATTTTATAGCTTTTTCTGATGTATTTTCTGAAAAATTCCCTTTTTTTACTATTAACTTCCGTATAGGATACCAG
>CAKUYY010000088.1 GCA_934717555.1 uncultured Clostridium sp.
GCACATTAGCAGAGTATTTTCGGTCATTATATGACTGTAATATAATACATATGGATGACTTTTTTCTTCGTCCGGAACAAAGAACACCCCAGCGCTTTGAGGAAATCGGAGGAAATGTAGACTATGAACGTTTTTTTGACGAGGTTCTTCTTCCATTGCTGGCAGGTGAAACATTTCGGTACACACCCTATGATTGCCATTTACAGGCAATGAAAGAATCTGTGACCGTTTTTCCAAAGTCACTTAACATTGTAGAAGGAACCTACAGTATGCATCCTGTCCTGTCATATGCTTATGATTTTTCTGTGTTTTTCAAAATCGGCTCCCAGTTACAGCAGAAACGAATTTTGCAAAGGAATGGGGAAGAAAAGCAGAAATTATTTTTGGAAAAGTGGATTCCGCTAGAACAGAAGTATTTTTGTGGAACACAGATAGAGAAACGCTGTGATCTGATCTTTCCTATGAAAAGAAATTTTAAAAATGATATCATAAAAACTTTATAAAAAAACAGGTTTATCCATATCAAAAGGATAGACCTGTTTTTATTTTTACTTCGATACAACTGCTTCCAACTGACAATATGATCTAAAAAGTCACTTTTTAGATCGAAAGTTCTAAGGGGATACGCGATTGAAAGGTACAACTGAGGGATAAAATCTTTCTATCCAGCAAGACGATATACGCGGCCGGCGACAGGAGTAATCTGTTTTTGCGATAATAATTCAGAAACAGTAACAAATTGAAATCCCTGCGCTTTCAGGGCGGGAATAAGTTCAGCGCAGGCTTCGGCTGTAGAGTAGTATAAATCGTGCATTAAAATAATATCGCCGTCTTTTACTTTTCCCAGTACTTCCTGTAAAATTTTGTTTTTATCCTGTGTTTTCCAATCTTGGGTATCAATAGACCAAAGGACAAACGGCTTCTGGATATTGGATTTCATTACGGTATTGACAGCGCCGTAAGGGGGACGAAGAAGTTTAGGCGTGTAAGAGGTGAGATTTGCCACGCGTTGGTCGGTTTGATCGGTTTGGTACATCATTTCGTCCGCACTGAGTTTTGTGAGAGATGGATGGCTGTAGGTATGATTTCCGATTTCGTGTCCTTCTGTGAATTCCCTTTGAATGAGATTAGCATAACTATCCACTCGATTTCCTACTACAAAAAAGGTCGCTTTGGCTTGATTTTCCTTTAGAATATCCAGAATTTTGGGAGTTACCTTGGTATGTGGGCCATCGTCAAATGTAAGAGCTACCATAGGCCGGTTTGGATCGATGGTGGTATTTTGCTGTGGGGAAGAGGTCAAAGGGGAAACCGTCCCGGCGACCTGAGCTGTCTGTAATAAAACGGCAGAGGGATCTATTTTCAGATAATCGCTTATTTCCTCATAAGGGATGCTGACAGAAACCACCCCTAGATAACCGGGGAATATCCGGTATTTTTGGAAATAAAATGTGATGGCTTTATCGTTTAAGGTAAAGGAGATAAAATTTCCCATGACAGGGGCGCTCCCTGTCTGAAAAGCTTCTGTGTATACATAGGCTTGGTAAGGCTGCGTATGGGAAAAATATTCACGGGTATAATCAGAAATAGCGAGGAGATATTCCCCCTGTAAGATATCATCCAGAGAAAGAAGTTTTTGCTGGGCGAGATCAAAATTCATCGTAAAAACATAAACTTCAGGATGAGCCATCGTGGGGTCGTTTTTTTCCACTCGGAATAGGAGGGAAGCGATGGAATCACCGGCCAAATAGGAGGAATAATCCACCCATAAAGAAGAGGAAAAATCATCTATTGTTTCAGAAGGGAGGTTGTTTTGATACTCAGAGAGAATACTTTGTATTTTCTCTTCTATTTTCTGATCGATCTGTTCCAGGCCGATGACAGGAGACTGAATTTTGAGCGTCGTCGTTTAAGATGGATTCCGTAAGGCCGATTTCTTTATTGGGAGTAGGGTTGGGAATATGAATGTTTTGTGCGAGAACTTGGGTTTCTTCTGGTGAAGATTCTATGGAAGTTTGGGAAAATACTTTTGGCCACAGCGGCAGGCAAAGGGCTAATAATAGAATACAGACTGTCAGGCAAGCGCCACCGCGCTGTAAAAAGGAATCTATCATTTTTTTCATTGTATTTCCCCCTTGTAAAGTCCTATTGGTTTATTATTGACTGTATTTTATCAAATATATATGGAAAAAAGGATCAAATACTGGAGATTTTTTATAAATAAAAACCCATCTCGCAAAATTATTTTGCGAGATGGGTTTCAAAAAAAAGAAAAAATCAATGAATACGTTCCCAAATATGAGCCCGTTTCAAAGCGGTGCGCAGGGCAATACTTAAGGGGATGACAATGACAACGGCAATGATCGCATTGGTAATAGACGCCAGCGCTTTTGTCCCTATGATAGCGAGATTTGCTTCCATAGACTGCCCATACAACATATTTTCTATAAAACCTTTTCCTAAATACAGGATCACATAAGAAAAAGAACCGGTAAGCGCCGCTATGATATTTCTGGACAGGCGTTCCCCGTTTCGGTTATGAGCGTAAGCGATTAGGCCGCATAAAAATCCCATAGCAAATTTAAACAAAAAGGTAAAAGGGGCGGAAGCGATATATTTGGGATTCATTAAATCAAATAAAAAAGAACCGATTCCAGCGGCCAGTCCTCCGCCCACAGGACCGGAAATCAGGCCGGCCAGCAGGCAAAAGGTATTGCCTAAATGGATGCGGGTACTGTCCCCTCCAGCCAGTGGGATATCAAAGCTGATCAGGGAAGAAACAAAAACCAAAGCGGCTAGTAACCCAATCACCGCCAGGCGTTGTGTATGGTTTCTCTGTGTGGGATTGTAATTACTCATAGATATCACTGCTCCTTTTTATCATCTCTGCGAAATATTGGTGGACTATGGGAGTGTTGGTTAATTCGGGATGGAAAGCGGTTACCAACATGTTGCGCTGTCGAGCCGCCACCGCTTTCCCATCCACTTGGGATAAAATCTCAACTTGATTTCCCCAGGAATGAATGTATGGGGCACGGATAAAGACCATAGGGATTTTTTGAGTGGCAAACATCCCTTCTATAGAAAAGCTGCCTAACTGCCGGCCGTAAGCATTTCGCCGGGCTACAATATCCATGGTCCCTAAATATACGGAAGGATCATTTTGAATGGATCTAGCGAGAAGCAAAAGCCCCGCACAGGTGCCGAATACGGGGATATCCTGCGAAATAACAGTACGGAAAGCGTCGAACAGATCCAGTTCCCGCAATAATTTTCCCATTACAGTACTTTCCCCACCAGGTATGATATATCCATCTGCGGGGCACTTTTGGAAGTCATCCTTTTGACGGATCTCAAAAGAATCTATCTGCATCTGTTCTAACATTTTTCTATGTTCCGCAAAAGCTCCTTGTAAGGCGAGTACACCGATTTTCATGCTTTAATTTCCTCGTTCCGCCATCAACAGCTGGATTTCCTGCTCGTTAATGCCTACCATCGCTTCTCCTAGATCTTCCGAAAGGCGGGCCAGCATATGGGCATCTTGATAATTGGTGACCGCCTTGACAATAGCGGCGGCGCGTTTGGCGGGATTTCCAGATTTAAAAATACCGGAACCTACAAAAACGCCTTCGGCTCCCAATTGCATCATGAGGGCGGCATCGGCGGGGGTGGCTACCCCTCCGGCGGCGAAGTTTACCACAGGGAGCCTTCCCTGCTGATGAACCATTTGTACCAGCTCATAAGGGACCATCAATTCTTTAGCGGCTTGATAAAGTTCTTCTTCCCGCATGGATTGCAGGCGGCTGATCTCGCTGTTGATCTTTCTCATATGGCGCACCGCCTGGATGATATCGCCGGTTCCCGGTTCTCCTTTGGTACGGATCATAGAAGCGCCTTCCTGGATACGCCGCAAGGCCTCTCCCAAATTTTTGGCCCCGCACACAAAAGGAACGGCAAATTTTGTTTTATCAATATGATGAACATCATCCGCGGGAGACAATACCTCGCTTTCATCGATATAGTCGATATCGATGGCCTGTAGAATCTGCGCTTCCACGATATGCCCAATCCGGACTTTGGCCATTACGGGGATAGAAACTGCCTGCTGGATTCCTTGAATCATTTTTGGATCGCTCATGCGTGCGACGCCTCCGGCCGCCCGGATATCTGCGGGAATCCTTTCCAGTGCCATCACCGCGCAGGCTCCAGCCTGTTCCGCAATTTTGGCCTGCTCCGGGGTGGTAACATCCATAATGACGCCCCCTTTGAGCATTTGCGCCAGATTTTTATTGAGTTCATATCGGGATTCTGACATGATAAAAGCCTCCTTTTCCCGTTTTATTTTTGGGAATATTGTCTTTCCATTGAGTTATGATATAATAATAACGTATAACTGTGAATGTGAAAATATACAGTTTATAAAAAATTGACCAGTACAGTTTGAAGAGGAATTTCCATGACATACGATTTTCTTATGCTCAATCCCGCATCCGATACCCCCTTGTACCAGCAACTCTATGAATCGCTGCGCAGATCCATCGAACGGGGGCATCTCACAACGAACGAAAAGCTCCCCTCCATCCGCAAGCTCTCCGAGGACTTGCGCCTGAGCCGCACCACGGTGGAAATGGCCTATCAGCAGCTCTGCGTCGAGGGGTATGTACGCGCGCGTCCGCAGAGCGGCTTTTTCGTAGAGGCCGGGGCCATCCGGCCGGAACGCTCCAGCCATTTGGAGCCTCCCCAGACGATCGTGCAAGCGGAACGTCCAGGCCCCAACGTCCGCTACAATTTCGGCAGCGATTCGGTGGACAGCGGGTGCATCGACATCAAAATCTGGCGCCGCCATATCCGCGACGTCCTCACCCAGCAGGAGGTGCTCACCTCCTACGGCGATCCCCAGGGGGAACCCGCCCTGCGGGAAGCGCTCTCCTCCTATTGCTACGGCGTCCGCGGTGTAAAAGCCAGCCCGGAGCAGATCGTGGTCGGCGCGGGCACTCAGCCGCTCCTGTACCTGCTGTGCGGCCTTCTTCCCGAAAAGACCGTCGCGATCGACGAGCGCGGATTTCCACAGGCGGAGCGCGTTTTTGCGGACTGCGGCTTTACGGTTTTGCGCCTGCCCACCGACCGGGACGGCATCCGGATGGACGCGCTGGAGGTGAGCGGCGTCCGTGCGGTGTTGGTGCGCCCATCCCACAGCGTTTCAAGCGGCACCGCCATGCCGATGAGCCGCCGGTTTGCCCTGTTGGAATG
>CAKUYY010000089.1 GCA_934717555.1 uncultured Clostridium sp.
ACTTGTGCCTGGCTGATCCCGATTTCATCTGCCACTTCCATTTGTGTTTTTCCTTTAAAAAAGCGAAGGGATAAGATTTTCTTTTCCCGCTCGTTTAATCCGCGAATTGCTTCCTTCAAAGCTATTTCGTTGAGCCAATTGGTATCGTCATTGTTATCTCCTACCTGATCCATAACATAAATGGTGTCATTTCCATCGGAAAATACTGGTTCGTATAGGGAAACCGGCTCTACAATAGCTTCCAGCGCCATAACCACTTCTTCTTTATTCATATCCAGCACTTTCGCAATTTCTTCTACGGTAGGCTCTCGGTTATGGTCGGCTGTTAATTTCTCTTTTACCTGCATAGCTTTATAGGCGGTATCCCGTAGGGACCGTGATACCCGGACAGAATTGGAATCCCGTAGGTAGCGTCTTACCTCTCCAATTACCATAGGAACGGCATAGGTAGAAAACCGTACATCCAAATCCGTATTAAAATTATCAATAGCTTTCATCAGGCCGATGCATCCCACCTGAAACAAATCATCCATATTTTCTCCCCGGTTGGTAAACCTCTGGATTACACTGAGTACCAACCGCAGATTGCCATTGGTCAATTCTTCTCTGGCCCGCTTTTTTTCTTTTTCAGAGCCTTCTTTTACTATTTTCAGTAATTTCTGTTTTTCTGCTTCTGTCAAGACCTTTAGTTTGGCGGTATTTACTCCACAGATTTCCACCTTGTTATATTGCACTTTGCTCCCCCCGCTTCCTGGAATAACTTGTTATCATTATTGCCATTCCTTTGTACATTCATACAATATGCGGTAAAAGCTCTTTTCTCTGGGAATAAAAAGAGCTTTTTCTTCCTGGTTATATTTTTTGAATCTGTCCGCATATAGTTGGGATATACACTGTAACAAGGGGGAAACAGAGGATTTTTATACCGCCCTTTGCCACGCGACTGGGCGGATTTTATTCTCTCATTACCAAAAAGCGCGTGGAGAAAAGGCGGTTAAAGATGAATGAATATTATCCAGAAGGTTGGTTGATTGACACTCTAGAAAATCGGAACGCTATGCAGACCCCTTCCTCCCTGGCAGACGCCTACCACGAAAACCGTTTGCTAGAAGCCAGAGCTCTGGTCTGTGATAGTTCTCATAATTTGATTGTTGACCTGGGATGTATGAGAGGCATTATTCCACGGGAAGAAGGCGCCATCGGAATCCGCGAGGGGACTGTACGGGATATCGCCGTGATCTCTCGGGTAAACCGTCCTGTTTGCTTTCTGATTACTGGATTTCAAAAAGGGCCGGACGGAAAAAATACAGCCCTTCTTTCCCGCCGGGCCGCTCAAGAACTATGTATGGAACACTACATATCCAAATTGATTCCCGGTGATATTATTCCTGCCCGCATCACCCACTTGGAAGCTTTTGGTGCTTTTGCTGATATCGGGTGCGGTATTGTCTCTCTGTTGCCCATCGACACTATTTCTGTTTCCCGTATCGACCATCCCAGAGAACGCTTTTCTGTGGGAATGGATATCCGGGCAGTGGTAAAATCGCTGGATAATGGGCGTATCAGCCTGACCCATAAAGAGCTTTTGGGAACCTGGGAAGAAAATGCGGCTTTATTTACAATTGGGGAAACCGTGGCAGGTATTGTCCGTTCTGTAGAAGATTATGGCGCTTTTATAGAGCTTACACCAAACCTGGCAGGGTTGGCGGAGGTCAAAGAGGGAATTCGCGCCGGACAACAGGCCAGCGTTTATATAAAAAACATCATTCCCAGCCGAATGAAAGTAAAATTAATTATTATCGATACCTTTGATTATGATTATCGGCCGGCTCCTCCTCAATATTTTATAGAGGGAAATCATATTGACCATTTCACTTATTCTCCTCTTAATTGTAATAAAGTAATTGAAAGTGTCTTCTCCCTATAGATTTTAGGTTCTAGCGAGAAGGATAGGGTAGATTTCTGGGATTTTGTCAGAAATCTACCCTATTTCTTCATAAAATAAATAAAATTTTAACATTCTATTGTCTTTGTCGATTGACTATCTTCTCTATAGACGGTATGATTAGAATACAAAATATGGATGAAACAGCAAATATAAGTTATTATATATTGCTTATAAACAAAACTTAAGTTCCCTCTAATACTTTTGGAAAACTCTTTCCTCAGATCAGGGACATTGTGTTGTTTTCATCTTTGATAGGAAAAGTTTTTGAGGAGGAATTTTTTTGATCATTGTGTTGGTAATCGATTCCTTCGATCATCTTAATAACGGGACTACTATGACAGCTTACCGTTTTGCAGAAATGCTGAAAAAGCATGGTCACGAGGTACGGGTAGTCTCGATTGGAGAGGATGGTCCTGGACGGTACCCTGTAAAAGAATGGAATTTGCCTATCGCAAAGAAAATAGCCAACCGTCAGGGATTTGCTTTTGCAAAACCGGATACCTCCGTATTCCGAAAGGCTTTCGACGGCGCGGACGTCGTACATTTTCTAATTCCTTTGATGATGGACTGTAAAGCCGCAAAAGTGGCTCAGGAAATGGACATTCCTTATTCCGGGGCTTTTCATTTACAACCGGAAAATATTACTTATATTTTACATCTCAGTCATTGGAAAGCCCTTCCCCGATGGATTTATCGTTTTTTTTATCGGATTTTTTATCATCGATTCGACCACATTCACTGCCCTTCTCAGTTTATCGCGGATCAACTGATCAAAAACGGATATCAGGCCAAAATGCATGTCATCTCCAACGGGGTTGACGAGGACTTTATTCCTCTTTCTTCTCCCAAGACTAAACAGGATGACCTATTTCATATTTTAATGGTAGGACGCCTTTCCCCTGAAAAACGTCAGCATATTCTAATTGAGGCTATCTCTCAATCCAAATATGCCGACCGTATTCAGTTACATTTAGCAGGAAACGGCCCCTGTAAACAAAAACTGATGAAACAGGGTCAAACTTTGAAACATCCGCCTATTTTTGGATTTTATTCCAAATCGGATCTGATCGACCTGATCCATTCCTGTGATTTATACGTACATGCTTCTGTAATTGAAATTGAAGCTATTTCCTGTATGGAGGCGTTCTCTTGCGGTCTGGTTCCAGTAATCTGTAATTCAGAACAGTCAGCTACTCCTCAGTTTGCATTGGACGACCGCAGCCTTTTTGAGCCGGACAATCCTCAGGATCTGGCACAAAAAATTGATTACTGGATTGAGCATCCGGAAGAAAAAGAACGCATGTCCGCCTTATATGCTAAGCAGGGAGAAGAGTATCGTGTGGAGCGTTCTATTACCAAAGCGGAACTCATGTTCGAGGAGGTCATTAGAGATCATCAGAAAAGGACTCAATAATTTTGACCGTAATAAGCCCTTAATATCCCGCAACCCCTTATTTCGATTTTTTTCCCGACTGTGTTCCTATGTGATTGCCATTCCTATCTTATTTTTAATCGCCCATCTGATATTCGGCCTAAAAATAGAGGGAAAAGACTATATTAAGCAGCAAAAAGGGAAAGGGGCTGTCCTTGTTTGTAACCACGCCCATTATTTTGATTGTACTTTTTTAGGCTTATTGGTCGCGCCTCGTAAGGCGATTTTCACCTCACTGGAGAGGTTATTTTATATTCCTGTGATTTCTCACCTGATTTATTTTTTTGGCAGCGTACCGGTTCCTTCTTCCCCTTCCCGTATGAGAAGCTTTTTACAGCAGATGGTGGATGCAGTCCAACGCGGGCGGTTGTTGTGTATCTATCCAGAGGGTGAGTTGGTCCCTTATTGTAAAACACTTCGGGATTGTAAAGACGGCGCTTTTACCATCGCTGCCAGAGCAAATGTACCGGTTATTCCGGTGGTCCTCCTTCAAAGGCCTAGAAAAGGTTTTTGGAAGATATGGAAGCGCAAACCTTGTTTTACTCTAAAAGTTGGGGAACCTTTATTTCCATCATCAGAAAAAAACATTCGTTGTGCGGCTCGGAACCTATACCAGAAGTCTACACAATGGATCAAAGAGCAACTGGAAAGCAGTAATTCATAACAATTCTGTATAAAGCCCCTTGGTTTTGCCCTTACAAAGAGAGTTTGCCAAGGGGTTATCTATTATCTATTTTTGATCAAAACCGCTTATGATGTTAAAATAACCACTTATCAAAAACTAGATGATTCACTTTTTTATTTCCTGTATGATCCTAAAAAGGAGGCACCAAAATGCAGATTCGGATAGAACTGGATGAATCCGTCTTAGAAACAGAGTTCATTATCAGAACCGCTCAAGTTACCAATGAAGTAAATGATCTGATCAAAAAAGTCTCTGAACAATCCCCCCAACTTCTTTCTGGTTTCCGAGATGGAAATCTTGAAATCTTACAACCAATAGAAATTATTCGGATTTATGCTTCCGAGGGGAAAGTATATGCCTCCACTGCTAATGGTACTTATACTTTACGGCGTCGGCTTTATGAACTCGAAAACAGGCTGGATAAAAACAGTTTTATCCGTATCTCCAATTCAGAAATTATAAATTTTAAAATGGTAGAAAGTTTTGATTTAAGTTTTTCCGGTACTATCTGTGTCAAACTGGTAGATGGTACTTCTACCTATGTTTCCAGGCGTTACCTTTCCAAAATAAAACAGTGGTTAGGGATATGAGGTGCTTGTATGAAAAAGAAGACTTGGGGACGAATTTTGTTGGGGTTTCCTCTTGGAATGCATTGGGTTATCTGATATTTCAGCTATCGGATTCTATTTGCCATGTGTTCCTCAATTGGAAGAACATATGGGCAGCCAGCTCTCTGCTGTAATCTTACAAACTATCTTGTTTGGATTGCTTGGTTCCGCCTTTCTGCCATCTCTATCATCTGGCAACTGGATCATTCGACTATTTCCCGGCAGACCGGAATTTATTTCTTACTTGCTTCCCGCATTATATTACCAATTGCTTATTTTGCGAATTGGATGGAACACACTTTAATGGGGTTATCTGCTATTTCGGCGTTGTCTGTGTTATTTTTCTTTTAATATAGATCATCCGATATTGGCTTTAGAAGAAAAATATTAAAAAGATCAACAAGAAAATTTACAGAATTTTTTATAAGAAAAAATAAAAAAGGATAGGATCACATGGCATTTCGCCCAAATTGTCATCCTATCCTTTTTCTTTTATCGGCACTATTTAAGAA
>CAKUYY010000090.1 GCA_934717555.1 uncultured Clostridium sp.
TTTCACATAAGCAGAAGTATTTTCAACCTCCTGCTGCGCCACAGAACTTAGGATCGTCATAAGAAATTCGCCGTCTTTTAAGGTATTGATTTTTTCTACTTCAAAGTAGACTGCGATATTTCTCTCTTTCAACATACGGACATATTTTAAAGTATCCAGCGTATTTCTAGCAAATCGTGGGATACTTTTTGCGATGATTAGATCAATCTTCCCATCCATACAATCCTGAATCAGCCGTTGAAATTCATCTCTCTTATCCGTTTTAGTTCCTGTAATGGCTTTATCGGCATAAACACCTGCAAAAATCCACTCTTTGTTATTTTGAATGAGATCCGTATAGTATCTCACCATAGAATTATAACTTTTTATTTGATCTTCATCGTCCGTACTTACACGGCAATAAGCGGCAACTCTTAATCGCTCGACACGTTTTCTGGCAGAGCCTTCAGAAAATTCATTTGCCTTAATCAACTCTATTTCCATTTTCCGCTCCTTTATTTTTGTATTCCTATCATAGTGTTGATTTTATTATAGATCAGCACAAAAGATTCGTCAAGCGGTAATATTGGAAACAATGCCATAATCTTTCATCAGTCTTTTCTGTATCAACGAATACTCATTTTCATCAATCAATTTCTTTGTTAAAAGCTGTTTTAACATAGCCAACTGCATTGTATATCGCAGTAATTTTTTTATATCCATTTCATTCTCCCCTTTCGCCACTGCAAAAAATCCTGCAGGCGGCTGTCGGGGAACAGCCTCATTGGTATCTCACCATCTTTTCAGACCGGAGCAGCCTCCCCGGAAGTATCATTATGAGAAACAGTGTCTTCGCCACAAAGTTCCCACACTCTGCCCGCAGCATGATATTTCTTCGCTCCTATCCATCTTCAAATTCCGTATCTGTCTATAAACATGAACTTTACGCCATAATGTCGCAAAGCGAAAATTGAGATTGAATCATCCTGGCGTATCTGCTGCCCGGCTCTACTGTTTCCTTTCGTCCTGCAGGATAAAATATTCAGTTTTCAATGTACAGTGCGTTCAGAATCAGAAATAGAAAGGGAATATTTCTGTCCTGTGGTTATAGCCGGATCTTAAAATCCAGAATTTTTGTAATCAGCTTTGTCTCCATCCGCCTTTTCATATATTCATCAGCCACATAATGAACTCTCCCAAATTCATCCTTGTATTCTCTCTTACACTCACTGTTGATAAATGGCTGAAAATAGGAAAGCACCTGATTGATTGCTTCGGCGTCACCCTCTATAGCCGCCTGGATGGTTTCAAACTCCGGCGGTTCTCTATGCTTCTTAGATCTCATATGTAGATTCACTCCATCAATTTTCTCATAAGCCTTAAAGAATCATCTTTGTGATAATGTACGGTACTCTGCACTAATTTTAGGCAGGCAGCAATTTCTTTTTCCGTCATATCCAGAAAATAAAGCATCAGAATAATTTCCCGTTTTTTTATAGGAAGTTTCTTCAATGCTTTACATATCCATTCATCACGGACTGGAACCTGCCTTCCCATCACTGTAAAATTCTCTGCCATATCATAATCATCGCAACAGTACAGCGTCTCCAGATCTTTCTGAAGAATTTCAGAAAAATTTACTTCCCGCTTTCTCTGCCGCTCCAATTCATCAAGATAATTCAGTGCCTCACCACGCAGAACTTTAATGCAGTAAGCACAAAATTTTCTCCGCACGATTTCTTTTTCCTGACGGTTCAGTTTCAAAGGGGATCACCTCCCCTCTGCTTAAAGCCGTAGTAAAAGACGTCTGATCCTCCCTTTCACAGCGAGGACAGGAGGTAAACTGATAAAAAATCGAAAAAGCGGGAAAGTATTTAAAAAAACTTTTCTCCAACTTCTCCAAAACCTTTCATCAGAATCTTTTTCCGATGACTGGTGGCCCACGGTTCCGTGGTTTATGGAGAAAGTTCCACAAATTTCGACAAAAAATAACGCCAGGGAGTTTTTTGAGCTTCCTGACGCTACTTTTTAGCTTTATTTCATATGGGATTTTATGCCAGTGAAATAGGTATGATAATGCTCTTTGAAGAGTGTACGGTAGTCCACCCGCAGATAAAATTTTTTTAACTGATCATCTAGGCTAAGCCTTTTTCTTTTTTTCAAAACAAAACCATCCATGTTTCTCCTGACGGCAGAACACAGATGGGAAACACAAATAAGCCCTGCCGTGAAAAGCCGTTTTTTTTTAATTGACCTTTCACCAGGGCTATAAATTCATTTTATATCAGCATAATATTGCCTATTAAATATGCAAGATAAGGTTATGTAAAAACCTTAATCGGCAAGATAGAATATATGTGATGTGAATGATTATGCCGAAAGATAAACTGAGTTATCTGGGAAACTGTATTCGCCAGGCAAGAAACGATTGTAATCTTACACAACAAGATCTCGCAGATCAATCCCATGTGGCGATTAAAACAATCCAGATGATTGAAAAAGGAAAAATAAATCCTTCCTACGAGATCCTCTATCCATTAATCAAACGTCTTGGTATTTCTGCCAACACTTTGTTTAACCCGGAAATATCTGATGCGGACGAGGAGATCCAGCGGTTCATAGGGAAATTCCAAGCCTGTATCCCTGAAAATCGAAAGATCCTATTAAACACACTGGATTATCTGGCGGAACAACTTCTAACACTTCAGCATAATCCCAGTGAGAATTTAGAGTAAAACCAGCAGTGCAAAGACTCATCTTATTACTGCTGGTTTCTTTTGCTCTATATCCCATTTTCAAAATCTTTTAGATTGCAGTTCTTACACAATCTGTCACATAACCAAACATATATTATAAATTTTATTTGTGTCCTTTCAGCGCAAAATTTCTTTAATTTCGGTATAATTCTAAAAGAACTTTTCGCAATTTTCTGTATCCTCTCTTTTCAATTAAAGAATCTGTCCATAATATACTCATTTTTTAACTGCTGCTTTCATTTTTTCAAAACTCTCTGAACTAATTACATGCTCCATCCGGCAGGCGTCCGCCTCCGCAATTTCAGGGTCAACGCCTGCGGCGATAAGCTACTCAGTAAAGAAGCAATGGCGCTCGTAGATTTTTTCGGCAACCTTGCGGCCCACATTGGACAGATGGCTAAAGTGATCTTCGTCCATTGTGATAAAGCCGCCATCTTTTAGGGTATTGACCGCCACACATACACTCGGCTTCGACACTCCCATGTGCCGAGCCACATCTACGGAGCGCACCATACCGAGTTTCTTTTGGAGAACAAGGATGGTTTCCAGATAGTCCTCTCCAGACGCATGAAGTTTCATCAGTACCTCCTTATTGCAAGCTAAACGCTTAACTTCCAATTTGCAGAAGCCGTCTGCAAATCGACCAGCCTGTGATATAGCCCGTTTTCCTTCATAAGTTCCTCATGGGTTCCATTTTCGACTACAATGCCATCCGACAGTACAACGATGTTATCAGCAGCTTCAACCGTTCTCATTCTATGAGCGATAATAAGAACCGTCTTTCCCTTGACCAGCTTTGAAATTGCATTTTGAATTTCTGTTTCATTGTCTACGTCAAGAGAGGCAGTAGCTTCATCCAGGAGAATAACAGGAGCATCTTTCAAAAGGGCGCGGGCGATAGAAAGGCGCTGGCACTCACCGCCAGATAATGTTGAACCGTTTTCTCCAATCACCGTCTGATAGCCGTCCGGCAATTTTGAAATAAATTCATCACACTGAGCCGCTTTAGCTGCAGCAATCACTTCCTCGTCCGTAGCGTCTTTTTTGCCAACACGAATATTCTCCATGATGGTGTTGTTAAAAAGTACAACATCTTGAAAAACGATAGAGAAATTTTTCATCAGCATGGTTGAATTGAGTGGGGCAATATCGGTTCCGCCTAAAAGTATTCTTCCTCCATCCAGCGGATAGAATTTTGCTGCCAGCTTTGCAACGGTACTTTTGCCGCCGCCGGATGGGCCGACTAATGCTGTGACTTGTCCCTGCTTTGCGGTAAATGAAACATCCCGCAGCACTGGCTTGTCTTTTTCATAAGAAAACCGGACATGATCGAAAGTAATATCGTATCCGTTTGTGTGAATCTCAATCTCGCCGGTCTCTTCTGGGTATTCTTCAATTTCTTTCAAGCGATCCACTTGAAGTTGTACGGAAAACAGCTCTGCCATATTTGCCATTGCCCCGGAAAGCGGATCATACAGGCGGGATGCAGCAATCAAAAACAGGATATAGGTAAACAGGGATGTATCTCCATTTACCACAAGACTGTTACCCACAACAATTACCGTTGCCAAACCAAGCCGCAGGAACATCTGTCCAGTTGTCAGCAGGCTTGCTGTCGTCATTTCAGAGGAAATCTGTGCCTTTTCCGCAGCATCCATCTTCGCATCCAGTTTGCGGAGATAATCTTCCTCCTGATTGCAAGCTTTTATATCCTGTACGGTTTCCAAACATTCCTGAATGCCTTCGGCCAGTTCTAATCTAGCGTTCATGTGCTTTTTGCTAAGTTTTTCCTGGCATTTCCGGGACAGGATTACGATTGCAAAGGAAATCGGAGCTACCCAAAGAAGGGCCAGACCCATTTGCCAGTTAAAGATCAACAAGCCAATACAAACAATGCCTGTTGAGATAACAGCTCCAAAGAATTGCGGAACTGTATGGGAAAATGCGTGTTCAAAATTTGCACAGTCCCCCATAATTGTACTTGTCAGATCAGCAAGATCGCGCTGATGGAAAAAGGTCAGCGGAAGGGTACGCAATTTTTCCGCAAGGCCAATACGCCGCCGTGCGCTTTCGTCATAGGTTCCGAGATATGTTGCAGTGTACTGGCAATAGTGGAATATAAAAACTACGGCTAAAATCACTATTCCAATCACCGTGTAAACGACGGCGCTAATCTCCGGTGCAGTTGTTCCCAAAATGGGCGCAAGAAGTTGATTAAGGACGATTGCCAGCAGAATAACCGGAAACATAAGACTGATATTTGCCAGTACGGAATAAATAATTCCTTTCAGCAGGTCTTTTGCACCCTGATTGCTTAACGCATACTTGTT
>CAKUYY010000091.1 GCA_934717555.1 uncultured Clostridium sp.
TTCTTGAGTTTGAAAATCCGCAGATCAATGGCGTTTACTGACAGGCCGGTTTTCTCTGAGATTTCCTTGCTGCCATATCCGTCCATCTTCATGAAGAGAATTTCGAGGGTGAGCTTGTCCATATTGTGTAGCAAAGAAAAAAGCTCCATATCCTCGATGCTGTCCAGCAGGGCTTCGGTATCCTCGACGGGCAGTTCCAGATCCTGTGCTGAAACCCAGTCCACATAATGTGACCATTCTACCTGTCGCTGCAGGTACTGCCGTTCCTTATTGAACTGCGCCCAATCGTATGTATGCAGGCGTTGGATGGTGTCCTCATCCACGCCGAGTTCTCTGAGTTTTCTTTCTTCTGCTTCTTTCCATTTGAGCCACTGTTTTTCGGCTCTGGCTTTGTTGTAAGCCATGGCTGTTTCCTCCGATCAATCTGAAATTTTGAAAAATTCAGATTGTCGGGGCGGCGGCCTGCCGCTATGAGTTCTTAGCCATGACCTCTTTCTAAAAACATGAAAAAAGCGCACCCGCCCGCAGGCGAATGCGCATAGCGAGGCTGTTTCCTCGAAATTGGCATTTAATGGTAAATTAAAATGAGATAATGTCGAACGAAAAAGGGCTGCAGCTTCGTATGAAGCTGCAGCCCTTTCTGTGTGCGGTGGTTTTCGCCGCATTGTCGCCATCCCCTCTGCATGGGGAAAGCGGACGTTGTTTTATTTCCATATTTCCCCATATAAATTTAGATGGGGACAGTATAAAAGAGAAAAACTACTTTTCTGATTCGATTCTCCTTTCATTTGCATATTTCGTAGTGCTTTTATCTACATTACATGACAAAAGAACAAGAATATTTATTTAATCAACCAAAAAGGTAAAACAACAGCCTTTTTTCTCTGCACAGGTACCTTCAACGATCCGGCAGGTGGGGTTCGATTTATTCAGGCCGAGTTTTTCCTGCAGGCTTCGCACATAGGCGGCAGCTTCTTCCTCTCCATGCTCCGAATCTGGATGAAGCCAGACGGCATTGTGGAGAAAAGACGCAGAAAGGGCCTGATTCGGATGGGAAGCAAATAAGCCGAGAATTTCGAATTCCCGATGGCTTAGTTTTACAGCATTACCATGGAGGGTTACTTCCCGCTTGGGCTGGTCAATCCGCAATGAGCCGAATTCATAAACCTTTCCCGGCCCTCGGAATGGCTGGTATTGGGGTTCGGCAATAATGCTCTTGATCTGCTCAACCAAACGGTCGGCTTCTTCATCACTGCATTCAATGATCATTACTTTTGGCATTTGGATACTCCTTTCAGTGCATGAATTCTGGATATGGATTTCTCTTGTATAAAGGGTTTTGGGCATACGCTGCCACAATAATGGGGAATGTAGCCCGATCTGACCTTTTGAAATCGTCAGCTTGATAACAAGTATATTTTACAACATTCGGCAGGGTGATTTCATCATAAAAGGTTGGGAAAGCGCCTTTTTCTGTGTTGCCATTACAGGGAAAATAAAGGGGTGTGAGTCCTCTCACCACAGTTACTCCACTCCCTCTTTACGAACAGCCCGCCCTATTTCTTTCGGGCGGTTTTATGCCAAAAAACCTTTCTTATGGGCTTCTCGGCTCCCTTTTCATCGCAAATCGGAAAAATATTCGCTCATAATCTTAGCGATTCGCTAAATACTTTTATTATACACTTAGCCAGACGCGAAGGTCAACGGAGTAAAATATAGCTATACACGAAATCACAGGACAGAGCGAGGTGATAGGGATGTTTGATTTTGGAAATCATTTGCGGATGCTGCGGGAAAAGCATGGTATTTCTCAGGAGGAACTTGGGCGTCGGGTAGGCCGGGCCGGATCGGTAATCAGCAACTATGAAAACAATATCAAAATCCCCACGCTGGATGTCCTCACCACTATGGCAAGGATTTACGATGTTTCGTTAGACTACTTGGTTGGGTTTGATAAAAAGGATCAGGTGCTTTTAACGGATATGACGGATGAGCAGCGCGATTTGGTTCGTCGGCTGGTAAAAGAATTGAAACAAAGCACTAAGCCGAAGGCCGGGGGATTATCTACGGGTCAGCAGGAAATTCTCAACTTGATTATGCAGGAGTTTGCAAAATAGAAAAAATAGAATCTGTTATGCTGTAAAGAGCCGAGTAAACTAATTTTATTCGGCTCTTTCTATATGTGCAAATTGCATTATTTTTCGAGGTTAGAAGAAACTAACTTTGTGAGACAATTAACTTGACAGTTTTCAAAAAAAGCAGTATATTAAAACCGTTGGATTGAAACCGAAGGTTTTAATCTGTTTACAAAATCAACCTATAAATTCGAGTTTGGAGTTGATGGAATGGCAAAACGTGTGGAGGGCGTTACTGAAAAATTGCTTGAATCAGCTAAAAAAGAGTTCTTAAAGAGTGGATATGAGAACGCTTCGCTGCAGGTGATTGCGGAAAAAGCAGGCTCCAGCAAAGGCGCTATCTATATCCGATATCCTGATAAGAAAAGTCTGTATTGCGCTTTAGTAGGGCCAACGGCTGATGAATTTTGTAATTTACTCGAAGGGGAACTCCATCGCTTTAAAATACTTTCATCAGATGAGCAGAAAGAAAAGGTTATGACCTTTGGAAACGACGGCTTTTCTAAGGTAATTGCATATATCTACGATCATTTCGACGAGTTTAAGCTGATTCTTACCAGTGGAGAGAATAGCACATATCAGGAATTTATCCATCGGATTATTGAATTGGATATTTCCTGTACCATGCAGTTTATTGAACAGACAGGAAATGACGCGCTTTCCTCCGGACGGCTTACGCCGGAACTGGCGCACCTTCTGTCCAGTGCTTTTTATGCCGGACTATTTGAAGTGGTTATTCACGATATGCCCCAAGATCAGGCTGTCGAGCATATCCAAAGAATGAGAAGGTTTTATAATGCCGGATGGAAGACGATTTTTGAAGAAAATGCGGGGTGATGCTTTTGAGTGGGTGGATTGATTCATCCGGCTGGGTTCATTGTCCTGTCTGCGGCAATAAAACGAGAACGAAAGTAAACAGAGATACAGTATTAAAGCGTTTTCCGTTGTTTTGCCCTAAGTGTGGACATGAACATATCATAGATGTTCAAGAAAATAAAATAGTATCGTTAGAGCCAGACGCTAAGACGCAGAGCCGATAATTTGTAAGACAGGAATCTTACAGGTTATCGGCTTTTTTAGGCGTAAAGGTTAGTTTGAACTAACGAAAGGAGGGTTTTGTATGAAGCAAACTTCAGCTGTTGGGATTATGGATTTCATCCGTCCGCATAAGGGTGGATTCCTTTGCTCCGTGGTTTTATCTGTGTTGGGGGTGGCCAGTGGTATTGTACCATACTTTGCAGTCGCAAAGATGATTAATTTGCTTATTGTAGGAGAACAGGATTTTTCTATATACCTATTGTGGTGTTCTGTTGCTTTGGTCGCTTTCATCATGAAGTCTGTATTTCATGGGTTTTCGACAAAAGCTTCGCACGAAGCAACGTTTGCAGTTTTATCTGAAATACGGCGAAGGATTGCCTCGAAGTTGACAAAGGTTTCTATGGGGTATCTAACCGATACGCCATCGGGAAAACTGAAAAGTTCTATGGTAGAGCGAGTAGAACAGATGGAGGTTCCATTGGCGCATATCATTCCCGAAATGACTTCTAACCTTTTGGTTCCTGTCGCAGTCATTATCTACTTGTTTGTTTTAGACTGGCGCATGGCTCTCGTTTCTCTGATTACTATTCCGATTGGTATCCTGTGCTATATGGCACAAATGAAAGAATATCCTAAAAAATACGGGGCAGTCGTACAAGCAGGTAAACACATGAGTGCTACCACAGTAGAATACATCAACGGGATTGAAGTCATTAAAGCGTTTAACCAGAGCGCGGTGTCCTATGGGAAATTTACGCAGGCTGTTCATAAAAATGCAGAATTGATTCTTGACTGGATGAAATCTACACAAGGGTATTCAGCCCTTATGATGACCATCTGGCCAGCTGTTTTGATTGGGGTACTCCCCATTGGATGTATTTTCTATATGAACGGAAGCCTTACCACAGCTGCCTTCATCACTATTATGATTTTATCGCTGGGTATTGTAGGCCCGTTGGTATCTGCAATCTTTTTAACCGATGACTTTTCCAAAATCAGTACCATCGTTGGAGAAATCAGTTCTATTTTATCAGAACCGGATTTAGATCGTCCACTCCAACATAAAAACTTAAACGGATTGGATATTACTTTAACCGATGTGAAATTCGCATATAAGGATACTCAAGTCTTAAAGGGTATAAACTTAAAAATTAAACAGGGAACTACAACCGCTTTGGTTGGTCCTTCTGGTTCCGGTAAATCTACCATCGCAAAATTGATTGCTTCTTATTGGGATATTGATGAAGGAACAATTACGATTGGTGGGGTTGACATTAAAAAAATTCCCGCAGATCAAGTAATGGATTTAATTGGATATGTATCCCAAGACAATTTTCTATTTAATGTGTCTGTACGAGAAAACATTCGTATGGGTAATCCCAACGCATCAGACCAAGAAGTGGAGGAAATCGCCAAAGCTGCAGGCTGTCATGAGTTTATTATGGGCCTCGAACACGGTTACGAAACCCTTGTGGGAGGAGCCGGAAGCCATTTGTCCGGTGGAGAACGCCAGAGGATTGCCATTGCCAGAGCTATGATGAAAAACGCACCCGTCGTTATCCTCGACGAAGCGACTTCCTATACTGACCCGGAAAATGAAGCGGTTATACAGGATGCGGTGAACCGGCTTACTAAAGGAAAGACCTTGATTGTTATTGCACATAGGTTATCGACTATTATCCAGTCTGAGCAGATTGCAGTAGTAGAAAACGGAAAAATCGCCGCAACTGGAACTCATGAAGAACT
>CAKUYY010000092.1 GCA_934717555.1 uncultured Clostridium sp.
CCTTTAGGCGCTGCTGGTATTATGCCCTTATAGGGCTTATCATTCATACCACGTCCTTTGGGCGTGGTTTTGATTTTTATAGTAATGACTTCCAATGTAGCTTTTCAGTTGTCCAAAATCCATTATGGAAGGAGGGAAACACTATGAATTTAGCTATTAAGAATAGAAGAAGTATCCGCCGTTATCAAGAAAAAGCAGTTTCTAAAGCGATGATTCAAGAAATTTTGCAAGCCGGGATTCTTGCCCCTTCCTCTAAAAACAGGCAGCCTTGGAAGTTTGTTGTGGTAGAGGGAGAATCAAAAAAAGATATGATCTCAGCTATGCAATATGGAATAGAGAGGGAAAGGAACAACCCTTTATTGCCTGGGAGCAAACAACATTTAAAAGGCGCGGAATATACCATGAGAATTATGGAACAGGCTCCAGTTACCATCTTGATTGTAAATCCTATGGGGTTTGATCTTCATAAGAAACTCAGCCCGGAAGAACGTATCTATGAAATATGTAACGCGCAGTCTATTGGGGCAGCTATTCAAAATATGGCTCTTACGGCTACAGAATTGGGATTAGGTAGCCTATGGATTTGTGATATTTATTTTGCCTATAAAGAACTAAAAAGTTGGTTGGCAACAGAGGGAGAACTGTTTGCCGCCTTTACGGTTGGCTATGCAGATGAAACACCTTGGCCTAGACCAAGAAAAAAATTAGAAGAAATTACGCAATGGCGTTAGAGGCTTTTTACAGAACAAAAAGAGGAAAAAATAGAAAGAAACTAGGCAGACAATATATGCCTAAGCATTAGAAACTTTCATATAAAGACGGGTACAGCCACCAAAATTTGTGGCTGTACCCGTCTTTTAATCTTTTTATTATCTCTCTGTTCCTAATTTTTTACAACGAGGGTAAGAACCTGTCCAGGCAGGAAGGAAAGTAATACACTATGATCTTCTAAGGGCAAAGGATCACAAGGCTGTTCCATAAGGTCAGAAAGGCTCACCTGCATAACAGGAAAATGAAAGACAACTCGAGCCTGAGTGCTTTTATCAGTGCAAGCAGATGCCAAACGAATGATTAGCCCGTCTCCTTCTTCTTCCATCTTCACTCCGGAAACAAGAACACTTCCTTCTATATGGAAAAGCTGACTTTCCAAAGGCAAGGAACCCTCATGAGCTGTATTAGAAGTAAAAGGAAAGTCCCGGTGACAAAAACGTTCTCCCAGTTCTTTCAATGCAAAAGGAGCGGCATTTGCACAAGAGAGGCCGATACGGCAGAAACGTTCCCCGCTTTCGGGATAACGGTCAGGATTAGAAGAAGAACGCAGCAGGGTAAGTTCAAGGGCGTTATC
Source organism: uncultured Clostridium sp. (assembly GCA_934717555.1). Taxonomy (GTDB): domain Bacteria; phylum Bacillota; class Clostridia; order Oscillospirales; family Acutalibacteraceae; genus CAJFUH01. The sequence goes on from CAKUYY010000092.1 coordinate 1,346, forward strand.
ATCATATCGGCAACCGTATTTGGTATCGCTGAGCAGGGCAAGGCCAGAATCACCTTCTGTAGGAACGCCAAAACAGAAATTACGGGTAAATTCGTCATGACAGGATTGAGGTTTTCTATCCAATGTACCAATCTGCATATCGCAGCGGAAAGTGGAGCTATCATAAGCGAGAGGAGCCCGAAAACTCAGGATAGGAACGCCATCTTTATTGGAGAGAGGAAACTGATTGATACACACAGAGAGCTCAAGGATCGGGGAATAATCAGAAAGTTGGGCGGTAACATCTATGGTCATCGCCTTATGGCTCAATTGATAAGAGATTTCCCTTCGGAGGGAAGTATTCAACTCCAGCCCACGGAGAGAAGCAACCCCATCCTCATGGAGATTTACCATGCGGGAACGAATCCCTTCCACCCAAGCGTTTCCACCAGAGATCACGCCTTCCCCTTCAGCCTGCTGTTCCCAGGAAAGAGAGAAATAAGCGGGGGAAGAAAGCAGTTCTTTTTCCTCCCTTTTATCGTAATAAGAAAGGATAGAAAAATTACGCTTATCAAAATGAACGCGTACCAAATCATTTTCCAGGATAGTTTCTGGATAAGAGATTACACGAGGATCCGGCGGCATAGCCGAGAAACAAAAATGATTCTTTTCCCTTTCATTGATTTTTATGGTGGTATACCCAAAAGCTGGAACATCAGCTTCTACCAAGATATCTGTACGGACATGATTCCATTCTACAGAGGAATGTCTGACCACACGGCAGGGAATAGGATTTCCCTCTTTATCATATGCTTGAATCAAAGAAGGATCCCCGGGCCAATCCCAGAGGGTGGCTTCCGCAGCTTCTTTCCGGTTGAAACGGGTGGGATTGAAGAAATGAAGAAGACGTGTTTTGCCGCGGCCACGTTCCGTGCTTGATAAGCGGTATCGGCTTTTCTCATCGGTATTCATACCAACGCCGCCTCCCTCAGAACGTGAGACCAAAGGCTCGTCCGGTGTATCATACATGGAAGTATCAATCTGTTTGGCAAAGGACCGGAGGGAAGAGGCAGATCCGGCCATAACAGCCCCCATAGCTTCTTCAAAGGCCCCAAGGGCATGATAACAGGATTCCGGGGTGTTTGATCCAGGAAGGATATCGTGAAATTGGTTAAACAGTATTTTTTCCCAGGCATCGTGATATTGACGCTGAAAAGAAGTCCCACCCGCAGCTTTTTGGGCAAAAGCGGTGATCATTTCCGCTTCATATAACCGGTCTTCTCCAATACGGTTGATGGCTTTCATACGGGATTGGGAGCTGTAACATCCGGTAAAAGTAGGACCTAGCTGGCCGGTGAGCACTGGTAATTTTGCACGATAGGGTTCCAAAGCCCCAAAAAAATTCTCATAAGTAGAAAAACGAATAGAAGGGGCAACCGGCCATTCCCGCATCTGCAAAATCATTTCAATATCCCTGCGGGTAGGACCGCCGCCGTGATCTCCAACTCCATAAATCTTCATCATATCCTGTACGCCATATTGATAACAAAACTGGGGGACAATATGTAAGTACATAGGTCTCATGAGGTCGTTATACCAGAGAGGCTCGTTAAGGGCCAATACTTCCGCACCAGAATCAGAACGCCAACGGTATAAATGCGGATGATCCAGCCCACGGCAATGATAAAAGTAACGGATTCCTCCAGCGGATAAAATTTCAGGGACAGAAGGGGAATGGCCAAAGGAATCAGGATGAAAATCCAGATTTATTTTCTGGAAAGGAATACCAAACTGTTCTTTTAGATATCGTTTGGTATAAAGAATGTGCCGGGCCATGCTCTCTAGTGAAGGAAGGTTTTTATCCAGTTCCACAAAGCTAGAACCAGCAAATTCCCAGCGGCCTTCCTGAATACGCTGCTTGATACGCTGGAATAGCTCTGGGTCATAATACTCCACAATGCGGTAAAGCGCCGCCTGAGATTGAGAGAAAGTAAAATCAGGGTATTCGTCCATCATATCCAACATGGTACGAAAGGTATTTAATGCAACATCTACTGTTTCATGAAACCCCCACATCCAATCCATATCAATGTGGGCGTGAGCCACGCAATGCATAGTCATGGATTTTGCTTTTTCCGAAAGGGGGAGAAGAAATCTTTCCGCCTGACGGCACACACTGTCGGACAGGGCGTGTTCTGTAGAGAAAGCATGATATAGACAATTTACGACATCTTCCAAAAGATTTTGATATTTCCCGTTTTCATGTATATTGATCTCCTCAGCCACAGCGATCTCAGCAAAAATGCGTTCTCCCCAAGGAGAAAGTTCTGGAATATCGATCCAGTGATTTTTTTGCTCCGGCTTCATTTGCGCTATTTTATCGTATCTTGTCAAAGAAAACACCTCCATATGATTTTATTTTAATGGGAAATGAGAAGCAAGTTTCTCTATTTGTTCTTTTGTGGCAAGCCAAGGATGAAAAGCTGTGGCACTACCTGCACACAATCCCATATAAAAAGCCTGTTCATAGCTTTTCTGCCGGAAGTAGCCATACAAAAATCCTGCCACCATACTGTCCCCAGCTCCCACTGCATTGACCAGTGTCCCTTTGGGGGAAGGGCTTTGATATACAGTTCCATCTTCTGTTAGGAAAACGGCGCCGTCCCCGCCCCTGGAAATTAGAACGTTTTTTGCGCCCTGATTTTGAAGAAGTTTGGCGTAATAGACGATCTCCTCTGTGGTCTCTATCTGTTTATCAAACAGTTCACCAAGTTCCATCTGGTTAGGCTTTATTAGAAAAGGATGATAAGGCAGAACCTTCCATAAAAGCGTTCCAGTGGCATCTACCACAAAAGAGATACCGCGTCCTTGTAGTTGTTTACAAATACGCTCATAAGTATCCTCTGGTAAACTATTAGGGATGGAACCGGCCAAGACTAGAACATCCCCTTCTCGCAGATGGGCCAACTGGGAAAAAAGTTCCTTCTGGGCTTGAGCGGGAATTTCTGGTCCCTGCCCATTGATATCGGTTTCCTCTTGCCCCTTTATTTTTACATTGATACGGGTATACCCGGTAATAGGGATTAACCTACTTTGGCATCCATACTCATACAGCATATTTTCCAAAGCTTCTCCGGTGAACCCAGCTCGAAATCCCAATATGATACTTTCCATTCCTAGATTTTGAAGAACAATAGAAACATTGATTCCTTTTCCTCCGGGAAAAAGTTCTTCTTTTTGGGTTCGATTGACTGCTCCTAATCGGAAAGGATCGACCCATATGGTATGATCCAAAGAAGGATTAAAAGTTACAGTATAAATCATACGCTTTGTTTCCTCCAATTTTTATAGTTATCATATCATCAGGAAATGGAAAGTCAATCCCTAGAGAAAAATTATTATACAATTCATAAAGAAGAGAATATTTGACAATTATAGCTATTAGATTTAAACTTAAAGAAAATATTGGATAATTTTTATCAATGGAAGCGGGATGGCAAAATACATAGAAGAACAAAGTGAAAATAAAATGTATAAGAAATAAAAAGAAAGAATATAGATATAGGTAG
>CAKUYY010000093.1 GCA_934717555.1 uncultured Clostridium sp.
GAACAGAAGGGCATTTGATTGCAGAGGATTTAGCGAAAGAAAAGGTTCCGGTGTTGACGGGGCCTATTTTATGCGACCGTTCTAAACCGGAACTGAGGGAATTGACCCCGGAAAACCCAGGAATATTAAATCAGGCGGGGGTCACGACAGCTATTATTACTGATCATCCCGTTATCCCAATTCAATATTTGCCAATTTGTGCGGCTCTTGCGGTACGGGAAGGAATGGATTCAGAAGAAGCTTTGAAATCTATCACCATTTATCCAGCTTGGATTTGTGGACTGGATCACCGGATTGGTTCCTTAAAGATTGGAAAAGACGCTGATTTTTCTGTGTTTTCTCTGGATCCCCTGCAATTATCAGCAAAACCAGATATGGTGTTTTGTAATGGGAAAAGAGTGGTATAAACGTATCCACAGAAACGAGATAAGAAAATAAAGATATTTTAAAGTTTTTATGAAAATTTTTCCCAACCTCTTTTTATTTTTTGTACAATGTGGTATAATGTAGCCGGAACAAAGAAAAAGATATTTCAAAAAGGATCTTTGTTCTCGGGTAGTGGAATATTTAAAATAACATTCCAGCCTACATTTTATCTAAGGAGGGCAGTACCATGAAGATTGCCATTACCAGTAGAAAAGTTAATTTAAGAGATAACTTTAAGGAGCGTGTAGAAAAAAAGCTATCTAAGTTTAATCGGATTTTTGATGAAGATGCGCAAGCTAATGTAACAGTTACACTGGAAAAAAACAGGCAGACTGTAGAAATTACCATTCGACAGAATGGCATGGTATACCGCGCGGAGCAGACCGCTGAGGAGATGAACGATGCCTTAGATGCAGTGATAGATGTGTTGGGTAGGCAGATTAGGAAGAACAAATGCCGTTTAGAGAAAAAAATGCGCGCTGCTGTTTTGGATGATTTCCTGGCTCAGGAAGAGCTTGAGGAAGATGATATGGAAGAAAAGGAATACGAAGTCGTACGTTCTAAGCGTTTTCCAGTAAAACCGTTGGATGTAGAAGAAGCAATTCTACAGATGAATATGGTTGGTCATCAATTTTATATGTACCGCAACGCGGAAACAGGAGAAATCAATGTAGTATATAGGCGCAAAGATGGCACCTATGGTTTATTAGAACCGGAAGTGTAATAGTAAATATTAAGATTGTTATTATATAAACAGAAAACAGGGCGGAGCAAAGCCTCCGTCCTGTTTTTCTGTGTACCATATAAAAGAACAGGAGTGAAAAGGGAAATGGAACAGAACTATGTTTGTCCGTGCCTTTTGGGATTAGAAGGTTTAGTAGCAGGGGAACTGCGGGCTATGGAGGTTCCCTATGTAGAAGCGCAAAATGGAAGAGTGCTCTTTCGAGGGGGAGAAGAAATACTAGCCCGTGTTAATTTAGGTTCTCGATATGCGGAACGGGTACAGATTTTGGTAGGGACTTTTCCAGCTCGCAGTTTTGAAGAATTGTTTGAAGGGATAAGGAAACTTCCTTGGGAACAGTGGATTGGGAAAAAGGATTCTTTTCCAGTGAAAGGCCGTTCTCTAAACTCCAAACTGGCCAGTATTCCGGATTGTCAGTCTATTATAAAAAAAGCAGTAGTAGAACGGCTTAAAATTTGTTATAAGATTCCATGGTTTGAAGAAACCGGTCCAGTGCACCAGATTCAATTTTTGATTATGAAAGATCAAGTTCAGGTGATGTTGGATACTTCAGGTCCGGGTTTGCATAAACGGGGATATCGGGCAATTGCAACCCAGGCTCCCATTAAGGAAACTTTGGCGGCTGCTATGTGCTTTTTATCGAAAGTATATTCTAACTCTACGCTAATAGACCCCTTTTGCGGTTCTGGTACCATAGCGATTGAGGGAGCTCTTTTGGGCTTGAACATCGCGCCCGGCCTCAAACGCTCTTTTGCTGCTGAGCGATGGGAAAGCAGTGACCCTCAAGTATGGCAGAGGGAGCGGGAACGGGCTCATGATTTGGTTCGCCAGGATGCCTCTTTCCATGCTTATGTATATGACATTGATCAAGAAGCTTTGGATCTTGTCCAGGCCAACGCTAAAAAAGCGGGAGTATCGTCCAGAATTACAACGCAAACACGGGATATTCGTGAATTTGTTTGTGAGGGGGAGAGAGGGACGGTTATATGTAATCCGCCCTATGGAGAAAGGCTTTTAGATGTAAACCGTGCAGAAGAACTTTATGAAGCAATGGGCAGGGCTTTTATCCAGCAGAAAGGATGGAGCTACTCCATTATTAGCCCAGATGCGGATTTTGAGCGTTGCTATGGAAGAAAAGCGGATAAACGTAGAAAAGTTTATAATGGAATGATTCCCTGCCAAATTTATCAATACTTTAAAAATAAATAATAATAAAAGGTCTTCTAACCTAACGTAGAAGACCTTTTTGTTTTTGTTTATATATCAAGGGATCTCTATTGTTTATCCAACACGGATTTCTTGACTTTATGCAATGATTTCCCCATCCATAGTGCCGGGCAAACCAGCGGCATTGGCTTCATCAGTATCAATATGCATAGCAGGAGCGAAATCGGCACGCACACGGACAACAACATCCCCAAAGGTCAGTTGACGGTCATTGGCTCCCACTTTAACAGAAACCACTTGTTTATCTTGCAGGCCATATTCTTTTGCAGACTCTAAACTCATATGGATATGCCGTTTGGCGGCAATAACTCCACAGGAAATTTCCACTTCTCCCGCAGGCCCAATCAGTTTACAGCCAGGAGTTCCTTCCAAATCGCCAGATTCCCGAATGGGAGGAACAATACCAATTTTTCTAGCATCTGTTAAAGAGAGTTCTACCTGTGTTTGTTTGCGTTCTGGACCTAAGATAGAAACATTGGGCAGTTCCCCTTTCGGACCGACAACAGTTACACGTTCATAACACGCGAACTGCCCCGGTTGGGAGAGATCTTTCTTGTTGGTCAATTTGCCCTCCTTGCCAAACAAAATGGCGAGATCCTCTTTGGTAACATGGACATGGCGTGCAGAAGTTTCAACCATGATTTTCACAACACAACAGCTCCTAATTTCTTAAATTCATCTTTCCCATTGTAACGCGATCTTCGACAAATTTCAACCACATATATACGATTTTTCCTAAAATCTATTTTCTAGTATAGAAGTTAACGCTTCTTTGTAATTTGCAATTTTTCAATCCATCCCTTTTTATATTTTAATGAAATATAGCCGATGATACAGGTTAGCAGAGCTCCTAAAGCATCTAAAATTAAGTCCTTCATCGTGTCCATTAAGGCCATACGTCCGGCTAGAGGGGTTCCATCTTCTAAATAAGCTTTCTGCATATTGAGGCCTAATAGACCATCAAAGGAAAATTCATAGATCTCCCAAAACACACCCAATGTAATGGCAAAACAAAAGGCGAAAATTACAACAAAGAGAGGGCTGAGATTAATAGGGACGCGGTCTTCTTGATTGAGCAACGCGACAAAGGAAAAACCTAAGGCGCCCAACATCGCACCGCTGAAACCATGTAAAATGGTATCCCAATTGGAAATATCATAGTAGAAGTTCCGAACTTCTCCCAAATAAATAGCACAATAAAGGAAAATAAGGAACAATACATACATCACGGAAGGAATTTCAAGGCGTAGTTTGCGAGAAATTAGGCTGGGCAATATCATAGCCAAAATACCTAATGAGCATTGAAGCAACATTAAAACATAATCGCTCTTTGTCCTTTCAAAAGGCTGAGGATCTTCTTCTGATCCAGGCGCAATAAAGAGATGAATGACCAAAAACACAATGGAAAGGATCAACGAGAGAAAGACAATGGCGGCAATTATTCCTTGAATATTCCACTTCATTTTCTTTTGAGATGGGGATTTTTTCATAAGCATTTCCTCCTAGCTCTTAATTACTCTTTTAGCATCTTATCATATATAAAGAGGAACAACAAGAAATTTTGTCAATTAAGAGGAAATCACTTAAATTTACAGAAAATAACGGATAATAAATTTTTATTTTGTTGCTTTTTCTTTTTTATGGTATAATAACTCAAAATGGTCAATCAAAATCTAAGAGGGGGTTGCATTGTGCAGAAAGGAAGAATTATTCAAGTAGATGAAAAGGTGCCGTTTTCATTATTGGCGCCGCTCAGTATCCAGCATATGTTTGCCATGTTTGGAGCGTCCGTTTTAGTACCCACAGTGTTTGGTATCAATCCAGCTATTGTTCTGTTTATGAATGGGATTGGGACGCTACTATTTATTCTCATTACCAAAGGGAAAGCTCCTGCTTATCTAGGTTCCAGCTTTGCTTTTTTGGGACCAGGCGCATTGGTCATCAGTAAGTTTGGCTATGAATATGCATTAGGAGGTTTCGTAGTAGTTGGATTATGCGGCTGCCTATTGGCGCTGGCAGTATGGAAATTTGGATCGAAATGGATTGATGTTGTACTTCCTCCTGCGGCAATGGGGCCTGTGGTGGCTCTGATTGGTTTGGAATTGGCGGGGAATGCAGCGGAAAATGCACAGATTTTGCATGTTGAGGGGGGAACAATCGACCCTAAAAATGTTATCGTTTTCCTGGTAACATTGGGAGTTGCGATATTTGGTTCTGTCCTGTTTAGGAAATTCCTTTCGGTCATTCCCATCTTGATTGCTATTATTGTGGGGTATCTGG
>CAKUYY010000094.1 GCA_934717555.1 uncultured Clostridium sp.
TTGCCATCCTTCAGGGCTTGTACGAGATCCCGGTGTGTTTGGAGTAGAGGACCACAGACCGCTGGATCTAAATGGGACAATGTTTCCTTTCGATACATGTCACCCAAACTCGATAAAGCGTCCATAATCATGGAAAATAACTGATTTTTGCCGGCGGTAATCAGGCTTTGATGGAAACAGACTTCCGCTTGCTCCATTTGCCTTTGATCCTTTGCCTGTTCCATAGAGGAAAGAGCCTGTTCTAGTGATGCTATGGATTCCAGGGAAGGAGACTGCACGGCTTGTATAAAGGCGGCGTTTTCCAGGCATTGACGCAACGCAAGAAATTCCAGTTTATCTGTCTGATGTAACAGCAGCAGCATGGAAAAAATAGAGGAAAATCCCTGTCCTGCGTGGTTGACCAAAAAACTTCCCTGTCCATGGATACTGCGGACAAAGCCCATATTTTCCAATTGCCTGAGAGCTTCCCGAACAGAATTACGGCTTAAATCCAATTGGGTCATAAGAGTTCGTTCAGAGGGGAGTTTATCACCTAAAGACAGCTTGCCTCCCTTGATTTGCTGTTTCAGAAAAGATAACACGATATCATAGGCGCGGGATTCAGGCTGATTTATGTTTTCAGGCAAGTAATCCCCTCCCGTCCAGATAACGAATGATAGTTTCCACACATCCATCAACACCAAGGATACCGCTATCTAAACAGATTTCATACCGGTCCGCCTGTCCCCAATGCTCCCTAGCAAAATATTGGTGGAAGGCCATGCGTTCTTCATCTACTTCCTGCATACGATGTGCCGCCTTTTTCAAGGGAATCTGTTCCCACTGAGAAATACGTTCCTGCCGAATACGGGGATCCGCATGGATGAAGATACGAACGGCCCGTTTGTTTTCCCGGAAAATAGCATTACCGCATCGGCCAATTAATATCCCGCCCTTCTCCTGAAACAAGCGCTCAATCCTGGTAAAAGGGATGTCGCTGGAATGTGTTTCCATTTGATTCATACTGATTGCAAACAGCAGGCTATTCACAGGACGTTCCTCATAGAATGCCCGCATTTCCTCATAGTGGTCGGAACCTTTGGAAATCTCGATCAGCTTTGCTTTATCGTAAAATTCTATGCCTAGCTGATGGGCCAGCTTAACGCCGATTTCATGTCCGTTGCTGCCATATTGTCTGCCGATTGTGAGAATAAGCTGCTTCTTCATATAAACTCCCCTTTCTAATTACATGAATTGAGCAAATACAGAAGCGGTTATCACGGTCAATAACCCTGCTACTGCAATTGCCAGGCTGCTCATGGCCCCTTCCACGGCCCCTAACTCCATGGCTTTGGCGGTGCCGATCGCATGTGCGGAATTTCCTAGAGCCAGGCCTTTTGCTACCGGCTCCTGGATACGGAACACTTTAAAAATGAAATCAGCGATGACATTCCCCAAAATCCCAGTGATAATGATAACAGCCACAGTAATAGTCACAATCCCGCCCAATTCCTCGGAGATCCCCATACCGATGGCAGTTGTGATGGATTTAGGAAGCAGGGTGACATACTGTTCGTGGCTGAGGCCGAATATTTTGGAAAGAACTAGTACACCTCCCATACTGGCTAGTACTCCGGATAAAATACCGCAAGCTACCGCTTTCCAATTTTCTTTGAGTAAAGCCAGCTGTTCGTATAAGGGGACAGCAAGACAGACTGTGGCGGGGGTGAGCAGATAGGAAAGATACTGCCCGCTAGCCTGGTAAGTTTCATAATCCACATGTAAAATGAGATTGATGGCAATCACGGCAATTACAGAGATAAGCAAGGGATTTAAGATGGCCAAACGGAATTTTTTCTTTAAAAGTAAAGCGGCTTCATAGGCCAGCAGGCTGATTGCCGCTCCGAAGAAAAGAGAATTTTGAAAAAATTCATTCATGTTTTTTTCTCCTTTCCCGACGGATGACAGACTGAGTAATACGCCCAGTTACGACCATTACCAAAATAGTGGTGATGATCGTGATAATTGCCACAGGCCAGAAGACCGGCTGCAAACTTGCCCAGGAATCTATCAAACCGACGGCGGCGGGAATGAACATAACTGGCATGATTTCAATAAAGAAAAACGCAGCTTCCCGTACTTGGGAAGTACGCAGAATACCGCTGCAAAGAGCAATTAACATCAAAACAAGCCCGTATACGCTGGCAGGAATAGGCAGGGGAATCACGGTTTTTAAAATTTCTCCCACAAAGGAAATCAGTAAAATCAATGCGACTTGCCGCAAAAGCTTCATGGAATCTCCTCCAAATGTTAAAGAATTTAACTGGTAGGACCAGTTAGGTCGATTATAAAACTCTATTTATGCTCTGTCAATAGATCAAGAGGGAAAAGATAAAAATATCCCTACACATCAAAAAAAGAAAAAATTATTTTTTTGTAAAAAAAGGGTTGACTTTTTTCTAAAATAAGATATAATAAATACCGTTGCTGATGCAGATCAGAAACCGATGCCGAATTGTGTAAGGGTAGCACAGCAGACTCTGACTCTGTTTGTCTGGGTTCGAATCCTAGTTCGGCAGCCACAATGCCCCTACTGATAAGTGGGGGCATCGCTTTCGAGGTGTGGCTCAGTTTGGTAGAGCGCTACGTTCGGGACGTAGAGGTCGTGAGTTCGAATCTCGTCACCTCGACCATGTTTACCTAAGACCGATTTTAATGTACTTTGTATGTTGAAATCGGTCTTTTCTTTTTCCTGTTCTGGTGTAATGTCAATGCGCTCAATAAGAAGGCGGACCGCGTCCCTATCCGGGGCTATAAAAAAGCCGCTACCTTTTCTACGGTAACGGCTTTTACAAATTATTCAGCTTTTTTAAATAACGGCACTTGTACTTGTATCTGAGCTTCTTCCGCCCATTCCAGCAACGTATTTACTGCGCTGCGAGTGATAGCAGTATTTTCCTTTATTTCGGCGATATCATTTTCCATCTTGTCTAAACGGTCATTAATTGGCTGCAATTTTGCGTCCATTAACTGTGCGATGGCCTGTAAATCTTCTTTATCCAACATGTCTAATCACCTCTCTGTTAGTATAGCGTGGTTACGCCTATTTGTCCAGAATATTTTTTAAATCCATCTTGACTTATGTGTAACCAAAAAGAAGGGAGGTTGAGAATGTCCCCACGGACTGGCAGACCCACCGACGACCCGAAAGGGAATCAGACAAGAATTAGAATGTCGGATAGGGATTTGCAGAAGCTTGAATATACCGCCAAGGCTTTAGGGCTTACCAAAGCGGAAGTAATCGGAAAAGGCATTGATCGTATGTGCCAAGAAGCCCAAAAACAAGAAAAAAAATAGAGTAGCCGGGGGAACTTTGGCGAGGACACCCAACTACTCACACACCACGTACAGGGGGCCCCTAAAAGTAGTATTATTATACTACTTTTAGGGGCCTTCTACAAGTGCATAACTTGTAGGGAGGTATTTTTTGCAAAAAAACAGAGGCAAAGACTATACAGGCCAAAAAATAGGCCGACTGCTAGTTATTGGAAGAACAGATAAAAAAGATTCCACAGGGCACACGTTGTGGGAATGTCGGTGTGAATGTGGCAATACATGTTTTGTCATTTCTAGCAACTTCAAGAGAACGCATAGTTGCGGATGTCTGCATAAAGAACAAATGTCAAAGCTTTTTACCAAGCACGGAAAGAAGCATACACGCTTATATTCTATATGGGTAGGTATGCGGCTATGAAAAGTCAGTGAGTTATCACAATTATGGGGCGCGTGGTATTCATGTATGCGATGAATGGCAAAACAATTTTCGATCCTTTTTGATTGGGCCATAAAAAATGGTTATCGTGACGATCTTACAATTGACCGTATTGACAATGACAAAGGATATTCCCCGGACAATTGTAGATGGGCAACGAGAAAAGAGCAGGTACATAACCGTAGGCCTATAAAAAGTTAGTTATAACTATCTAATTCCCCTGCGTTTATCGAAAATGCAGGGGCTTTCTTTTGCTCAAAAATGAGCGAAAGAATACTTCGCTTTCAGATCGATTTAAAATCGAAGTGAGGAATTGCGGCTAATGGACGAATTTCGTACATTAGGTGTGATTTGAAATCGCACCAATTGAACCCGGACAAAAATGAGCGGGTTGGAATTGTAAAGTGAAGTGCCCCAAAAAAGTTAGAGAATAATTCGAAGCAAAAAATTGTTTAAGCAGCCGAAAGGGCTTGCTGTCTGTGAATCGCAGGCGGTAAGCCCTTGAGTTTTGCCTTGATGCGATGGTAGTTGTAATAATCCAGATATTCCATTAGCTCAGCTTTGAAGTGTTCCATGGATTCAAATTTCTGCAAATAGAGTAGTTCACTTTTCAGTAGCCCGAAGAAATCCTCTATAACTGCATTGTCCAGGCAGTTTCCTTTGCGGCTCATGCTCTGCCGTATTCCTTTCTTCGCAAGCATGCTTTGATATTGCTTGTGTTGATACTGCCATCCTT
>CAKUYY010000095.1 GCA_934717555.1 uncultured Clostridium sp.
CAATTGATCTGCTAAAATAATCGTCGCTGATAAAAACAAAGCCAAAATAGGCAAGCCCATCATCCTTTCTCTGTTCATGTATAAGCACTCAGTTTCTCCCTTTCCAGTCAAGTATTCTACGGCAACGGAAATGTCTGCCCTTTATCAAAACTGTTAGGATTCCCTTTTGTCTTTTCACGAACATCTCTTTTCCGATTGTTGAAACTTTTAAAGTATAGAAAAAGCCAAGGAACGAAAGAGAGGGTGTAACACCCTCGTACACCCTCTTCTTTTTTATTCTCCTTTGATCACTTTAGCACAACGGCGGCACAGTTGAGGATGATCTGCATCCTGTCCCACGGTATCGCTGTAAACCCAACAGCGCACACATTTTTCTCCATGGGCATGTTTGACGGAAACGGAGAAGCCTTCCGTTTCTCCCTGATAGTCCCCTTGTCCAGCGTTCAATACTTCTACTTCAGAAACAATAAACACTGTTTTCAGTTCCTGTTCCACTGCCTTGACAAAATCATACAAATCGCCTTGGCAGTAAAGTTCCACTTTTGCCTCTAGGGATTTTCCGATTTTCTTTTCCTTTCTGGCAAGTTCCAGTGCTTTCTGTACATCGTCGCGCAGAGCATGGATACGATCCCAGCGGGAAATAAAGGCGTCGTCTACCTGTACCCCCGTGCATGCCGGCATTTCATTATACAACACACAGGACGGATCTTCTTTCTCGCTGTGAGGCATAAAGCCCCAGATTTCATCAGAAGTATATGCCAGGATCGGGGCGATCATACGAGTCATAGCGTCCAGGATCATATAGATAGCCGTCTGAGCCGCGCGGCGGGACTGGCTGTCCGCCTTATCGGCATACAAACGATCCTTGATAACATCCAAATAGAAGTTGGACATATCCACCACGCAGAAATTATGAATTGCGTGGTAAACCTGATGGAACTCAAAGGTATCGTAACCTTCCCGCACCTTCTTATTCAGAACATCCAACTGATACAAAGCCCATTGGTCGATAGGCTGGAGCTGATCCAGTGCAACACAGTCCTTGTTGGGGTCAAAATCATAGAGGTTGCCTAAAATATACCTGGCGGTATTGCGGATCTTACGATAAGCCTCTGATAACTGTTTCAGGATATCTTTAGAAATCCTGATATCGGCGTGATAATCTGAGGAAGCTACCCACAAACGCAGGATGTCGGCACCGTATTCATTGACAATATCCGCGGGCACAATGCCATTTCCCAGGGATTTGGACATCTTGCGTCCTTCCCCGTCTACAACCCATCCATGGGTGACAACCGCCTGATAAGGCGCTTTCCCTTTTGTAGCCACGGAGGTTAAAAGGGAAGACTGGAACCAACCACGGTATTGGTCGGCACCTTCCAGATACAGATCCGCCGGCCACTTTAAATAAGGACGCTCTTCCAGCACTGCGGCATGGGTAGTACCAGAATCGAACCAAACATCCATGATATCTTTTTCTTTATCAAAAGATGTGCAGCCGCACTTTTTGCAGTGGGTTCCTTTCGGTAGGAAAGCTGACGCATCTTTGCTATACCAGCTGTCGGATCCTTCTTTACGGAATACCTCCGCAACTGCCAGCATGGCCTCTTTTTCAATCAGCGGTTCCCCGCATTCCTTACAGAAAAAGATCGGGATGGGGACACCCCATTTACGCTGACGGGAAATACACCAGTCTTTACGTTCACGGACCATGGAGGTGATGCGGTCTTCTCCCCAGGCGGGAATCCACTTTACATCCTTGATGGCCTCTACTGCCTGGTCTTTAAAATCATCCACAGAGCAGAACCATTGCTCTGTCGCACGGAACAGGATGGGGTTCTTGCAGCGCCAGCAGTGCGGATACTGATGGATAATCTTTTCTATCGCAAACAGTGCTCCAATCTCCTGCAAATGCTTGGCGATGGCTTTATTGGCTTCACTTGTGGTCAGCCCCGCGAAAGCCCCTGCCTCGGCAGTCAGCTTTCCGTGGCTGTCTACCGGGACAATGACCGGGATTTCCGGATAATTGCGGCAGACATCAAAGTCCTCCACACCGTGCCCAGGAGCGGTATGTACGCACCCGGTACCGCTCTCTAAAGTAACATGGTCACCTACAATGACCAAAGATTCACGGTCCAGGAAAGGATGGGCGGTCTTCATGTATTCCAGTTCGGAACCTTTTATGGTTCCCAAAACCTTATAATTTTCTTTTCCCGCCGCCTTCATGGAGGATTCATACAGTTCTTCCGCCATGATATAATATTCATTTTCCCACTGGATCAGGCTATAAGTAAATTCCGGCCCCACACAGATCGCCACGTTTCCTGGCAATGTCCAGGTAGTGGTGGTCCAAATGACAAAATAAGTGTTTTTTAAATCGGCTCCCATTTTGGACAGCACGCCTTTGTCATTGGTCACATGGAATTTCACATAGATAGAATCGCAGGGATCTTCTGCGTACTCGATCTCCGCTTCCGCCAGCGCTGTTTCACAATCCGGACACCAGTATACCGGTTTCAGCCCTTTATAGATATAGCCCTTACAGGCCATCTCTGCGAATACTTCAATCTGTTTTGCCTCAAACTCTGGAAGCAGGGTGATGTAGGGATTTTCCCATTCTGCAATGCCTCCCAGACGTTTAAACTGGTTGCGCTGGTCGTCGATATATTTGCGGGCGAAATCGCGGCAGATATTCCGCAGCTCCACATCGGAAATGGTTGTGGAATTCCCTACCCCCGCTTTTTTGCGGGCTTTTAGCTCTGTGGGCAGTCCATGCGTATCCCATCCAGGCACATACGGCGCCTGGAATCCCGCCATATTTTTATAACGAACGATAAAATCCTTTAATGTCTTGTTGAGGGCGGTTCCTAAATGAATGTCGCCGTTGGCATAAGGAGGTCCATCATGGAGCACATACTTGGGTTTTCCCTCGTTTTTCTCCATCAACTTATGATAAACATCTTCTTTTTCCCATTTTTCCAGGAGCTGGGGCTCCATTTTGGGTAAGCCTGCCCGCATGGGAAACTCGGTCTTGGGCAAATTCATCGTGCTGTTGTAATCTTGAGACATGAAATCTATTCTCCCTTGCTCTTTTTATATAAAAACGGAAACTATTTCCGATCAAACAACCCTAGGGGTGATTCGTCCTCATCCTTTGAAAGGTCGTAATCTTCTCCAAACTTCAGTACACCAAACCTTTGAGCAATGCTAGCAGGCGTCCCTTCCTTCTTTTCCTCTGCCACCATTTCCGATTCTGGTTGCTTTACTGTAAATCCATCAGATTCCTCTTCTTCTGTTTTTTTATCTTCTCCAGGCTCCTGATCTTTTTCCTGCTCTCCTTCCAAAACAGGAGAATCTTCTTTTTCTTCTTCAGGTTCCTGTTCTTTTGTTTCTTCTTTGTCTTTCGGAGAAAACTTTCCCTGTGTGGGAAGCGCGTCAATCAAGGTCAAATGTTCTTTATAAATAGCTAACAAGCGGGAACGGAAATTAACCACTTCCTGCTGTAAATGCTCAATGGTTTTCTGCTGCTCTTCCACCTCATACCGGGCATTGGCAACAATTTTTTCCCCTTTAATCGTGGCATCCTTGATAATCACTTCTGACTTGTGTTTCGCTTCTCTCACCGACGCATCGGCCAATTTTTGAGCGTTCAGCAATGTAGTACGGATACTTTCCTCATCACGCCGGTACTCTTCCACCTTTTGTGCTAAAAGGTCCAGCTTTTGCGCTAATTCCTCTCTTTCCTTTTTCATCTGGTCAAACGTCAGCTGGACTTGGTCGATAAAAGCGTCCACATCATCCGGACGGTATCCGCCCAGATTCGCACGCCGAAAACTCACATTTGCGATATCCTCCGATTTTAACATTTTCATTACCTCCTCTATTGGTATCGTCTGGCAAGTAATTTCAGCCTTCCTTTTTTGGTAGGCGGACCTATTTGATCCACGCAATATTTCCCGTAACCTTTTATAGAAAGGATATGGTTAGGTAATACTTTGGTACTGCCAGACAGCACAATTTCATAATTCATGGAAACGTTTCCGCTCTTAATCAGGCAATCCGCTTTTTCCCTGCTGGAATGGGTGAAAGACGCCACAACGCAGTCCAACCGGGCAGAAGAGATCGTAGAATGAAGTTCTTCAAACCCTCTACCTTTCGGGAGATCACTGGTATCCCCTTTTATAAATCGGATGCCTGCACCCCCTACTTTCTGCATCTGGCCTGTAATATACTGGGAAACCTCCTGACGGACAAAAATGACACAACGCCCCTCTTCCACCAGAATATCCCCCACTGTCTCCCGGCCAATTCCCTGGGACATCAAAGAGCCCAGAAAATCCCGATGGCTGAGGGTATCTTC
>CAKUYY010000096.1 GCA_934717555.1 uncultured Clostridium sp.
ACGCGGTGGAGGATGGGAGGTTAATGGGAGGACAAAAGCTTCCCTCGATCCGCCAGCTTTCTCAGGATCTAAAACTGAGCCGTACCACCATTGAAACCGCTTATCAACAATTGAATGTGGAAGGATACATAGAGAGTAAACCCCAAAGCGGTTATTTTGTGGCAAAGGATATTAAAAGACTGCAAAAACAGCCTACTATATCCATGCCACTCTCTAATACTTCCCCAAATCAGGCGAGAATCCGTTTTCATTTGGGTACAGACTGTATCGACGCAACCCATACCGATATCAAACTATGGAGAAAGCATGTCAAGGATATATTAGGAAGGCAGGATATCCTATCTTCCTACGGAGATCCCCAAGGAGAGAGGGAACTTAGAGAAGCACTTTCTGCTTATAGCCACGGGGCGAGAGGGGTTTGCGTATCCCCACAGGATATTGTAATTGGGGCGGGGACACAGCCTCTTTTATATCTATTGTGCGGCCTGATACAGAAAGAGGTGAAACAGATTGCTATGGAGCAGCCCGGTTTCCGCCAGGCTCAACAGGCTTTTGAGGACTGTGGTATAAATCCGGTATTGCTGCAAGCTGACCGGGATGGTATCTGCTTAGAACAGTTGGAACAGTCGGGGGTACAGGCTTTGTGGGTAAGCCCTTCCAGCCGCCCAAACGGAAGGCCGATTCCCATGACCCGCCGCCTGCGTTTGCTGGAATGGGCGCAGAGCAGAGGAGGATTGCTGATAGAAGATGATTACAATGGGGAGCTGCGTTATCGTGCGCGTCCGATCCCCGCTTGGCAAAGCCAGGATAGCCAGAGAGTGGTATATATAGGCTCTTTTTCTAAACTGCTGCTGCCATCTGTCCGTATTGGATATATGATCCTTCCGCCCCAATTGATGCAGCGTTATCAGGAAAGGGTTTACAGATATCATCAGACTGCCTCTAAAGTGGAGCAGTTAGCATTGGCCCGGTATATTCAGGAAGGGCAACTGGAACGGCAGCTGCGCCGCTTGCGGAAAATATATGCGGAAAAAAGTGTTAGGTTGATAGAGGCTTTTCAGAAGGAATTTGGAAAAGAGATAGAGCTAGTCCTTCAAGAAACGGCCCTATATCTTTTGGTTACTGTAAAAAATGGGATGGACAGTCAGGCTTTGGTGGATGCCGCTTTGGAACAGGGAGTGAAGGTGATGCCGGAAAAACTGGAAAAGGATTCTTTTGGACAGGTAAAGGTGGGTTTTGCGGGAATTTCCACACAGGATATTCCAGAAGCGGTTTCTCTTCTTCGGAAAGCATGGAAAAGGGGATCTCCTCGTAATGTGGAATAACTCTTGAATTTTATATTTTATTCCGTTATAATAAATAAAAAATTATTAGACATTGAGAATAATGGGAGGCCGGGATTATGTATTGTGCCAAATGTGGGAATACGCTGCCGGATGACAGCCGGGTTTGCGGCTATTGCGGGGCTGTGGTAACAGATGGAGAAGAGGTCCAGGAAGCTGTTTCCTGTCCCGAACAGGAGGGCAAAGAGGATATAAAAAATTCCTCTCTGGAGGATACGGCTCCTGTTTTGACTCGGGAACAGATAGAATCCCTGCCGATGTATTCCGCCCGGATGGAGGAGATGGTAGATCTTTGCAGTGCGGCGGCACAGCAGCTCAACCAGGAAGAGGCCCCGGCAGACTCCAAGGCCCCGGACGATAATCAAGAAGAGGAGAAACTCCCCAAAACAGAAGAGGCAGAGATTCCTCAGCGTGCTCAGGAAGTTCCGCCAGTAGAAAGCCCGGTGGTATCTGTACCGGTATCCAACAGACGGGTTGTAGGGGTGGACAAGCGGGCCCGCCCTATGAGAACAGCCGGCTTCTTTGGAACTCAGTTATTGCTGCTCATCCCGGTTATTAATATTATTTTGTTATTTGTATGGGCATTTCGGCGCCGCTCCAATTTTAACCGAAAAGCGTATGCGCGGTCTATTTTAATCTGGATATTGATCTTTTTGCTGATCCTGTTGGCGGGGCTGATTGCAATGATTATCCTTAAAATTCCTACCGATATCAATTACTGGATCGATCAGCTTAAATTTGCAGTGAACCAGATTCCTTATGTATAAATTTGCATGCTCAGAGCCAACCGGTAACGGTTGGCTTTTTTGTTTCTAGGAAAATATGTAGAGAGAACCATTAAAAAAGAATTTTGAAATCAGATGAGATAGCACTCTTTGTCCTGTTTTTTCAATATTTCTTTTACTAAAGTTCCCACCGAGGGATGAACAATATGCCTGCTTAAAGAAGTAGATTTCCTATTGTATCCGGTGGGATTAAAAAAAGAAAAACAAAAAACCTCTCGATAATGGGATTTTTATCCCGTTTACCGAGAGGCTTTTTTGTCCTAATAACGTTATCAATAGCCAAAAGGCTTTTTCTTCTTTAACCGGCCAATGCCCGCTCCAACCATGCATCCGCAATATCCAAAGCCAAATATAAACCATTTTTTTCACTGGTTTTAACAATTTTTTTACGGGTGCTAATATTGGGGTCTGTAGACATCAGTTGTACGGTTACTTTATCCGCAACATCTAAATCGAGGTGCTTCTTCTTACTTTTGATTTCCATCTTAATCACATAAGGGTCCGCCATATTACCGTAATAAAGAGTATCACCGCAGCGAACCAAAGGGCGATTTTTATATGTGAAAAACATTTTGCCTTTTTCTGTCTTTGTACTCATTCGTGCAACCTCCTGTCATTCGATATGGTTTATTCATTATATCACAAATTATTCTTACCGTAAAGGGGAAAAATGTGATGATTGGTAAGAAGGAAAGAAAAGCGGTCCTGCTTCCAGCAGAACCGCTCGTTTACCTATTCACCCAGATAAGATCGTACGAGGACTTCTAACAGTTCATCTCGGTCAATCCTGCGGATAAGGCTGCGGGCATTGTTATGTGTTGTAATATAAGTTGGATCCTCTGACAATATATATCCTACCATCTGGTTAATGGGATTATATCCTTTTTCACGCAATGCGTCATATACCGTGGTAAGGATTCGTTTGATATCTCCCTCGCGGTCATTCCCCAAGGAAAATGTCATAGTCTTATCATGCATGGAATCACCTCCGATATTGTTATCATACAACAAATAAAAAGGAATTTCAAGTATTATTTTTAGGAACGAAGTACAGCCCCCAAGGCCTCCAGTGCTTTTATGATCTTATTGACGGTTGCTACTGCCTGCTCGTCGGTAAGAGTACTGTCGGCAGAACGGAGTGTAAGGCTGAAAGCGACGCTCTTTTTGCCAGCCTCAATCTGCTTTCCTTTATACACATCGAACAGTTTGATGCTTTCCAGAAGAGGGCCTGCGGCCTTTTTCATGGCTTTTTCCAGAGTAAGCACAGGAATACTATCGTCGCACAGCAATGCCAGGTCACGAGTAACCGCCGGGAATTTTGGAAGAGGCTTATACTGTTTTTCCCGCTGGGCATAAGCAAACATGACATCAGCGTCCAACGTAAAGGAATATACCCGGCAGGAAATTCCATAGCGTTCTGTCACCTGGGGATGGATTTCTCCCAGAATACCCAATTCTTTGCCGTCGATGGTCAAACGGGCACAGCGGCCGGGATGGTAGCTGTATGCGTCTTTTACCGCTTCAATGTCATAGTCATATACAGATAATTTATCCAAAAGGGTTTCTACCATTCCTTTTAGGATAAAGAAATCTAAATTTTCACCATATAGACCGGCAATAAGCTTGTTCTTTTCTTCCGGGAGCTGATCCTCCGTCGTGGGAATATACTCCCGGGCTAGTTCGAAAAGAAACGCTTCCGCATTACGGTTATTGTAATTGCGGGCCAGGATTTCCATCATAGAATGCAGGTCGACAGTTCTCATAATAGAAGTATCTTCCCCCAAAGGATTGGAAATCTTAACAGAGTTACGCAAATCGTCGTTTTCCGGCATGTTGATTTTATCGTAATATTTGGGGCTGATGAAAGAATACGTCATAATTTCATCCAGTCCCAGCGCCCGCATGGTTTCACTGATATCCCGGTCAAACTTCTGGCGGTCAGAATATTTTCCTTGAGCGCCCCCCCGGATGGAGGTGGAAGATACCTTGTTATAACCATAAAAGCGCACAATTTCCTCGGCAATATCGGCTTTGTGCTCCAAATCTGGACGATAGGAAGGAATCAGGATGTCGTCTCCTTCCATCGAGCAATCGATTTTTTTCAAAATGGCTTCCATCTGTTCCCTGGTGAGATCTACATCCAAGAACCGATTGATCCATTCCACGTCCAATTTAATCTTTCTCTGTTCATGAG
>CAKUYY010000097.1 GCA_934717555.1 uncultured Clostridium sp.
GGTATCCATTCTTTTATAGATATGTCTGTTCCTCATGAAAATGGAGAAAGAGAAACACAGTACGCGGGAAGTTCGTCATGAGAGAAAAGGGTGATACGAAAAACGTATCGCTGAAGGGTATCATTTGATGTAGTGAGAGAAAAAGATATTAGGCATCTATAAAGGAAAAAGGATGCTGAGCGGTGTGAATTTTTTACTGATATAGATAGAGATTAATTCTTGATGTGAATAAATCTTGAAAAGTAAAAGGAATGTCACAACTCAAATAAACTGAGATAGGTGAGTCCAGTGAGATAAGCAGAGAGACGGATATTTTTCTTCCAGTCATAGAGATTTATGATATTCGGAAGAAAGGAATGGAAGAAAGTTTTCTAGTCTGTGTGAAGTGATAGGAAGATGATTTGACGCGATAAGATAGTATGCTTAAAAATGATCAAATCATTTAAGAGAAAAATCTTCCTTTCCAATAATCCGAAAGACGAAAAAGAGAGGGCGGTTGTGCCGCCCAGGAGATAAAACAGGAAGAAAGGTTGAGTCCCATGCAAAAGACGGCTTATCCAGTTGGATGTCCTGTTAACAAATGATGTAAAGGGTGAGTCCAAAGTTCACGTAAAGTTCGTTTATCGAACAGATAAACAATGATAAAAAAAGCCCTGATGGAGAGTATTCCATCAGGGCTTTTTTGTATGAGAAAAAAGATTCCCTATCCCTCCCTTAAACGAGAGAAAGGATGGGGAATCCTTTTACTGATATAATTCATCGATCGCTTTCAGATCTTTATAGGTATCAATTTCAATGATATCATCAAACGTACAGGGGCGCACTTCTACTTTATAGTCATCCAAAAAGTATTCCAGAGGGACCTGGTCCCAATAACGTTCTTTCCCGCCGGGCATATCATATACACATTTGATATGGTCAGCCAATTTGGCTCCGTCTGCGTCATTCCAATAGGAAATGCCGTACATATGGTAGCAATCTTTCCCACCGATGCGCAAGCGGCTGATATACCCCTTTTTGGTTTCAAAGCACCAGTCATCAGTTACTTCCGTAGGAACCCCTAGATAATTGCTGCAATATTGATATTTGGTAATCAGTTTTGGATTATACAGTACCAAATCAGCTTCAAAGACATATGCTTGACGCAACAGATATCGGACGCACATGATAGAAGAGATATTATTACTTTCATTATAAGCAGGATTTTCTACAAATTTGATATTGGGATATTTGTAAAGCAGCTGATCAAACTGTTCAGAAAGATATCCCCGCACGATAATAATTTCCTGTATCCCCGCGGTGACGACAGCGTCCAGCAAAGTGTCGATCATCCGAGTGCCCTTTACCCGCACCAAGGGCTTAGGTGTATTTAAGGTTACAGGAACCAAACGGGAACCAAATCCCGCTGCAATGAAGATAGCCCGTTTGACCCGGTACGGCTCTAAACTATCTAACCCCAGTGCAGTAATTTTTCCATTTTCTACATATCCCAGTTCTACCAGGGAGGAAAGCGTCTTGTTGACGCTGCCCAGACTCATATTGACTGCTTCTGCAAGTTCACGCTGCGTATTTTCTTTTTCTGGTTTTTCCGCCAAATAGGTCAAAATATCAAATTGCCTTCTGGTAAGTGCTTCCATTCCTATCAAACCCCCGTCAAAAAAATCCCTTATTGGCTTTTCCGTGAGATCGTGTAGAAAAATTTTACCCCAATTTTCGTGTTCTGTAAACCTTTTTATGAAATATTCGCATGTTTCATAAAAAATAGATGATTCCTAATCTGTCTGTAAGGGAAAATTTTTATGAATCTTTTTACTTATTAGAACAGCTTATAAAATAAAAATAGGATAGATAAAATACAGCTATAAAATTCATAAAATAAAAATGCAATATTTAGAAATATATGTGTTTTCTGTAAAATGATAAAATTTTATTGACTTTACAAGATGAATTCTTTATACTAAAGCACACTGGAATAAGTGGTGGAGTCTGTCATAGAGAGCAATAGCGTCTCTATTTATTCACAGTGTTTATCTGGAATCATTCAAACAAAGAGCTTTTTGCTTTGTGTTTTGACCAGGAAGGCAGAACTTCAATAATAGAAGTTCTGCCTTTTTGTTATTTTTATTCAGAAAAAACAAACATTAGGTTTTATAGACGATGATTTCCGCTCTTTTCCGTAAACGAAAAAAGAGGAGTTATGTTTCGTATGGGATCTCGGTTGATAAAATCTATTCAAAAAAATTTGTTCGGTTTGATTACGCTGGTTGTTTCAGCTCTCATTTTATTGTTTTTTTATTTTTTTCTGATGGCCCGGATTCCTTGATACAAATATCCCAAAATCTACGGTATCATTGGTTGATCTGGGCTATACTTGCAGCTATGATAGCGTGGATTTTAGAGGGATTTGTTTTGCACATGTTTTGTAAAGTAGTCTACCCAGAGTGGAGATTTCATTATTCCTTTTGTATAGAGGGATGGTGGGGATCCTGTATAGCGCATTACCCCCTTTTTCCACTGACGGGCAACCTATGTAGATATATTCCATGCATCGCCTGGGGATGGATACAGGCGCGGCGGGGTCTATCATTGCTATGAAAACATTGGTCTATCAGGTAATTCTTGTTCTGTATTCCCTTGTTATGGTGATATGGAAACTTCCCTTTTTTCAGACCAATATCAGTGGTTTTTCTTTTGTGACTATTTTAGGACTGCTATGTAACAGCACGTTTATTTTTCTTGTGGCTCTTTTTTGTATCAGTGAACGATTGACGGATCGTATTCTCTACAAGGCAATATGGTTATTTCATAAGTTACATTTGTGCAAGCATCCGGAGAAACGCTATGAAAAAATACACAGTGAATTGTCCGTGTTTCACGGGAATTCTTTTTTGCTTAGAAAATCGTGGAGCATTTGGGTTAGCGCCTGTTTTTTACAGTTATCCAGATCGCTTTTACCTGCCAGATCCCTTATTTTATTTACCGCAGTTTTGGCAATACGGAACAGCCGGTTAGCGCAATGATGGCTGCCCAGGCTTATGTTTCCATGGTGAGCGCTTTTGTTCCGCTTCCCGGCGCTTCTGGGGGAGCAGAAGGAAGCTTTGTTTTATTTTTCAGCGCTTTTTTCCAAAATAGTACCGTGATTCCAGCAATGGTGATTTGGAGGACTTGTACGTATTATCTGAATATCCCGGTTGGGGGGATCTGCGCTTATATTGTTGGACGGCTCCCAACTGTTTCCGCTGATCGGGCTGCGTAACGCGTACTTTTTCAGAGAGCATTCCAATCATGGATAGAATTATGATGGGGAAGGAAAGAATAAAGGTTGACATGGCATTGAAAAAGAAAGGGAGAGATCAATCCGTTGTTAAAGACATATATTTTGACAGGAATCAAAGGGCTTATCATAGGGGGAACCATGCTGGTACCGGGGGTAAGCGGGGGCTCTATGGCTATGATCCTCGGTATTTATGATAAACTCATTGTATCAGTCAGTTCTTTTCTAAAGGAAAAAAGGAAGCATTTCTTTTTTCTTTTCTGTTTCTGTATAGGGGCTGTCCTAGGAATCGGATTATTCGCAACTCCCCTTTCCCATCTAATCGATAGATTTCCCATGCAAACTATGTACTTTTTTATTGGAGCGGTAGTGGGTGGAATTCCAATGATACGTCGGCAGGCAAAAGTAAAATCATTCACCTGGAAAGTGCCGCTTTCTATCCTTTTCGGAATGGCTGTAGTTTTAGGGATTTCTATGATACCGGCCTCTTCTTCCAGTGTGCAGGCCCAAGAGGGAGGGGTAAACTTTTTATTGCTGTTTTTATCGGGAGTTATTGCGGCTGTCGCCTTGATTCTTCCAGGAATCAGTGTATCATATGTTCTTCTGCTCATTGGCCTCTATGATGAAACCATGAAGGCTATCGGCAGTTTTTATCTTCCTTTTTTGGTTCCCTTGGTCATTGGCCTCGGGATCGGTATTATTCTCATGGCGAAACTATTGGAAAAGGCCCTTACCTGGTACCCACAGACAACACATCTGATGATTTTGGGCTTTTTATTGGGATCTGTGGTGACAATATTTCCAGGAATCCCTACATTCCAGGAACTCCTTTGGTGTATGATCTTGTTTTTTGTAGGATTTATAGTCATCTATCTTCTTTCCCGGAGGGAAGAGATAAAATAGAAAAAATGGATTCCCGTCACCTAAATCAGTGACGGGAATCCATTTTTCTATTGAGGGAACAACCACCGACTATGTCGGTGGAACGAAAAAAGCTTTAGCGATGAAAGGGACGAAAAAACTCCTTTTGGTG
>CAKUYY010000098.1 GCA_934717555.1 uncultured Clostridium sp.
GAGTTTGCCTATTTATTAAAGCATTTGATAGTAACTGTAAAAGAATTTCGTCCAGTTACAGAAGCTATTGTTACGGCTGGAGGCGTAGATATTTCGGAAATTAATCCTAAGACCATGGAATCTAAAAAAATACAGGGATTATACTTTGCTGGAGAAGTGATGGATATTGATGCCTATACAGGCGGATTTAATTTGCAGATAGCTTTTTCTACCGGTTGGATTGCCGGAAAATCAGCGTCAGGAGGATCATAAATGATAGTATCGGTTGCTATTGACGGACCTGCTGGGGCGGGGAAAAGTACAATTGCCCGCCAAGCAGCAAAAACGATGGGATATATTTATGTAGATACAGGGGCTCTTTACCGCGCAATTGGTTTATTTGCGTTGAAGAATGGTGTGGATCTGTGTCAGCAAAATCAAGTGGAACAGATGCTTTCTAATGTCCAGATAGAGCTTGTCTTTTTAGAGGGAGAACAACACGTTTTTCTTTGCGGAACAGATGTTTCTCAGGAAATTAGAACACCTGAAGTCTCTATGGCTGCTTCCCAAGTTTCGGCCATTCTCGCTGTGAGAGATTTTTTATTTGATCTTCAAAGGGATATGGCTAAAAAGCATTCTGTTATTATGGATGGAAGAGATATTGGTACAGTTGTATTACCCCATGCTCAGGTAAAAATATTTTTGACAGCTTCGCCGGAAGAACGGGCGAGAAGAAGGTTTGAAGAACTGAAACAAAAGGGAAGCCAAAGTTCTTATGAAGAAGTTCTAAAAGATTTAAAACAACGGGACTATCAGGATTCTCACCGAGAAATCGCTCCCCTTCGTCCAGCGGAAGATGCCATTGAAGTAGACACTACAGGGTTATCTCTACAACAATCCGTTGATCGTATCATTATGCTGATAAAGGAGCGGTTGTCATGAGGAGATCTCCTCTTTATAATATAGGGAAACTGCTAGTACCGCCTATTTTTAAACTTTTGTTTTTTTATCGGGTTAACCACAAAAACAGCCTTCCTTCGGAAGGCGGATACATAGTATGCTGCAATCACATTTCCTTAAAGGATCCAGTTTTTTTGGCCCTGGGACAGAAAAGGCAAATCTTTTTTATGGCCAAAGAGGAATTGTTTCATAATAAGTTTTTGTCGTGTATCATTCGTTCTTTGGGGGCGTTTCCAGTTCATCGGGGCAGTGGTGATACGCAGGCGATTAATAATGCGGAACTCTTACTCAAAGCCCAAAAAGTGTTGGGAATATTTATTGAAGGAACCCGTTCTAAAACAGGAGAGCTGTTGCGTCCGAAATCAGGAGCCGCAATGTTAGCTTTTCAGACCCATACCCCTGTGGTTCCGGCCTGCATTTCTTGTAGGGGAGGAAAAATGCCGAAAATTTTCCGGAAAATAACCATCTCTTATGGTGAACCTCTTACCCCCGAAGAACTTGGGTTAAAAGAAGGAACGGCACAGGAATTCCGCAATGCCAGCCGAAAAATTATGGACATAATCCGTACTATGAGAGAGAAAGATATACAAGAAACCAATTGATTGTGGGTGGAAACATTGTATTTCTTTTTGGTACGTATTCTACGGGTGATTGCACATTTTATCTTTCCTATTCGGATTTATGGAGTGGAAAACATTCCGAAAACAGGGAAGGTTGTTTTATGTAGCAATCATAAATCAGTATTAGACCCTTTCTTTTTGGCAATGAAGTGTCCCCGTCATATTCATTATATGGCCAAGTCAGAACTGTTTACAGATCACGGGAAACTTGCAAGGTGGTTCCTCTACAAAATGGGAGCGTTTCCAGTTCATCGGGGAACGGGAGATACGGAATCTGTACACAGTGCATTGGAATTATTGGAACGGAATGTCTTGGTAGGGATTTTTCCCCAGGGAGGTTGCGTTAGAGATACGGATGTTTCTTTTCAACCAAAAGCAGGAGCGGTACTGATTGCCGCAAAAGCCAAAGCGGATATCCTTCCTGCATGCATTTATAGTGAGGGAAGGATTCGTCCGTTCCATAGGGTGACAATCCGATATGGAGAGGCGATTCCTTTCGATGATCTTGCCATCACTGGTACGAATTCTCATTCATACCGGAAGGGAGCCAAAAAGGTAGCGAATACCATATGCCATTTATTGGAGGAAAGATATTGAATATCACAGTTGCTGAAACCGCAGGTTTTTGTTTTGGAGTAAATCGGGCGATTCAAATTATTTTGGAGCTATTAGATGCCGGAAAAAAAGTTTGTACATTGGGCCCTATCATTCATAACCCTCAAATGGTAGCTGAATTGGAGAAGCGTGGAGTTTGTACAATTCAAAATCCAGAGGAAGTTCCTCCTGGATATATTTTGGTAATTCGTTCTCACGGGATATCTATGGATGTTTGGAAAGAGGTGGAATCCCGGCATATATCTTATTCCGATGCAACTTGTCCATTTGTTGCGAAAATTCATCGTATTGTTAAGAAAGCTTCTGAAGCAGGAAAAGTGGTCCTGATTGCAGGAGATCCTTCTCATCCGGAAGTACAGGGAATACAGGGACACTGCCAGGGCGAGAGTTATGTATTTCGAAATCAGGAAGAATTGGAAAATATAAACAGAAATCTTCTTAAGAAATCTGAAAAAAAGCTTTGTATTGTCGCACAAACGACTTTTAGCGTGTCAGAATGGGAAAATTGTTTGAAAATAGTAAAAAAGGTATATACAAATCCATCAATTTTTGATACAATATGTAATGCTACGTCAGAAAGGCAAGCAGAGGCCATTCAACTATCCAAACAGTCAGATCTGATGCTGATTATAGGCGGTAAACATAGCTCTAATACCGCTAAGCTCAGGGATGTATGTCAGCCTAACTGTAAAACCTTTTTGATTGAGACTGCGGACGAGCTGCCCATCCAAGCGTTACAGCAAGCCAATAACATAGGAGTTACGGCAGGTGCATCCACGCCCGCCAGCATTATAAAGGAGGTACTAGAAACCATGACGGACATTCTAGAAAACAAGGACAACATTGAAGAAATGAGCACTGACAACTTTGAGGAGATGTTAGAGGAATCCCTCAAAAATTTTAATACAGACGAAAAGGTTCACGGTGTAGTCGTCGGTATTGCCCCCAATGAGGTGTTTGTTGACGTTGGAAGAAAGCAGGCGGGGTTTATTCCTGCTTCTGAGTTGTCAGCGGATCCTAATGCCAAGCCAGAAGATCTGGTGAAGGTTGGCGATGAGATGGATCTGCTCATCATGCGTACCAACGATCAGGAAGGCACTATTATGCTTTCTAAGCGTCGTTTGGATGCGATTAAAGGCTGGGAAGAAATTGTAAAGGCCTGTGAAGAAGAAACAGTAGTGACTGGCACAGTGACCGAAGTAATCAAAGGAGGAGTAATCGCTGTTACCAATGGTATCCGTGTTTTCATCCCCGCTTCCCAAGCTACTGCCTCTCGTGGCGAGCCTTTAGAGGATCTGTTGAAAAAGGAAGTAAGTTTCCGTATTATTGAGGTTAACCGTGGCCGGAGACGTGCGGTAGGTTCTATCCGTTCCGTTCTGAAAGATGAAAGAAAGAAGCTGGCAGAGAAGTTCTGGGAGACAGCAGAAATTGGTAAGACCTATACAGGAGTGGTAAAATCTCTTACCTCTTATGGTGCTTTTGTGGATCTTGGTGGGATTGATGGCATGATTCACATCTCTGAACTTTCCTGGAGCCGCATTAAACATCCTTCTGAAGTGGTAAATGTTGGTGATACCGTAGAGGTTTATATTAAGGATCTTGATAAAGAGAAGGGTAAAATTTCTCTGGGATACAAAAAGAGTGAAGATAATCCTTGGGAGATTCTCAAAAGAGATTACCCAGTTGGCAGCGTAGTAGAGGCTCAGGTTGTTGGTATGACTACCTTTGGTGCTTTTGCTCGTATTTTACCAGGTATTGATGGTCTGATCCATATTTCTCAGATTGCTAACCGTAGAATTGAAAAGCCTCAGGATGTACTTTCTATTGGAGATACTGTCAAAGTAATGATTACAGATATTGACTTTGAAAAGAAACGTATTAGCCTGTCTATTCGCAAATTATTGGAAGAGCAGGAAGTAGAAAGTGCAAAAGAAGCCTCTGAAGAAGAGGATGAGGTAGTAGCTTCTACAGAAACACCTTCTGCGGAATGAATTTAATAAAATAGTTACCTTTTCTAATTGAATGGGAAATAAAAAACTCTATATAAATGGTTCTTCCATTTATATAG
>CAKUYY010000099.1 GCA_934717555.1 uncultured Clostridium sp.
TAATAATGTTATTAGTCATTTCGATTATTTAGATAGTGTATGGGAGTTGGAAAACATGAGATTGCGTAAACAGGCATTAGGTAACCGCAACTTAGTCGGTGCTCGTGTCGAGATGGCTCGCAAAAAGTTAGGAATGAAACAGAAAGAATTGCTTGCTCAGCTTCAGGTAAATGGAGTCGATATGAATGCTTCCGGACTTTCTAAATTAGAGGGGCAACTCCGATTTGTTACCGATATAGAGTTGGCAGCGTTGGCGGATATCTTAGAAGTTTCTGTTGACTGGTTACTTGGACGAAAAGACTAAGGTATAAAAAGCATGTAAAAAGCGACGGGGATTACCGTCGCTTTTTACATGCTGCTTTCTAACTACTTTTTTATATCTCAAAAAATTTGATAATTTCCAAGTGCTCAGCTTGATAAATGAATGATTTATCGGTCTATAAACTTCCTTGCTAACTTATAGACTTGCTTTATTTCTTTGTCTTCTAATTCCCAAGAATTGAGTTCTTTTACAATGAGTTCCGGATACTTTTTACTATAATATCCTTGAAAGTATTATCAACAGATTTTGTAACCACTCATCAATAATTGTAAGTAAACAATCATAACCTTATTCATCAAATGATTTTGCTAATATCTCTTGAACTCTCCGGGTATCTTGAGATACCTTTGCTTTCAAAAATTTCAATACTCCTTCATTCTGTGATAAATATCAGATGCATATGCTAAATATACCAAGTTTTTAAATATATGCCTTATCATTTGTCTTAAAATCATTTAGTGCTGTTTTTCTATTTTTTTATAACTATTTCTAATATTTTTATATAGCGTTCCAATACAAGTATCTCCTAACTAAACTTCAAACTTTTTATCCGGACTATACGTCAATTAAAAAATAACTCCAATAAGTTTGATTAAGTGTAGTATTCATAAAGATAATCTTGCTCTCTAAAAACAAAAAACACCAAATCATCTCCAAAGGAGAAATTGGTGTTTTTGTTCAAAAATGCGACCAGGCCTATAAGCCGAGTTCTGTCTTGAGCAGCCATCTATCTTGGCTGGACGTTACCGTCACAGCTCAATGCCACCTTCTCGAAGCACGTCGGGCAAACGTTTTTCGCTTCTCTGCGGTGTTGCTCCAGATAGGGTTTACAGAGCCATATGGTCTCCCATACGCTGGTGAGCTCTTACCTCGCCTTTCCATCCTTACCGTAAAACTTTACGGCGGTATCTTTCTGTTGCACTTTCCCTAGGGTCACCCCCGGCGGCGGTTAGCCGTTATCCTGCCCTGCGGAGCTCGGACTTTCCTCGGATAAGACTTTTCAGTACTTTACCCGCAGCTGCTCAGCCTACTCACAGTGTTATTTTAGTATATAGGGAAATGGATGTCAATATTTTATTCTGTTTTGTTGATATTTTGAGAATAAAAAAGTATAATACCTATTGACAAGTTTAGAAATCTACTTTCTGGGGGTAACTATAAATGGGAGAATTGATGGAAAACCGCGTGGAACGCTTTTTTCAGGAAATGAAGGGAAAACGTATTGCTTTTTGTGGCATCGGGGGAAGCAACCTTCCTTTAATTGAGATATTCCATAAAAAAGGCGCCTATGTGTTGGCTTGCGATAAAAAGACCAGAGAAGAGCTGGGAGAAAAGGCGATAAAATTAGAAGAACAAGGAATAGAGTTATGTCTAGGGGAGGATTATCTGCAAAATTTAAATGCAGATATGATATTCCGTACTCCTGGTATGAAATATCATATGCCAGAATTAGAGCAGGCAAGAAAAAATGGGATAGTAGTCACCTCAGAAATGGAAGTCTTTTTTGATCTTTGCCCCTGTAAGATAGTAGCCGTCACAGGCAGTGATGGAAAAACCACCACAACAACCATTATATCGGAAATGTTGAAAGCTTGTGGAAAAAAAGTACATTTAGGGGGCAATATTGGCAGGCCTTTATTGCCGGATATAGAATCCATCAAAGCCGATGATGTCGCAGTTGTGGAACTTTCCAGTTTTCAACTCATTTCTATGAGAAAAAGTCCAGATATTGCAGTGGTAACCAATATAACGCCAAATCACTTAGATATACATAAGGATATGGCGGAATATATTGATGCCAAAAAAAATATCCTTCTTCACCAAAATGCTTTTGGCCGGACTGTTTTGAATTTGGACAATGATATCACCAGCGGATTTACCACAGTTACTAGAGGGGAAACCTTATTATTTAGTCGCAGAAAATCGACGGAAAACGGTGCTTGGTTACGGGATGATGGGGTATTGATGATGTCCTATCATGGCAAGGACATCCCTGTTCTCGCAGCAAAAGATATCTTTATTCCGGGAACCCATAATATAGAAAACTATTTAGCGGCAATTACAGCATTATGGGGAATTGTACCTCCAGAGGTAATGGTACAAGTTGCAAAAAGTTTTGGTGGTGTAGAGCACCGCACAGAGTTGGTAAGAGAGTTATATGGCGTTCGTTATTATAATGATTCTATTGCGTCCAGCCCTACTCGCTGTATTTCGGGTACTCTCTCGCTTTTTCCACAAAAAATCGTTTTGATTGCGGGAGGTTATGATAAAAAGATCCCCTTTGATGCTCTGGGACCTGTGGTTGTAGAAAAAGTAAAAATTTTGATTTTGTTGGGTAATACCGCCGATAAGATAGAAAAAGCTGTAACAGAATCTACTTCTTATTGTAAGGGAAATCCTGAAATTATACGTGTACATTCCATGGAGGAAGCAGTACAAACCGCTTTTGAAAGAACTTCTTCTGGAGATATTGTCTCTTTATCTCCAGCCTGTGCCAGTTTTGACCTGTATCCTAATTTTGAGGCAAGAGGAAAACATTTCAAGCAACTGGTCAATGCACTAAAGTAAAAGAAAGGAAATCTTTTGTCATGAAAGACATGATAGAATTACTTCGCCGATTATGTTCCTCCTCAGGTGTATCTGGAGAAGAAAGAGCGGTCGCCCAAGTTATTTGTAATGAATTGACCCCTTATGTAAATCATGTAAGAATAGATGATAACGGGAATGTCATTGCGGAGATGGGAGATGACCAGGCAGAACAACATATTCTTTTGGATGCCCATATGGATCAAATTGGATTAATCGTTACTGGGATAGATAAAGAGGGATTTCTTCGAGTCGCGGCGTGTGGAGGAATAGACCGAAGAGTGTTAATGGGATCCAGAGTGTGTATTTACGGAACACAACAAATTACTGGAGTCATCAGTTGCCTTCCCCCTCATTTAACCAAGGGAGGCGAAGAACAGGTACCATCAATAGATCAATTAGCCATAGATACGGGACTTTGTAAACAGGAGATTGAGCGTATGGTAAAGCCTGGAGACCGTATTGTACTAGATGCTCCTTTTCAGACTTTGATCGGAAAAAAGATTTCATCTCCTAGTTTGGATGATCGGGCGGGTGTCGCCGTCTTGGTTCGTTGTGCAGAATTGTTATCACAGAAACCTCTTTCCTGCTGTCTTTCTCTCGTGTGCAGTGTTCAGGAAGAGACTGGCGGCAGTGGAGCTAAGACAGCTTCCTATTCTCTCAATCCTACTGAGGCCGTTATCGTCGATGTCAGTTATGCGGAACAACCTGAGGTGCCTTCCGAGAAATCCGGTAAAATGGGGGACGGCCCTATGATTGGCATTTCACCAACCTTATCAAAATCTATTTCCGATTGTCTGATGCAGATAGCGAAGGAAAACAGAATACCTTATCAATTGGAAGTAATGGGTGGATCCACCGGAACCAATGCGGATGAAATCTCTAACGCACGGGGAGGAATTCCGAGTGGGGTAGTCTCCATTCCACTGCGCAATATGCATACACAAGCGGAAATCATCGATTGGCAGGATGTGGAAAGTACAGCGTCATTATTAGCCGCTTATGTGGAGAAAGGAGGGGTGGCACATGACTGACCTTTCTTTATTAAAAGAATTATGCCTCCTTTCTGGTATTTCTGGCCGGGAAGAGGCAGTGCGCAACCATATTTTAAAGGAAATTCAGCCTTATGTGGATGAATGGAGAATCGATGGTTTAGGAAATCTCATTGTATTCAAAAAAGGAAAACAGAGGCCTAAAGTAAATGTTATGTTATCTGCCCATATGGATGAAGTTGGTTTTATTGTTACACATGTGACCGCGGAAGGTTATCTCAAGTTCGCTACAGTAGGAGGAATTGACCAACGAGTCATTGCAGGACGTAGCGTTATGG
>CAKUYY010000100.1 GCA_934717555.1 uncultured Clostridium sp.
GACGCAAAAAAGACAGAAAATTCTTCCGCAGACTTGGTAGAAGAATGTGTTTTGACTATTGATGATTTGTATCAACAATTGGATGAAGTGAATGAGCAGATTGCAAAAGCCAGAAACCGGGTGAAGTGTAAGAGTTGTGGATATGAAAATGCGCAGGAAGCTGTCTATTGTAATCGCTGCGGAGCAAAACTTGAGGAAGAGGCAAAAGCCGAGTCCAAAGAGGAAGAGCCTGTGCAGAATGTAAAGGAAGATCGTGAGGATGAGAGAGAAGAGGCCTCTCCCTCTCCTTCGCAACAAGAAAACGTTTCTTCAGAAGATGAAGAGGAGAAGTTTTAGCCTATAAAACTAGTAAAGAAGAGGGGAGAAAAGTCCCCTCTTCTTTGTTATCATGTAAGAGATAGAAAAGATTATATTTTCCTTTTAGAAATATAACCAAGAAATTACAAGAACCTTTTGACAAAATTCGTGGAATCACAACATTTTCGGGAAAAACCCATGGAAAACCTGTACATATGAATGGGAATAGAGTAATATAATAAACCAGACGCAATCGAAAAAATGGATGGGATGTGTTGCAATGGCGGTAAGAACAAAGACCAGAAGAAGTGAGAGCAGGGTAAACCATTCTTTTCTGCAGGGGGCTTTGATTTTAACCATAGGCATGGCGGTCGTCAAATTGATCGGCGCTCTATTTAAGATACCATTGGCAAGTATCTTGGGAACCACAGGTATGGGTTACTTTACAGCGGCTTATGATTTATATAATCCGTTGTTTACTTTGGCTACTGCGGGATTTCCTGTGGCGATTGCCCGCATGGTTTCCGAAAGCGTGACCCGCAAAAGGTTTCGCGATGTCAGAAAGATCCATCGGGTATCGATTCCTACTTTTGCTCTGTTGGGCGTAGTAGGATTCTTATTAATGATGATAGGATCTACTTTTTATGCGGACTTTGTTTCTTCTCCCGGTGTAAAATATCCAATTTGGGTATTGGCTCCTACTATCCTCTTTGCTTGCTTGATGTCTATTTATCGCGGATATTATGAAGGTATGCGCAATATGACACCCATTGCGGTTTCCGAGATTATAGAAGCGGTCAGCAAATTGATTGTAGGTTTGACAGCCTCTTATGTGGTGATCCAAGTAGGCATGAGCCAATATGCCGCTACACAAACGGTATTTGGCATTGCTTGTGAATCGGAAGAAGCCGCTAGCAATGCGGTGCTTCCTTTTGCAGCTGCCGGCGCGATTTTAGGGATTACAGTAGGTTCTGTATTTGGATTTTTGTTTTTATTCCTGCGCTATAAAAAAAGAGGGGATGGAATCACCCGGCAGGAACTGATGACTTCTCCCCGTCCCAAGAGCAACCGTGCCACAGTAAGAGCTTTGATCCGTATTGCTATTCCTGTGGCGTTGGGAGCTCTGGTTATTAACATTGCAACTTTTATAGATTCTGCATTGATTCAGCGGAGAATTGCAGATATCATGGGTTCTCAGCCCGATGTCCTATTAAGCCTTTATCCGGAAGTGATTACTCCAGATAAGGTGGATAAAGCGCAGACCACGTTATACGGATGTTATTCTATGGCAATGACCCTAATGATGCTGATTCCCGCGATTACACAGGTGTTTGGTATTAGCGCATTGCCATCTGTTACTGCCGCCTGGACGGAAGGAAGCCGTAGGAAAATAAAAAAGAGTATCGAGTCTGTCCTTCGAATTACTACTCTGATTACCATTCCAGCGGGTTTGGGAATTGCTGTTATGGCCCATCCTATAGCAGAACTTCTTTATTTAAAATCTGATAATCAGGCGGATATTACAGTAGTAGGGAATGTTTTGTCCTTACTGGGGTTTGCGGGTATTTTTGTCGCCATTAATACCCCTATCTGTAGTATGCTACAAGCGATTGGGCGCGTAGATTTGCCAGTAAAGCTGATGTCGATTGGCGTTATTATAAAGATTGTGCTCAATTATACGATGGTAGGTATTCCAGAAATCAATATCCAGGGAGCTGGAACCGGTACTTTGGTATGTTATGCATTCATCTCTATTTCTGCTCTTTATTTTCTGTGTAAAGAGACACGTATCCTGCCTAACTTTATTTCCGTTTTTATAAAACCTTTGATCGCCTCCGGTCTTTGCGCTGCCTCAGCTTATGTTTCGTATTCTTTATTGAGTAAATTTGTCTTTGGAGGAAGAATTTCCACCATCATTTCCCTTTGCATCGCGGTGTTGGTCTATGTGATTGCTCTGTTTTGTCTGAGGGCTATTACAAAAGATGATGTAATGATGTTGCCAAAAGGACAAAAAATTGCGAAAATACTTGAAAAGCATAGATGGATAGGTTAAAATAAAAACCGACTTTTGTATTTTTTAGGTAAAGGAAGTAGCGTTGTGGAATTTCAGCAAAAAGACCATTATGAAATCCAGGACTTACTGGATATTATGAAGATCCTTCGATCTCCAGAAGGTTGCCCATGGGATCGGGAGCAAACTCATCATAGTATTCGTTCCAATTTCATTGAAGAAACATATGAGGCAATTGAAGCTATTGATACAGAAGATCGGGTTCTTCTTCAGGAAGAGCTAGGTGATGTTTTACTCCAAGTAATTTTCCATGCACAGATGGAGGAAGAAAAACAATCTTTCACCTTTGCAGATGTAGTAGATGGTATCTGCAAAAAATTAATTATACGGCATCCTCATATTTTTTCTGATGTTACAGCGCATACTAGTGATGAGGTTCTCAAAAATTGGGATGCGATCAAAATGCGCACCAAGTCCCAGCGTACCCAGAGTCAGGCTATGGATAGCGTATCCAAAGCGTTACCTTCTTTAATGAGGAGTACCAAGATACAGCAAAAAGCTGCAAAAGTAGGTTTTGATTGGCCAGATGTAAAGGGCGCCATGGAGAAAGTTACAGAAGAAATGGGAGAACTCCGGGAAGCTATTGAAGAAAAAGATGTTCAGCACCAGGAGGAAGAGTTGGGAGACATTTTGTTTTCTGTAGTAAATGTAGCAAGATTTTTGAAAATAGACAGTGAACATGCGCTATCAAAAGCCTGTGATAAGTTTGTTCAACGTTTTAATAAGGTAGAGCAGATGGCCAATCAAAAAGGGTTGGACATGAAAGATGCTTCTCTGGAAGAATTAGATGCTCTTTGGGAGAAGGCGAAAACAAATAGTTGACATTCTCAGCAATTCTGTTTTGAAAGAAGAGATAGAGTTGTTGTAGAATATAGAAGATAGGTATAGAAACTTTTCTGTATCTAGAATAAGCACCACGTATCATATAAAATAACGGAGGTTTATTGACATGAACAAGACGGAATTGATTATGGCTGTTGCTGAAAAGGCAGAGCTTTCCAAAAAGGATGCCGATAAGGCTGTCAATGCAATGCTCGATACCATTATGGAGACTGTAGCTCTGGAAGAGAAAGTACAGATTGTTGGTTTTGGTACTTTTGAAGTGCGCAACCGTAGCGAAAGACAGGGACGTGATCCTAGAACAAACTCTCCTATTACCATTCCTGCCTCTAAGGTGCCTGCTTTTAAGGTAGGAAAAGCTTTTAAGAATGCGGTAGAAGATTAATTCTTTTGTGTTGTTGACATAACTGAGAGAGCGCGGCAGAGGAATTCCCTTGGCTGTGCTCTCTTTTTTCCAGATTGATTTGGAGGAGAATGTCAAATGAGATTGGATAAATATTTAAAGGTATCCCGTATCATCAAGCGGAGAACGATTGCAAACGAGGCATGTGATGCGGGAAGGGTTCTTGTAAACGGAAAACAGGCTAGAGCTTCTTATGATGTAAAAGTTGGCGATATCCTAGAATTGCAATTAGGCAGCCGTACAATTAAGGCAAAAGTACTAGCGGTAAATGAATATGCCAAAAAAGAGGAAGCCAGCGACCTGTATCAGATATTAGAAGGGTAAGAGTTGAAAGTCCCTCTTCTGTCATATTATTGACAGACAAGTCATACACATAGATTATGATTTTGGTTTGGGAGGGAAATGGTTTTGGCAGAAGAAAAAAAGACAGCGAAAATGCCCCATAGCCTGATTTTGGAAAATCGGAAAAATATGACGCTTACTGGTGTTTCAGATGTTGACAGTTTTGATGAACAG
>CAKUYY010000101.1 GCA_934717555.1 uncultured Clostridium sp.
GTCCGAGGAAGGTTTATCTTCCAGATTTCTTGCCAGGCCTTTCCAACCGCTGCAACTGCTGTACGCATGCTACAGGTAATCACAAATTTTGCATACGGACCCGCTGGAATTTTACGAAATTCGCATTCGGAGATCTTCGACTCTTTTGTCACCGTACAGCAAACCATTGCTGTATAATCGTCGGTAGCGCCCCCGGCATAGTCTGTGTAAAGCCCAATTGCCTTGTTGTCCGTCTTGTTTGGGATGCTCTCGTAGATCCCGCCTTGATAGAATCGATTCCATAGTCCGCCAATAACTCTGCCCATATCCGGCGAATCGTTATTGGTACGGGCCGCAATTCCCGACACAAGTTTCTCTTGTAAGGTTACAATTTCATAGTTCATATGGAGAACTCCTTTCAGTATAGTGACCTCATTCTATCAGACAAAACAAGACAGAAGTCTGTCATGAACCAAAATATTGTTTTTGCAGATTCTTTCCAAATGCAGCCAGCTTTTCCCGGAATTCTGCGGGTTCCAGAAGTTCCGCTCCACCCTGGAACGATAAAATCCAACCTAAAGCACTTTCTTTATCTGTAAACCCCAAAGAGACAAGCAGATATCCATTCTTCTGTATAGTGAAACAATCCGGTCCATATTCCTCCACCAACCTCCATCGGTATCTCGGTGCAATCAATGCTTTTACCAAATAAGTATGGGGAAATACTTTTTCATTAGATAAATCTGGTAATGGGGCTAACCGTCTTTCAAAGGAGGCTCCAATTTTAAGTTCTGTCATTCTGTTAAGCTTAAATAGCCTGTAATCCTCTCTCTCACGGCAATAACCCCAGATATACCAATTGGACCAATGAAAAATCAGATAATAAGGTTCCATCATCCGAAAAGATTCTCCTTTTGGCGCAAAATAATGGAAGCGCACACATTGTCCATTCTCGATCGCTCCATGAAGCAACTCGATTTTTGGGGATAGGGCGGATTTGCTCCAGGAGGAAAGATCAATCAGGATATGCTGTCCGCCGGGTATTAGATCTGAAGCACCAACTGAAAGCTTTTCCATAAGCTGCGTATATCGGCTTGTACCACTTATACTGTCCAAACTACGAAGTCCTGCCAGGATCGCTTGCATATCGGTAGAAGTCAGTAGGGTGTTGTCAATTTTATATCCTTCCATAATGGAAATACCGCCATTTGCCCCTTGAGTTGTTATCAGCGGGATACCTGCCTTGCACAGATCATCGATATCCCGATTGATGGTACGGCGGGAAACTTCGAATTTTTCTGCTAAATAAGGCGCAGTCACCTTGTCTTTCTGCAACAGGATAGATAGGATCCCGATTAATCGATCAACTTTCATTTGGTTTCCTTTCTGCTTTTTATCAGTGCTTTCATCAATTTTTTAGATTTTTCTGTCATAAGTTACAGATAGGTTTCATTTTCTTTTGTATAATTTTCTGGTAATACATTGATATTTTCCAAAACTTCATATTGTCGGAATCCCCAAAGCATCAATATTTAATAAGTTCTTTTGTTCCATATTATAGTGTGGTGTCCATGACAATAGTATGTCATGTTTTAAGTAACAACGCAACCAAAACACACATTTTTTGCGATTTCCGGTTGGTAGAAATCTAACCGGAAATCGGTATAATAAGAACAAGGAGGTTAGAAATATGAAAAAACAATCCAATATGATTTCTCAGAATTTAACCACACTGCGGCATTTCCATAAATATTCTCAGGAAGAAGTGGCCGAAAAAATCGGTGTCACTCGCCAAGCGGTAGCAAAATGGGAAGGAGGAGAAACTGTGCCCGATATTCTTAACTGTGACGCTTTGGCGGAGCTTTACAACGTATCAGTAGATGATCTTATCCATTTTAATCAAGAGGATGAACGGATGCCCATTCCCCCAAGAGGCAAACACCTTTTTGGAACCGTCAAAGTAGGAGAACGGGGACAGATAGTTCTGCCCAAAAAGGCGCGGGATCTTTTTCACATTAAACCGGGTGACCTTTTGGTGGCGCTGGGGGATGAAAATCCAGAAAGCGCAGGTATCGCCCTGGTTCCCGGAGATACTGTCCTTCGTAATATTGCCTTTCTGCGGGACATACTTTACAACGATGAAAAGGAGGAAGACAAATGACAGAACTCTTACAGGTAGAGCATTTGAGCAAATGTTATCCAGGCTTTACGCTCCAAGATGTTTCCTTCTCGGTAAAGCCTAGCCGTATCATGGGGCTCATTGGAAAAAATGGAGCTGGAAAAAGTACGACCTTAAAGTCTATTCTCAATATGGTACATCCAGAGAGTGGAACTGTTACCATGCTGGGAAAAGATTTTTTCCAGCATGAAAAGGAATGTAAACAAAAAATAGGTGTAGTATTTGGAGGTATTGATTTTTATCCGCTTAAAAAACTGTCCACCATTACTGCCGTTACAAAAAAATTTTATTCAGACTGGGACCAAGAGAAATATGTGGATTATCTCAAGCAATTTTCTTTGGATGAAAATAAGCAATTTAAATCATTATCGAATGGGATGAAGGTAAAGTATTTGCTAGCCTTGGCTCTTTCCCACCATGCTCAACTCTATCTTTTGGATGAACCTACTTCAGGGTTGGACCCTGTTTCGCGGGATGAAATTCTGCACATCTTTACCCATATCGTGAGAGATGGAAAACGATCTATTCTCTTTTCTACCCATATCACATCCGATTTGGATCGCTGCGCCGATGATATTACCTACATTCAAAATGGTCGAGTATTAAGAAGCACAGATAAAAAGACATTTCTACAATCCTTTGATCATTTGAAAACACCGCAGGACACCATCCCGCTTACTTTGGAAGAAATTATGTTACGTACAGAAAGGAGAGCTTTTTATGAAACTACTCTATAAAGAGTTAATTTTGGCAGCCCATCCAACCTCTATCGTATTCGCTTTTTTGGGTTGTTTGGTCATTGTGCCGGCATATCCTTATACCGTCATTTTTATGTTTGGCTGCCTAGTTCCCTACATCACTTTCTTGTATGCCAGAGAAACCAATGACGCCTGGTATACCGCTATTCTTCCTGTCACCAAGCGGGAAAGTGTCAAAGGAAAATGCTTGTTGATTGTATCTATCCAATTATTTCAGTTGATTCTCTCCATCCCTTTTGCTTTTCTCCGAAATATCATGGAAATGGAAAACAATCCAGTGGGAATAGATGCCACTGTTGCCTGGTATGGGTTCGGAATGATTATTTACGCAGTTTTTGATCTGATATTCTTCTCCACCTATTATAAAAATGGATATAAGGCAGGAAAAGCCTTCGTGATTGCCGCTATTCCTATGCTGCTTTTCATGGTAGCGGTAGAAGCATGTGCACATATTCCTGTCCTTGCTTGGCTGGACAGCTATACGCCACAGGATATGCTTATGCAAACACCCATTTTATTGATAGGAATTCTGTGTTACATTTTTTTGCTTTCCATAGTATACCGAATTTCTGTCACACGCTTTGAAAAGGTAGACTTATAAATAGAAACAAAAATCAGTATGATAATCATAACCACCCGTTTGACGGGTGGTTTGTACAAGGGCCATAAGCCCAAGTTACCGGCCAGCGCCTCAAGGCGCTGGCTTTCACTTCGTTCAAGCCTATTGCCGTTGCCTCTTTTGCCGCCCCTTAAGGGGCGTTCGTATTACTTGCTACCCTTAAAAGGGTCTTCGTATTCTTTTACACTGAGCTTATCCAATGCGATATCATGTTTTTCCTGGTCTTCTATATACTTTTTTATCGTTACTTCATTTATTCCTACTGTACTCACATAATATCCTTCTGCCCAGAAATGTCGGTTTCCAAATTGATATTTTAAGTTTGCATGTTTGTCAAACATCGTCAATGCACTTTTTCCTTTTAAGTACCCCATAAAACTTGACACGCCAAACTATACAAAGGGCGAAAACAGACCACGAAACGGGGCTGCTGACAACAAAACAGGCTGAGTATCAAGCACCGGGAAAGTGCGAGATATTCAGCCTGTTTTGTTGTCCGGGGTTTCCAAAGGGGCTTGCC
>CAKUYY010000102.1 GCA_934717555.1 uncultured Clostridium sp.
CCGCACCTTCATCAAAGAAATCCGGCGCTATGCAGCCATTGAAGAACTGGATGAAGCGGTGCTGAACCGGCTCATCGGCAAGATTCTGGTGGGAGAAGTCGAAAAGATTGACGGGCAGAAAGTGCAGGAAGTCCGAATCGTTTATAACTTTGTCGGGGAAATCCCGGTGGAAGGATAAGGAAACGCCGCAGGCGGTATGCGTTTTGGCATATCGCCTGATTTTATTTGTCTGAAAGATTAAGGGGAGGCAAAGACTGTTTCCTCAGTAAATCCTGCTTTACCT
This sequence comes from uncultured Clostridium sp., assembly GCA_934717555.1. Classification (GTDB taxonomy): domain Bacteria; phylum Bacillota; class Clostridia; order Oscillospirales; family Acutalibacteraceae; genus CAJFUH01. Next base: position 284 of record CAKUYY010000102.1, read on the forward strand.
GCTGGTAGGTCAATGCGGGGATGGGAATACAGATCCCAGAGATCAATTCCACTTCAAAACGCCGGATTGCCACGATAAACAGCGTGTTTACCAGATAGCCACGGCGAAGCGGATAAAAGAAATCCGGCAGTTCCATTCCAATCTCCCCAATGGAGCTGTTGCAGGAGATCACTCTGTCAATACAGACGAACTCGGTTTTCCTGCGCTGGCTCTGTACATATAAAACCGTATTCGGATTGACAAAAATGGTCTGTGTCCCGCTGCGTACCGGCATACGCCGCCCGGAGGGACGATCCAAAAGCAGACTGCGGACAAACTGCATGGTATTCATATCTAAGTTCAGAATTCTGCTTTCACTGGGCTGCATATATTCATAGGTATTGTGCTGGTGTACCATTTTTAATTCCCCGCCGATGATACGGTAGCTGATTGTGAAACGGTTGATAATACGAAAAGACTTCTCCAAACTTTCCAAGAAAATCTGTCCGCACACCTGCACTGCATTGTCGCTCAAAGAAAGCGGGAAATATTCTTCCTGTATGATGTTGATGGCTTTCCCAGAAAAGCCTTTGAAATGTTCCCTGATTGCGTCGCCGCCAAATAGTAACGGCTCTCCCGTGCCGAGGTAAACGCTGTCCGGGCAGAGGTAGGAAAACCATTGCTCTAAGTCCCCCGCATAGTGGGCGTGGAACAATTCTTTTGTGAGTGCCGCTACTTCTTCCAACTCAATTTTTTTAACCGCCATTGACAAACCACCTTTGTGTATTTTCTTCTGTTTCCATTTTAGCAGAGGTCGGAGAAAAGGGCAAGGCGAAGCACACGATTCGTTACACCAAACACGTCATTGGTGCAGGGTTGTTTCATGAATGATTTTTTAAAAGATAAAAAGATCAGATATTATCGAGGGTTATGCATGTTATACAAAACATGTGTAACTCTCGACTTTTTGTTCTTGTAGAGGTATACTATCTATATAGTATAGGTGTATTCTACCTATATGGAAAGGAGGATGTTATGCCAGTAACTGAGAAAAAGTACCCGGATTGGGTTCAGAAGCATCGGACAAAAGGAACTACCGTGAAGAAAAGAGGCGATTCGTATTATCTCTATAAAAGAACATCCCGACGCGTGAAAGGAAAAAAGTATCCGCAGCCAGTAGATACTTATATCGGTGTGATTACTCCGGAAGGAGTGATACAAAGCAATAAAAGAAAAGTAGATTTAACAGATGCAGAAGTATGGGAATACGGATTTTCAAAAGCCGTCTGGGAGCTGTGTCCGGATGATTGGAAAAAACCGTTGGGGGATGACTGGCAGGATGTACTTTCCATTATTCTTCTAAAACAGTCCCCAACCTCTTATATCCAAAAAACACGGATGATGAAAAAAGAATCAGATTTCCGATATCAGTTTGCAGCCCAGACAGCGTCCCTGTCCCGCAGAATCTATAAAAAACGGGGCATTAGTCTGGAAGAATTACGTCAGTTAGGGACTATCTATTTAGTATGCCTGGATAAAACGGAAATCATTTCAAAAATTAATGAGGAACAGCAGGGACTTCTGGAGAAAATACAGGTGGCATTGGAAATGTGCTGAAAGGACGGTTCTGACAGAAAAGCTGATCCATTATTTCAGACAGATTCCGGATTATCGATGCGGCAGAGAGAAAAGACACGATCTTGCAGAAATGCTGGTATGTGTCACCCTCGGATTCCTTTGTGGCCGGACAACGATCCGCAGGAGCCTGAAATGGTGCAAAACCCATCTGGAAGAGCTGCGGAAACATATGAAATTAAAATACGGGATTGCCTCACCTTCCACCATTACCCGGATGCTGTGTGGCATTGATGAGGAATTAGCTTTGTATGCTTTTATGGAGTGGGTCGGCGAGATTGTGGACTCCAGGAATACCCATCTTGCTGTTGATGGGAAAGCCTTGTGTGGTGCAACGGAAAAAACGAAAGGTGAGACAACCCCGATGCTGCTGAATGTAGTAGAAACGGTTCGGGGACTGATGCTTGCACAGCTTCCGGTAGATTCAAAGACGAATGAGATTACGGTGATTCCTGAATTATTAAAGCTTCTGGATATCAGTGGGAGCATTGTAACGATTGATGCTGTTGGGACACAGACTGCAATCATGGAACAGATTCATGAACAGGGAGGACATTTTGCGCTGACAGTAAAGAAAAACCAGCCAGAGGCTTATGAGGAGATTCATACGTTCATGGATAAACTGGAGGCGGCAGATGTCCAAAGGAAAAAAGGCGAAGTTTTGGATTCTGGGATGAGGGAGTATCTTGAGAAATATGAAGAAATCATCCGGATAGAAAAAAACCGGGACAGAAATGAGTATAGGACTTGCCAGATATGTAAAGATGCCTCAAATCTGACCAAAAGCCAAAAAGAATGGCCGCACGTTCAAAGTATTGGGCGGATCAAGCAGGTAAGAATACCCAGCGAAAAAGACAGCCATGGGAATGATGTAACTCCATCAAAGGAAGAGTTTTTGGAAAAAGGCTCCAGAAGAGTCCCGGCTCCTTCTGCCGAAGAGGGGACTGGGAAAGATGTCCAGTGTACGGCACTGATATCAGACCTGATCCTTACGGCAGAGGAGTTGGGAAGCATAAAAAGAATGCACTGGTCAATAGAGAACCGGCTCCATCATGTGCTGGACGATACATTCAGGGAAGAACGTTCGCCAGCCAAAAAGTCCCGAAACAACCTGTCACTCATCAGAAAATACGCATACAACATCTTACGCCTGGCGATGTACGAGACAGGTCTGGCAGATATAATGACAGAAATGATGGACTGCTTTTGTGACAATGCCGCCTTGCGGGAACGGTATGTATTTCAAGGGATAGCCAGTCTGTATTGACTATATAGAAAGAATACCACTGAAAAAAAGTCCTGTAAAGGGATATAGAGTTAGTTTGCGCTTTTTTACAGGGCTAATTAATTGGAAACAAAATGAGAGATGTGATAACAAGATTGTAATAAGTTAGATCTGCTCATGGATAGTTCATGAAACAACCCTGTTCGCTTGCCGTCTACGCTTGAAACGATTCAGATATTTGTATATAATATTTGTACAGATTGTTACTCGTACGGAGGTGTTGACCATGCCAAAACCGAAATGGAACCTGAATACCATTTACATATCTGAGCGGCTGCAAGAGAGCCTGCGGCCGATTTCCCGCTGCGCTATGACGACCGTGGTCGCGCCCATGGGCTACGGAAAGACCACGGCGGTGAACTGGTATCTGGGTGAGCGCGCCAAGGCGGAAACCTTGAAAATCATCCGCATCAGCATATACTCCGGCAACCTCGCCATCTTCTGGAAAAGCGTACAGGAGGCGTTTGCCCACGCAGGTTTCCCCTTTCTGCGGGAATACCCCTGCCCCACGGACGCAGCGGGCGGCGGACTGCTGGTGGATGACCTCTGCCATGTGTTGGCGGGAGAAACATCCTGCTACATCTTCATTGACGATTTCCACCTGCTGACGGACAGACGCGCCTCGCTGTTTCTTTGTATGCTTGCAAACAGGCTGCCCATCAATGTGCATTTGATCGTCGCCAGCCGGGATCGTTTTCTGCCCGCTGCGGAGACGGTGCGGCTGGGAGCAAAGGTCTATCAGATCGGCACGGAGCAGCTGCGCCTGAACCACACGGAGCTCGCCGTCTATGCCCATCGCTGCGGAACAGCGCTTTCCGAAGCGCAGATCGAAAGCCTTCTCTATTCC
>CAKUYY010000103.1 GCA_934717555.1 uncultured Clostridium sp.
AGCGGAGTCGGATGACACAGCGGACTTGAATGATTTAAATGCGTCTGAAAAACTGGTGGCTTCTTATATCGTCGTTTTACAGAGTGATAGTGTTGCACAGCAGATTAGTGAAAAAACACAGCTGGGGTATAGTGCAGGGGCTATCAAATCCATGGTGAAGATGTCTTCTGTCAACGAAACACAGGTATTACAAGTTCAGGTTACATCGAAAAGCAGAAAGGATGCGCAGACAATTGCCAATGCTATGCTGGAAGTAGCACCATCTGCTTTGAAACAGATTGCAAAAGTTGGTGAAGTAGAGACATTGGATACTGCTTCAGAAGCAAGACAGGTTTCCCCGAGTTTGGTCAAAAATACCTTGATAGGCTTCTTGTTAGGTTTGATACTATCCGTTATCATTATATTAATCCAGGCTATGTTAGATCGGACGATCAAAGGGGAAGAGGACTTTAAGGAACATTACGATATAGCGGTATTGGGAAGCGTTCCTGACTTTAGAGAAAACGATAAAGGGGGATACAAACGCTGATGGTAAAAAAAGTTAAGCATCCCGTGATGGAATCGCCAAAGAAAAAAGGACTTTTTCGAAAGAAAGAAGAGCAGAATGATGTACTGTTGGATGATAATGTTCCTTTTTCTGTGGTAGAAGCTTATAAGATGATCCGCACAAATATGATGTTTGTACTTTCCGACAGTGAAAACAAAAGGGTTGTTATTTCCAGTGCATTGCCCAATGAGGGAAAGACAATCACAGCAATTAATCTAGCAATTGCGTTTTCCCAGACGGGAAAGAAAGTTTTACTGATTGACGCAGACCTGCGACGTCCCACTGTTTATCAAAGGTTAAAAATTAACAATAACAAGGGATTGAGTTCAATTTTAGTAGGATTTTGCAGTCTAAGGGAAGCGGTTAGGAATATATCTCCTAATTTTGATGTGCTGACATCAGGGGCGATTCCACCTAATCCTTCTGAGTTATTAGGTGGCAATAACATGAGTCTTTTGTTGGATGGGTTAAAAGATTATTATGATTATATTATCATTGATACCCCTCCGATTAATATGGTATCTGATGCGTTGGTATTGACCCCTAAAACCGATGGTTTGGTTCTTATAACCAGACAGGGCAAAACAACCCATGACCAGTTCAGAAAAGCGATAGCAAGTATTGAGTTGGCTAATGTAAAATTACTGGGTGCTATTTTGAATGGAGACCGCTCTGGAAACAGTGATTATGGATATACTTATGGTTATTAAAAGAGAGGTATAAAAAGAAAGCGGAAGGGGATTGGGTATGATTTTTGATATTCACAGCCACATCATTCCTGGAGTGGATGACGGTTCTTCCAGCCTAGAAGAATCTATTGAGATGCTAAAAGCGTTGAAACGCCAGGGAGTAGATAAAGTGATTGCCACCCCGCATTTTTATGCCTCGAAAGATTCTATTCACAGTTATGTATCCCGGATTTCTGCCGCTTTTTCTAATTTAGTAGAAAAGACAGAAACATTAGGATTGCCGGAGTTGTTTTGTGGCAGCGAAGTCCATTATTTTCGCGGCATGTCCCGCAGTGAGGATTTAAAAAAATTGTGTATTCATTCCAGCCGTTATATTTTGCTGGAATTGCCTTATGTTCCTTTAGATACAAGGATAGTTGATGAAATCAAAGATATCGTAATCAATATGGAACTAATCCCGATCCTGGCACATATTGACAGATACCTTTCTTACAACCGATACGAGGATATCATGAAATTGTTTCAGTATGGAGATATCAGAGGGCAAGTGAATGCGGATGCCCTGTGTTACGGAATGGGAAAAAAGAGAGCGCTTCAATTTTTGAAGGAAGATGCCTGTATTTATTTGGGCAGTGATACCCATAACATGCAAACAAGACCTCCTAAAATAGAACAGGCCCTTGGATATATAAAAAAGAAATTGGGAGAAGAAGGAATCGAACAAATCTCTCTTCATTCAGAGAATTTGTTCCGAGACCTAATGGGTGTAAAATTACAATCTCCCATGTTACATTGAGCAACCTGCAAGATTAATTGCCTAGTTAATAAAAGGGTAGAATAAAACGAATGAGATGATATAAATGGCCAAATTATTCAGTAAATTAAATAGGTATCGGAAGTACATACTGTTTTTTTGTGATTTTGTGTTATGGAATATTTCCTACTATCTGTCATTTACCATTATTCGGAGCAGTTATCTCATAACCGGCTTGGAGAAAACTTTCTTTATGACCTTTTTGGTTATGAACGTTAGCTTTATTGTCGTATTTTTGTTATTTCGTTTGTATGATAAAATATGGAGATATGCTGATGTAGAGGATTTCTTTTATGTTGGTATCGTCTGCGTAGTAGCGAATGTTGTATTCTTTTTAGCTACTTTGTTGATGGATAGCCGCTATCATTTGGGAATTAGAACGCATGTCTTGTTTTTGTTGATGACAGTTTTTTTCTTATTTGTTATCCGGATTTTATATAGGCTCAACCGTATCTATATATCTAGACGTGCTTCCCAAAAGCCTATGAAACGGATGATGATTGTGGGCGGCGGTGATGCAGCAGTTGTTATTATCCATGAACTGGAAAAGTCTCCCGCCAATGAGTACCTGCCTATTTGTATTGCAGATGATGACAAGGCAAAAGTAGGCCGGAAAGTCTGTGGGATCAAAGTAGAAGGTACAACAGAAGAAATTCCGCAGATGTGCAAGAAAGAGCACATTCAAGTGATTCTCTTTTCCATTTCTAATATTGGACTGGAAGATAAAAAGAGGATTTTAAATATCTGCGCAAAAACTAATATCGAAGTGAAAATTATTCCCAGCCTTTACGACTTGGTGACTGCTAAAAAGACTCTTACCTCTCAAATCAGGCAGGTAGAAGTAGAAGACCTGTTGGGCAGAGAACCAGTGGTATTTGATACAGAAAAGTACGGGAAATATCTGGAAGATCAAACTGTGTTGGTCACAGGCGGCGGGGGATCTATTGGATCAGAACTATGCCGCCAGATTGCAAAAGTACATCCTAAGAAACTAATTATTCTAGATATCTATGAAAATAACGCCTATGCAATCCAGCAGGAACTCATCCGGAAAAAGATAGATATTCCAATGGAAGTACAGATTGCTTCTGTAAGGGATGCAGTGAAATTAGATCAGTTATTTAGTCAAAAGAAGATTGACGTAGTTTTTCATGCGGCGGCTCATAAACATGTCCCCTTGATGGAAACAAATCCAGAAGAGGCTATTAAGAATAACGTGATAGGAACTTTGAATCTAGTAAGAGTTGCCGATAAATACCATGTGAAAAAGTTTGTACAGATTTCTACAGACAAAGCGGTAAATCCCACCAATGTGATGGGAGCGACCAAACGTATATGCGAGATGATTATTCAGACCATGAACCGGCATAGCCAGACTGAATTTGTGGCGGTACGTTTTGGGAATGTCTTGGGTTCCAATGGTTCTGTGATTCCGTTGTTCAAAGAGCAGATCCGTTGTGGCGGACCGGTTACAGTAACACATCCGGATATTATCCGCTATTTCATGACGATACCGGAAGCGGTTTCGTTGGTGCTGACCGCAGGTGGTTTGGCAAAGGGCGGGGAAATCTTTGTACTGGATATGGGTCAGCCGGTAAAAATTAAGGATTTAGCGGAAAATTTGATCCGACTTTCTGGTTATCGTCCTGGAGAAGATATTAAAATAGAATACAGTGGTTTGCGTCCAGGTGAAAAACTTTTTGAGGAATTGCTGATGAATGAGGAAGGTATGACGCAAACGGACAATAAAAAGATTTATATTGGAAAACCCATTGAAATTGATGAAGAAAAGTTTTTCCAGGAATTGAATACACTTCATCATTATGCGGAGGCGGATGATAAAAGTCAAATTCTACATATGTTAGCCATTACAGTCCCTACATTCCATCATCGCCCTTAAAAGAGAATAGCAAGAACAGACATCTAAGAAAGCATCATGCTGTTTTCGGA
>CAKUYY010000104.1 GCA_934717555.1 uncultured Clostridium sp.
TACTTTCTCCTGGTTAATTCTTGGGCCATCGGTATTACGATTCATGATAAGCACAGAGCCCAAAAAGGAGGATGGCGCATACCAGAATCGACATTATTGTTGATCGCCGCCATTGGCGGGGCTCCCGGGATGTATCTCACAATGAAAAAAATCCGTCATAAGACCCAAAAGAAAAAGTTTATGATTGGAATCCCGCTGCTCTTTTTCCTTCAAATTGTCATTCTAACGTTTTTTTACCAACAGCTTTTTTAGGCTGCTATATTGTTGTTTTCCGGAAAAAATCGCTCGAATTACAAAAAAGTGTTTTTGTTGAAGCAATCGGAACATCCTTTTCTTTTTCCAGTCCAATGTTTTAAGATAGGGATTATTTTGATAATTGGGAAATCTTTTTTCCATATAATGAGAAAATTCGGAAATCAGAGGATGTCTAGGGTCAATACGGACCATCTCTATAACTGGCGTATAATATACATTGAGAAACGCTAAAAATTCTAATTCCTTTTGATAAACGGCATATAAATGTTGTTTTCTATAGTAGCGCAGGATATCCTCCATAGCGTCTATTTTTTCCCTTTTTCTCATGAGGTTTGCATTGTTTTGGATAGAGCCCTTTCTCTGGCGATAATAATAGAGAGGACGGTCTATCAGTACGATATTCTGCGCCTTGGTATATAGTTTTGTGGTAGTCCGGAAATCCTCATACCAAGCCCGGGAAGGATACCATACTTCTGGATCTTGAAATAAATCCTTTCTGTACAGTTTATTCCATGCCACATGGGGTTCTAGCAGCAAGCTGGGGCAGGAACACAGCCGGACCGCTGTATCAGGGGGCAATGTGTTTTGTATTTTCCCCTGGATATTTCCTTCCTCTGATGTGACATAAGCGTCGCAAACGGCTAATTGCGCTTCCTGTTTTTTCAAAGCCTGATACAATTCCTGAATCATGGCAGGGCTTACCCAGTCGTCACTGTCCACAAACGATAGATATTCCCCCCTCGCCCTTCGTATTCCTTCGTTACGGGCAGCCCCCAACCCACCGTTTTCCTGGTGAATCACTTGGATTCTGCTGTCCTTTCGGGCGTAATGATCACATAAATCCCCGCTTCCATCGGTGGAACCATCGTCAATCAGTAAAATTTCTAAATAAGGATATGTCTGTTGCAGTAAAGAATCAAGACATGTCTCTAAAAAGGGACGTACATTATAAACGGGAACCACTACCGTGACCAGTTCCATCGTCTTTCACCTTTTTCTCAGGTCTGCTATCCAATATAAAAAAGAAAGCAGGCGATATTTTTTTCGTTCCAGCAGGTAATATGATATCTTTTCCTTTTTGGTAAGCCGGGATAAATATTTATTTGCCCGATAACCGGAAAAATGATTGTTCAAATACTGACTAAATTCTAATAGAAAAGGGGAAGCGGGATCTTGGCGCAGTACGCGGATAGAGGCCGCCAGATATAGATGATAGATTGCTAAAAATTCCAATTCCTGATAAAAGGCTGACAGAACCCCCTGTTTCTGGAAATGCAAAATTAAGTTATCAAAAGCGTCTATAATTTCCCGGTTTCTCTCCAGCCGGCGATTATGCATAGTAGAACCTTCTCGACGGTAATACCTGTACCACAGACCCGGAACAAAAACGGCGCGTTCCAGCCGGGCCGCCCATTTGACTGTGGTACGCAGATCTTCATACCATACCCCTTCAGGAAACACTATACCAGTCTGTATCAGCCATTTTCTCTGGTAAAGTTTACTCACCGGGCCTGGAGCCATGAGCAGCAAATCTTTTGTACTGTCCGCCGAGAGTAAGCAGTTTGAGGGAAAATATTCTTTTTTTTGTCCCAATTTCTTTCCAGTAAGGTCGTCCCTCTCCTCTATCTCGCAAAAAACCAGCTGAGGGTACCCAAAGTTTTCTGCTGCCCGATATAGATTTTCCAGCATACAGGGAGAAATTTCGTCGTCTGCATCTACAAACAACACATACTCCCCCTTGGCCTGATCCAGCCCTTTGTTGCGGGCAGCCCCCTGTCCTTGATTCTCTTGCTGAAACAGGCGTACCCTGGAATCCTTGTGGCAATACTCCATCACTTTTAACGCGCTGGAGTCTGTCGAGCCATCGTCTATCACAAGAAGCTCAAAATCCAAAAACGTCTGTGTTAAAATAGAATCTAGACATCTGGAGAGGTAAGGAGCATTATTAAATACTGGAACAATAATACTGACTGCCGGCACTGCAACATATCCCCTCTATCTGATTCTTTTGGCTTTAGAGACCAAATACGGTGTTTTCTGCTGAACAAAAGCTAGGAACCAGCCCATCCATAGGTTTGGGAGAACAAGCCTGCTTTTCAGGATTCCATGTACAAGCCGGAAAAGAAAATGATCCGCCTTCTTTGTACGAAGCTGTTCTTTTAGTTCCTTGCTGTTTAATATTCGTTTTATCTCCTGATATTTATCCTGAAAAGACAAGGGGGATGTGGAAGAGCAAGCCACGCTTAGGCAGGACAAGATACTTTTTAAAAACATCTGAAAGAGGATTGCATCATCCTTTGGGGAAATCTCTCCATTCTCCAAAATCAAAGCCCGTATTTTCTGGTCGATCCGATGACAGATCAGATATTTTCCTGGGATATACCGGTCTACCAGGCTGCCTCGCGGCTGGACATGATATTCATAAAAACTTTCCTGGCTTACTACCATTCTTTGCGCCGCGCGCAGGCACGAAAAAACGAAAAGGCGGTCTTCCCCATACCAGACATCTGGAAACTGGGCGTGAATCCCTTTCAGAAATTCCCGGTCCCATAATTTATTCCATACAGGATTAAGTACATGGCTCTGATAAAGGGAAGGAAGAATTTGTGATAACGACGCTTTTCTGAAAATCTGAGTATCGGGATAGAAAAATTCCTGTGCCTTTGTGCCGTCGGTGCGAAAAAAACCAAAGATGGCTATTTGCGCACATTGTTTTTCCGCTATGGCGACCATTTTTTCTAAAGCATATGGGGAAATGGTATCGTCTGCATCCATAAAATAAAGATACTTTCCTTTGCATTCCCTCATTCCCCGATTGCGGGCCTCTGCCGGCCCCCGCCCATTTGTTTGAAAAGCAGAAATGCGGGGATCCTTTTGCTGGTAATCTTTTAATAATATTGGGGTAGTGTCTATAGAACCATCATCCACCACGATGACTTCAAATGCCTGCATGGTCTGTCTTTGTATGCTGTCTAATGTTTCTTTCAGTGTCTCCTGTGCATTTTTTACTGGTATGACAACACTAACCATTGGCCTTCGGCCACCTATGTTAATCTGCAAAGTGTTTTCCTTCCTCCGGATATTCCGCATCCAAACGTTTTTTCCCTGTCTCTTTCAAAAGATACATGCCCAAAGCTAAAATCAAGGAAAGATAAACCGATACATTCGGACGCACCAAAGTATGTCCAGCCAGCAATGAAGATCCCATCAGCAAAGCACTGCTAAGAACACAGGCCCAGAGAGTGTTGGACCATTTCGCCCGACGGCTCCAGAGTTGTTTGATCCCCCAGCCAGCAATTCCCAATAAGAAGCCGAAAAAAAGCCCAAATCCCACATAACCATATAAATAAAAGATCACATGAAAATCATTTTCCGGTTCCATATCGGAATTACCTGCCGTAAAAGTGTTATATTCATATCCTACCCAATGCATAGTCTCCGGTTTTCTTTCCCACTGCATCTGGGCAAATATCCTCTTTTTCAGGCGTGCATTGGAAATCACCTGGATATCGGTAGAGTAATCATATTGTTTCAGAGTGTTCTCCAAACCAAATGTATCCACCAATTCCTTGCAATAGGTCTGGTATAACTCCCGATAAGCAGCATATGGATCGTTTCCCGGATATTCAATTATCTGCTGCTGGTTGTTCTCTTCCTTTTCTTCCATGTACTGCTTATGTTCTTCCCTGCTCTGATACATGGGAGATATGGTATACCCTCCGGCGCATAGTAT
>CAKUYY010000105.1 GCA_934717555.1 uncultured Clostridium sp.
TGATTTGACATCAGAAGTTCAGCTACAGGATGGAAAGACCCAGATCATAGATTCCCAAAAGGTATTTGAGGATCTGCGAGTTTGCATCCGTTCGCGAAATTTTGATGAGACCAATACCGAAACCGCCCAGAAATATGAGGATAACTGGAACCTGTATCAGAAAATCACTGGTATTTCATCATGAGTAGAGGAAAAGGAATCCTCCAGGGCCCCTCCCTTTTGTGGAGTTAATGAAACAATAAAAAATAATGACAGAAAAGCCGTTAAGGATTTAGCAGGGACATCTCCCTATGACACTTCATCCTTAACGGCTTAGTTTTTTAAAAGATAGAAATATAAATTCTTTTATACCAGGTAAAAAATACAGAGGGGTCTTTTTCCATAAAAGGTCCCTCTGTATTTTGATGGCTCATTACTTGATAATGGAATAGAATCCCCAAACGCCGGGTTTCCATTCCCCGGCCACAAATTGAAAGAGATCTTCCTTGACAGTGATTTCATATACGGAAAAGGTATGTGCTTTTTTATTTTCTGGTTCCAGTACAACAGCGCATTTACCGGTGGTTTTCCATTGGTATTGAAAAAGGTCTACCCCATCCACGCAAAAGACGCCACTGGAGCTGCTTCCTAGAAATTTGGTTTTTATCATGATGGATCCTCCTTTGACATAACAGTAGGAATATGTACTTTTATCATTTTCTGATAAACAACAAAAAGGATGGTGGCAATCCCTGCGCCTAGGCATATCCCCGCCAACACGTCGGTAGGATAATGAACGTAAAGATAAATTCTAGAAAAGGCGATGAGGGAAGCCAGGATCAAGGCGCCAATTCCCCATTTCCTGTTTGCATGGAAAAGGATGACGGCAGCGGTAAAGGAAGAAGCCGCATGTCCTGATGGAAAAGAAAAACCATTGGGCCGGGGGACTAGGATGGGAAGAGAAGCTTGTACATCACAAGGGCGTACCCGCCCCACAATATTTTTGAGGCCTACTTCCCCAATCAGGAAGGTGAGTAGCAGAGAGCACAACATCAGAACGCCATAAGGCCGATACTTCCTCTTACACAACAAAAGAAGGGATATCAGAATCCAGATCCAGCCGAATTCCCCGAGATAGGTAATAAAAATCATGAAGGCGTTACTAATCGGATGATAGAGATGCTGATAGATAAAATCCAGAAAGGCAAATTCCCAATTCATAAAAAACCTACTTACCACAAAATTGATAGAAAAGGATCCAACGCATCTGAAGAGAACCCCATTTCAAATGCTCCAGATCCTATGATGACCTTTCTTTTAGCATACCATAAAAATTAATAAAGATTGTGAATATATTTAAAAATGATCCGTTTCCAAAGAGGATATTTTCGATAAATGCTGTGGGTGATATGTGTAGTAAAACGCATAATATGATCTAATTCTTCTGATGAAATAGCTTCTCTGCCATAAGATGCTTTTAAAGCCAGATGCGCCATTTCCGTCATCTCAGTTTCATCAATAAATGGATAGTGCTGTGCCGCCTTTGCTGCATATTCCAGCAAAGAATTTCCATGATTGGGGAACCCATCGTAACGCATCGCTGTCCATAAGGATTGGAAATATTTTTTTGCCTGCTCGTTTGCCGGAGAGGAATCCAGCACCTTTTTCCTTTGCCTGCATGCCATCTTTTGGCGCAGGGAGAGTACTCCCGCCGTAAGAGCGGCCAAAAGCAAAGCGAAAGCGGCGAGAACCAAAACCAATTTCCATTGAGGAGAGAGTGTAAAGCCGTCAGCGGTGGAGGATGAGGAAGAAGAGAGAGGGGCAACAGGCTCGATGGCGGAAGGAATGGATTCATTGGAAGAGATGTCACTGGAACTTTCCGAAGAATCCGGGTCTAGGTTTGGATAAGGCATGTCAGAGCGTTGGCCATTTCCATTCCCTGTCCCGCTACGGTTGCCGGCTTCCCCTTCCAGGTTTATCTGCTGTAACCCGGCATAACCGGGGGTAGTCTCAAAGGGAATCCATCCTACTTTGTCTTGATATACCTCTACCCATGCGTGGGCGTTGGTATCGTTAATTATATATTCGTATTGGTAGCCGCTGTTGCTTTCGGCAGTTTTGATATCCGATTCTGTAACCACATATCCCTCGACATAGCGGGCCGGTATGCCCAAAGAACGAAGGATAACGGCGGTAGCAGAGGCAAAATGGGAGCAGTACCCTTTCTTATTTTTAAATAAAAAGTATTCCACAAAATCTTCATCCGATGGGGTAGAACCTGGGGACAAGGTATATGTATAATTTCCAGCCAAATAATTGGTAATCTGGCGGACAACGTCCTGGGTTACCATAGGATTGTAATCCGAGAGGCTGGTAGGCAGGGAAAGCGTACTTTCCTCCCAAAATTGTTGGGCAACCCTGCGGGTATGTTCAGGGAGCTGGGTATAAACATCCTGGACATATTTTTGATAAGACTGTTCACGGTTTTGATAGGAGATAATCCCGGCAGAACCGTCATTGTTTTGATAGAGATCCGGAAAAAAATCGCCGGGTTCCAACCCTTGAGATCCTGATTTTTGGTAAAATTTGTTGTCATGAGGAGAATAGAAGCTAAATTGATAAGTCTGGTCTGGCAAGGTTCCGTCTACAATGATTTCCCGGTCCTCTATATAAGAAACTTGTCCAGCAGATAAATTGTCAGTGGTGTAGGGAATATAGATATAATGGGACGGAGCGTTGATATATTCCAATTTTCCCATCCAAGTATAAGAGTATCCATCGGTTTGATCCCCATATTTAGAAAGAAAAGAAGCGACTTGGAATTGAGGGGTGGGAAATGTATTGCCCGCTACCTCATTTTGATATTTTTCAGAGAGGCCATTGGAATTTGTCCATTGGCTCCCGTTGTATTCTCCACCGATCCAACCCCGCAGATACATAGGCTGAGGGCAATTGGTACTCATTTTCAAGGCAGGGGTATGCTGGAAAGAGATATTGCCAAGCTGGCTTAATTTTCCGGAACTCAATCCCCCGACGCCTTTTGTGGAAAACTCCCCTTTGGTAATCAGATTTTGAATGCCATAGACAACGTTATTTTTCCACTGGTTCATCTGGTCGGAACGCTGATAATGACTTTTGGGAAAACAACAGAAGAGCAGAGACACACAAAGCAATGTGCTGCAAATCAGAATAACGCCCGACTTTATCATAACAGGATGGATTATTTTAGGATCGCTCAACGCGAAGGACGGGATTCTTTTGTGGGGAAGGAAAGTAAAAGAATTTCCTTTTGTATGTATTTTGACCGGGTACATGGAAAAGAGAGACATCCAGCAGGCCACAAGCATCAGAATAGGAAAATAGGAGGGGATTAACAAAAATAACAGTCCAAACAGGAAAGGAAGAGTAAAAAGAAGAACAAGCAAAAAGCTGTGCATCTTAATGACCGCCCAACATAGAAGAAAAGAAAAATAAACCGAGGCAAATAGAAAAAAGATGGTGGAGACATAAGAAAATTGATCGGCAGGGACCAAAGTTACATAGTCATAAAGATTCCAGTTCATTTGCTGATTTAAGGCTTGAACGATACTGTTGACTGTAACAATGAATCCCTCACGTATGGGGAATAACAGGAAGAAAGCAGGGAACAAAGGAAGGCCCAGTCCCAATAAGATCCAAAAAGGGGATTTCCTAGTCAGCAGAAATGACCAGTAAAAGGTACAGAAGAATAGGGAAGGCAATAAGATCAAAGGATAATGAGGAATAGAAAAGGAGGTAAGAAATGTATATCCGGCCCCAATTAATCCAGCAAGTAGAATGACAACTTGTCCCAACAAGACCAAAAAGGCTGTGAGGCGTCCAGG
>CAKUYY010000106.1 GCA_934717555.1 uncultured Clostridium sp.
GCTGAGACTGGTGAAGTTTTGGAAGGTAATGTAATCGAAGCTGTCAAAGGCGGCGTTATTGTCTCTACCAACGGTGTAAGAGTATTTGTTCCCGCTTCTCAGGCGAGTCTGTCCAGAGTAGAAAATCTGGAAGATCTTGTAAAACAGCATGTTTCCTTGAAAATTCTCGAGTGCAAAGATATCGGTCGTGGCCGTAAACGCATTATCGGTTCCATGAAAGCCGTTTTGAAAGAGCAGCGGAAAGCTCAGGAAGAGGAATTCTGGAAGACCGTTGAAATTGGCAAGAAATATACAGGTGCGGTAAAATCTCTTACTTCTTATGGTGCTTTTGTGGATCTGGGCGGTGTTGACGGTATGATCCATATTTCTGAGCTGTCTTGGAACCGTATCAAGCATCCGTCCGAAGTTGTTAATGTGGGCGATGTAGTGGAGGTTTATGTTAAGGATATTGACACCGAAAAACATAAAATTTCTCTGGGATATAAGAACGAAAAGGACAATCCGTGGGAAATCCTGAAGAATGAGTATCCGGTAGGTACTGTTACAAAGGTAAAAATTGTATCGATTACTACTTTTGGTGCCTTTGCGCAGATTATCCCGGGGATTGACGGCTTAATCCATATTTCTCAGATTTCTTCTGAAAGAGTGAACAAGGTTTCGGATGTACTGAACGTGGGCGACGAGGTAGAAGCGAAAATTACCGATATTGATTTCGAGAAAAAACGCGTTAGCCTGTCGATGCGTGCGGTAAATGAAAGTGTACCGGAGCCTGAAGAAGCAGAGTAAATCGTTTTAAAAAACAGGCGGCTGTATTATAAGTAGAAACAGAAGCGCCTGCACATTGAAGTAGGATCGGGAAGATACGGGTGCAGCTGTATTCGTATCTTCTTTTTTGCCAGCCTTTCTTGTATAATCTTTGAAAAGAGAAGCATACTTTTTTTGATTGTATTTTGTTGGAAAGGCTGTGATCCTTTGCGAAAACAAATGTTTATGCGCTTCCTTGCACTATTGCTATTGCTGCAGACATTTTCTTCCTGTCAAAATCAAAAAAATTTTGTCCATTTACGTGAGGGAGAATCTCTTTCCAGCATGATAAGCGGCATACAGGACTGCTTTCCAAATTATGATATCCCACTCCATATGACTATAGATCATGAGTCTTTGCAAAAACTTTTTTATATTGATCCGGAAGATGTGGAGAACTATATCGGTTTTTACTCTCGTGCTATGACGTCTCCCGATAATCTGCTGGCGGTAAAAGCGAAAGAGGGAAAACTCGAGGATGTGGTTTCTGGTATGCAGCAGCGTCAGGAAGACATGAAACGCAATTTTGAAGAATATCTACCGGATCAATACAAAAAAGCCTGCGCCGGACGAATTGTAACAAAAGGAAATTTTGCGGTGTTTATCTTACTGGGTGATTTGCAGTCAAATTGGGAAACCCAGTATCAGAAAGCAGAAGAATATTTTTTATCTCTTTTTGAAACGTGAAAAAGGCTATATAAGTATAAACTTTCTGTACTTTGAAGGAGCATGACATGGTATTCAGCAGTATTATTTTTCTATTCCGTTTTTTACCTATTACTCTTTTTGTTTATTATATTGCACCCCGAAAGTTTAAAAATGCAGTACTGGTTATTTGTAGCCTATTTTTCTATTCTTGGGGAGAAGTAAAATATTTCCCCATTATGATCGTTTCTATTTTGGTCGATTATTTTGCCTCTCTGGGAATAGAAAAAAACAGAGGGAAAAAGAAGATCTGCAAAGTTTGCATGGGTGCTTCTTTGTTGCTGAATTTAGGAATGCTGTTTTTCTTTAAATATACAAACTTTTTTGTCGAGAATATCAATGCGCTTGCTGGAACTCATTTCAATGGGATTCAGCTAACACTGCCGCTGGGTATCAGTTTTTATACATTCCAAACTCTTTCCTATACAATCGACGTATATCGTGGAAAAACAAAAGCAGAACGAAATATCGTGAATTTTGCCGCATTTGTTACGCTGTTTCCACAGTTGATTGCCGGTCCAATTGTCAAATATACTGATATCAGCCGGGAATTGCGGGAGCGCAAGTTCAGTCTACCGCAAATCAACGAAGGAATTGCATTATTCATCTTTGGATTGGGGAAAAAAGTTTTAATTGCTAATAATATCGGAAGTCTCTGGGATCAAGTCCAAGATTTGGGGTTTGCTAATATTTCGACGCCTTTGGCATGGCTAGGCATTCTGGCCTACTCTTTTCAGATTTACTTTGATTTCAGCGGCTATTCCTTAATGGCCATTGGCATGGGTAAAATGCTCGGTTTCGAGTTTCCTCAAAACTTTAACTATCCATATATTTCAAAAAGTATGACTGAGTTTTGGCGCCGTTGGCATATGACGCTGGGTTCTTGGTTCCGAGAATATGTTTATATTCCTTTGGGTGGTAATCGGGTATCCAAACCCCGCATGTACTTTAATATTTTTGTCGTTTGGGCAGCTACCGGATTTTGGCACGGAGCGAGCTGGAATTTTGTATTGTGGGGTTTATTCTTTTTCGTTTTTCTAGTGGCCGAAAAAACCTTTTTACTGAAACATCTCGAAAAAAGCCGCGTGTTTTCTCATATTTACGTATGCTTTTTCCTGATTCTCAGCTGGGCACTTTTTGCCATCACAGACTTCTCTCAATTGGGTATCTTCTTGCAAAAGTTATTTTCCTTGACTTCAGGGAATGATTGGATTTATTATCTGCGGAATTACTTCATTACTTTTCTATTGGCAATTTTTTGTTCTGTTCCGCTGGTCGAAAAACTGTATCATAAGGTAAAAAGAATTACTGTTGTGAATCTTCTGATTTTAGCGGTCATCCTGATTGTTTCAGTTGCTTACCTGGTAGATGCTACTTATAATCCATTTTTGTATTTCAGATTTTGAGAGGGACAATATGAAAAAAATTTTGAAATTCCCATTAGTATGGCTTTTTTTCCTGTTTCTTTTTGGTTATATGATATTTGATATCTCCCAATACAATAAGACTTTTTCTGAATTAGAAAACAGGGAACTGGCCCAAAGGCCTACTTTTACGTTGTCGTCCTTTTATAATAATAAATTTTCTCCGAAATATGAAAGTTATATCAACGATCAATTTGTTCTGCGGGATCAGTGGATCACTTTGAAATCCTGGTCGGAAAGTCTGCTTGGGAAAATTGAAAACAATGGCATTATGTACGGGAAAGATGGATATATGTTTCAGCACTATACTACAGCAGATACAGAGCGGATCGAAACCAATACAGAATTCATCAATGAATTCGTTCAAATGTACCCCCAATTAAATATTACAATGGGAATTATACCCAATTCCTATATGGTCTACCCAGAGAAGGTGCCAACTGGCGCCGGCCAAGTCGACCAAACTGCGTTGACTCAACAGATTTATGAAAGTTTGGAACCCTCTGTCCAAACATTAGATTTTTTAGAACCGTTGCAAGCAAAAAAAGATGAATATATTTTTTATCGAACTGACCACCATTGGACGACATTGGGTGCTTATTATGGTTACTCTTATTTTTGTGAATACAAGGGGTGGAGCCCTGTTTCACTCGACACCTTAGATAAAACAGAAATTGCGGATTTCTACGGAACCTATTTTTCCAAAACCAAAGCTCATAATGTCATTCCCGACACGATGACCTATTATAGTATTCCAGTAACACAGGTTTCGATTGACGGGACAGAAACCAATGGGTTGTACGATTTGGAGCAATTCCAGCAGAGGGATAAATATGCAGCCTTTTTGTGGGGAAATCATGGGATCACTGTGATAAAAAGTGAAAATAACC
>CAKUYY010000107.1 GCA_934717555.1 uncultured Clostridium sp.
GGAAGGACTTTTCCACAGGATCGGCAATGATTCCCAACTGCATGCAGCTTCCTCCTTTCCCTTAAAGCATTACCGGTCTTCCTTCTTTGGCCGATTGATAAATAGCCTCCAGTATCCGGGTAACCACCAAGGCCTGTTCCGGTTTTACCACTACTTCCCCATCATTTTTCACCGCATCGATCCACATCCTGGCTTCCACATCTTCAGGATTGCCGTCATTCGCCACAAAGTAGTCTACGCCGGCCCCACTGAAAGCAGGTCTTTCGATACACTGTTTGTTATATTTTACATAATTGATGCGTAGGCCATCCTTCATATCGGCTCCCGCTTTGGTTCCGCACAGGGAAGTCTTAGCTTCTCCCACATCCAAGGTATTCAAAGCCCAGCTGGATTCCAGTACAATAGTAGCCCCATCTTCCATAACGATATAACCAAAAGCGGAATCTTCTACTGTGTATTCTTCTGGATTCCAATCTCCCCAGGCGTTTCCCGACTGGGTCTGTTGCCCCAGTTTTTTGTAGACGCTGCCCACCACCATTTTAGGACGGTAATTGTCCATCATCCATAGGGTCAGATCCAACGCATGGGTACCGATATCGATCAAAGGACCGCCGCCCTGCTCATACTCATTGAGGAACACGCCCCATGTGGGCACGGCCCTCCGGCGCAAAGCGTGCGCTTTTGCAAAATAAATTTCTCCCAGTTCCCCATTGTCGCATGCTTGTTTTAAATACCAGGAATCTGGGCGGTAACGGTTCTGATATCCAATCGTCAGCTTTTTTCCGGTACGTTTCGCGGCGTCAAGCATAGCTTGGGCCTCTTTGGTAGTCTTGGCCATGGGTTTTTCGCACATAACATGCTTTCCCGCTTCCAAGCTTTCCACGGTGATAAAGCTGTGCTCCCGGTTGGGTGTCAAAACATGTACCACATCGATATTCTTCTCTTTGAGCAGTTCCTTGTAATCGGTATACACGCGGGCATCCGGCGTTCCAAATTCTTTCGCAGCCTTTGCCGCCCTTTCCTCAATGATATCGCAAAACGCTACCATTTGTACGTCTTCCAGTTTACTTAACGCTGGCATATGTTTGCTGTTGGCGATCCCGCCGCATCCAATGATACCAATTTTTACAATCTGTTCCATATTTAAAATCCCCCTGATTTTCCATTTACTATTCTCTTAAATTCATCCTTTATCTTTCATTTGATAGATGGCATACTTTCTTGCCTGTAAAAGATCTTACCTTGATATTTTTACAACTCTTTCCCTTTGTTGTGGGTGCTCTGGCGAAGGATCACCTGATGGGGTAAAATCACCAATGGATTTTCGGCGTGGATATCCCCTATTTTTTGAAGCAAAAGCTTCATAGCCTGTTCTCCCATCTGTCTCCTCGGCTGTGATATAGTACTTAGGGAGGGCGTAATCATTTTGGCCAGGCTGGTATTATCAAACCCAAAAACATCAATGTCCTTGCCAGGCTGTTTCCCCTGGGCATAAAGTTCCTTGACGACGCCTGCCGCCAATACATCTGAAATCGCAAAGACCGCCGTAGGAGGCTCCTTCAATTTCAACAGCTTTTTGGTAGCGGAAACGCCTGCCTGAAAAGTATATTCCGTATTCACACAGTATTCTGCAATATACGGACAATGATATGTTTCTAAAGCGTCCCGATAACCTTGAGATCTCTGCCGGGCGGAAAATACCGTATCGTTGCTGATGATGGCGATCTTTTGATGCCCCAATCGAATCAGGTTTTCCACCGCCTGAAATCCAGCCTGGTAATTATCAATGGTCACAGCAGGAAGCACTGCCCCATCCGTATATTCACAGCACAGTACCAGCGGTTTTGATTGGGCAATTTCCGTCAATTCCTCTGAAGAAAGCTGGGAACTAAGCAGTATAATTCCGTCCACGCTCCGATTATACAGCATGGAGATCAGTTCTTTTTCCGTCTCTTTTTTGGAATAGGTAGCAGATATCAGGACTTGATATTGTTCTCTTCTTGCCACTGTCTCCATTCCCCGAATCACCGAGGCATAAAATTGATTGGAAAGGGAAGGAACCAGCACCAAGATCTTACGGGTAGCTTTTACCCTTAAATTACGGCCTAACACATTTGGGGTATATCCCATCCGTTTGACCACATCCCACACATGTTCCCTTGTCTCTGGGGAAACATTATCCTCTTCATTGAGTACACGGGAAATAGTTGCAACAGACACCCCTGCTTCCTTTGCCACTTGTTTGATAGTTGGAATTCTCTCCCCCTCCTTATGTAAACGATTACATTCGTTATTATATCCTCTTTCTCGAAAAAATCAAGTCTTTTTTGGTACTTTTCAGAATATCTCTATGTGATCTTGTAGTTCTGGATGAGCAAGCCAAATTGGGAATGAATTTCTTTAAATAACCATTCTGATTTTAAAAGGAACTGAAAGCGCAATGTGTGAGGAATGTTATGCTGATGAAAATAGAATAACACCATTGCTTAATCCATTAGATTGCCTGAAAAAACATACCCAGTATATTTGTGGAACTTGCGGGCGCTGTATCTGTATTGAGCATGACCATAAAAGGGGATTGCAAAGGCGGGATTTCCCTTTTCACTCATTAGAAATTGCAAAACTCTATTTGCGAGCAACAGGTGATACCATAAAAAAATGTGCGGTATTTATGATACAGATAGATGAAAAGGCTACCCCTAAAAATGGTGGTAGCCTTTCTTTATATCCCCAATGAATAAGTTTATATTTCGTATGATCCCCCTATTCCAAAAACATAAAAGGCCGTCTCTCCCCTGTATCAGCAAGGAATCAGGCGGCCTTTTATGCAATCTTTTTGAGTTTAGGAAATCAAAACTGCTTTGTGATATACTTTTTTACCCTTTCGGATAATTAAATACCCGTTTTCAAAGTCTGCCGAAGTAATCTTCTGATTCACGTCCTCCACCTTTTTATCATTTACCGCAATGCCACCCTGTCCAATCAGGCGTCTCGCTTCGCCTTTGGAGGGTACCAGTTTGGTCTTGATGAGCAGATCTAAAATGGAAATCGCCCCATCTGTAAAATCCGCCGGGGAAATGTCTGTGGAAGGCATATGGTCGGTATTGGCGCCGGCCCCAAATAAAGCGCGGGCTGCATCCTGGGCTTTTACCGCCTCTTCTTCCCCATGGATTAGTTTCGTCACTTCATATGCCAAGATCTCTTTGGCTCGATTCAATTCGCTTCCCTGTAACTTGGCAAGTTCGTCGATCTGCTCCAACGGCAGGAAAGTGAGGATCTTCAAGCAGCGGATAACATCCGCGTCATCTACGTTTCTCCAATACTGGTAGAAATCATAGGGGCTGGTTTTTTCCGGGTCTAGCCAGACGGCCCCATTTTCTGTTTTGCCCATTTTGCGGCCGTCACTGGTGGTAAGCAGGGTGAACGTCATGCCAAAAGCTTCTTTCCCTTCCACTCGGCGGATCAGCTCTACACCGCCAATGATATTGCTCCACTGGTCGTCTCCTCCCAGTTCCAGCTGACAGTCATATTTCCGGTTGAGCTCCAGGAAGTCATAGCTTTGCATAATCATGTAATTGAGTTCGAAAAAGGTCAGGCCCCGCTCCATCCGCTGTTTATAGCATTCCGCGTATAACATACGGTTTACGGAAAAATGCACCCCAATTTCCCGCAGGAAATTGTTGTAATTGAGATCCAGCAACCAATCCGCGTTATTGACCATCAGAGCTTTTCCGTCGGAAAAATCCACCAGA
>CAKUYY010000108.1 GCA_934717555.1 uncultured Clostridium sp.
ATATTGGGTAGAAACGGGTTTTATTATGCAATCTCAAGAGACTTTTCTTCCCGGCGGACTAGCACAGTCCTCCCCTGCTGAGATGCCCCAGAATACAAAATCCGCCGTCGTTACTTCTAACGCTCCCATGTCTCCGATTTCGCCTGTACGTTCCCGCCCTCTTTCCCGCCCGCAAAAGCCGGATAACCTATTTGTGGCCAAACGAATCCAAGAAGATTCCGATATTGCTTCCATGATGCAGGAAGCCCAGATGATCCTTGGAAAAACCATTTCCAATGGCGATTGTGCCACCTTGCTCATGCTTCATGACAACGACGGCCTTCCCGTGGATGTCATTTTAATGCTCCTGCAATACGCTGTCAGCATTGGAAAACCCAGCATGAAATATATTGAAAAAACCGGGATAGCCTGGGCAGAAGAGGAAATTGATACCCATGAAAAAGCGGAACGTAAACTTCGCCTGTTAGGGGATATGCAAAAAGCATGGAGGACTGTGGAAAGTGTGATTGGTATCGATCATCGTTCCCCCAGCACCAAAGAAGCCGAAGCCGCAGACCGTTGGGTTAACCAGTGGTCTTTTTCCTCCACAATGATCCGGTTAGCTTATGAACGCTGTGTAGATGCCAAAGGCAAGTATATCTCCGGCTATATGGATAGTATCTTAAAGCGCTGGAATCAGGAGGGGATTCAAACTGTGGAACAGGCACAGGCAGAAAAAAAATCCAACTCCCGTCCCCGTACAGAAGATCGGTATTCCCCGTCTTATAATATTGAAGAATATGAACGCACCAGTATTTTCGACGACCTGCCCCCAATAAATAAGGAGAGATAACATGGGATATAGCAAAGAAGTTTATGAAGCTGTCAATCGTTTATTAGAACAGCGCAGACGCAAGGCGACAAGGGAAGCGGAAGAACGGAAAAACCGTATTTACCGCCAATTCCCGCGGATTGGGGAGATACAGAGAGAATTTTCTTCCACCGCGATCCAGGCCGCCCGGGCGGTGCTGGGCGGACAAAACGCAGCCCAGCAGCTTGCCAACCTGAAAGACCATAATCTCGCCCTGCAGCAGGAACAGGCTTCTATTTTGCGCCAGGCCGGTATCCCTCTGGATGACTTGGATATCCATTACCAATGTCCTCTATGCCAGGATGAGGGATACATAGACGGCGTTATGTGCAGCTGTATGAAGAATCTTTTGCGCCAGGAAGCTTATCGGCAATTAAATCAGCTTTCCCCTTTGTCTCTCTCTACCTTTGACAGCTTTTCTTTGGATTATTACAGCAAAACGCCTCTCCGTGACGGATATCCCTCCCCTTATAAAAGGATGGAGGACATCCTCCGCTATTGCCGGGCCTATGCAGCGGATTTTTCTTTACACTCTCCCAGCCTGTTGATGCAGGGGGCAACTGGATTAGGGAAAACACATCTTTCCCTGGCGATTGCCAGGATTGCTATCAACAAAGGGTATGGCGTTATTTACGGTTCCACTCAGAACATCATCTCTAAGTTGGAAAAAGAACGTTTCTCCTATCGGAGAGATACTAGCGGAGACGACAGTGAACAGCACCTGATTCAATGCGACCTGTTGATTTTGGACGATTTGGGGACGGAGTTTTCTACTGGATTTTCCAATGCCTGTGTCTACAATATCCTGAACTCCCGCCTCTTATCTTCCCTGCCTACCATTATCAGCACCAATTTAACCATGAAAGAATTAGAACGAGCCTATTCTGAACGGCTGGTCTCCCGTATTATGGGCAATCATGTACGGTTGGAATTTCTGGGTAATGATATCCGCCAGCAGAAAAGGATTCACTCAAAGAGATAGATCAATCGGTTTCACCGTTTGCCATTATGCTTGTTCATCCATTTCATCTGTTCCAAAATTAAGCTCTTCTGTTCCTCCTCTAGATTTCGGTACAGAATAATCATCCCCCATTCTTCATCATCCAACCGGATAGGGTCCCCTTCTTCCTCCTTTACTCCCAGTAAATAATCCAGAGAGACCTCTAATTTTAACGAGATATTTTTTAAGGTCCCAAGGTCTGGTTCTCTTTTATTGGTAATATACCCGCTCAATGTGGTAGGGGCAATATTGAGGCTTTCTGCAAATTCTCTTTGTGAAAGATCCTTTTTCTCTAATATTTTGCGTATTCTATCTCCTACTCCCATAAGGTCACCTCATTTTCTAATCTAGTATAACGGTAATTCAGATATGATTTTATTTTTGTTCTCAAAACTCGTATATATTTTCCTTTTTTAGCTCGTTTTGCGTATCATAAAAGGGGGATTCCTAAGAAAATTCCTCTTTCCCTGATAGAATTCCCGGAAAACAATTTGAATTTTTAGAATAAATTGATATAATAGAGACGAAAGAATTGCTTTTTATTTCATCCCAATTTTAGGAGGGATATTATGCCAGATATGTTGGTTTCTTTGCTGCATTTGCCTGATGCCGGAGATTTATATCAGTCTTTGGAGAAAAAAAGCATCCGTATTCAACGGGCTATGACCCCGGATAAATTACGTGTAGTAAAATGGGTAAACGATCATTTTGGGCCTGGTTTTGCTGGGGAA
The DNA here is from genome assembly GCA_934717555.1 of uncultured Clostridium sp. Lineage (GTDB taxonomy): Bacteria > Bacillota > Clostridia > Oscillospirales > Acutalibacteraceae > CAJFUH01. The sequence continues at coordinate 2,582 of CAKUYY010000108.1, forward strand.
TGTGATGCTGCCTTCTCTCATCATCCAGTTTCCTGTTTTTTAGCTGTGCAGGATCACCATATCCTGGGTTTTGCCTGTTATAATGCTACCTATCCTGATTTCTTTGGACCAACAGCTGTGTTGGAATCCCAACGCGGTTCAGGAATTGGAAAAGCCTTATTAATCCGTTCTCTAGAAAGTATGCGCGATTACGGCTATGCCTATGCGATTATAGGCGGCGTAGGACCGGCGGAATTTTATACAAAGTGTGTAGGCGCCACGTTAATTCCGGATTCCACACCGGGGATTTATCGTGACCTAATTGGCACTTCCCCAGAAGAACCGGCAGTTGCATCACTGTAAATTAGAATTTTTATGTTCTTTCCTATTTTTTGATCACCAGCTGGGAAATATAAAGGATACCTTTTCTTTTCAAAACCGAAGGGAAAAGGTATGGAGTTGATCAAAATAAGGAGAGTTTTTGCAATGAAAAAATATGCTCTTGCTATCATAGCCGTTTTTATCATTGGAGTTTTCTGCTCGGGATGCGGCAAAGAGAAGGACGATATGTCCTCAGAGGCCATCAGTTCTCTGCTGGAATCCGTCCCTTCTCCCGATGAACTGTCTTCCGATATTCCCTCTACAGTGGATCGGCTGATTTCAGAATTGGAATCAAAGGCAGAAGAAACAGATTCTTCTGTGAGCTCATCCACTTCCCAGCCGTAACTTCACAGGGGAAGCGGGCCATTCTCCCTATTGTTTGGCCTGCTTTTTCCAGATTAAGGTTGCTCAGATATAGGAATCTGTAGCAAATTCCCAATGTTCGGAGGTGTTTCCTATGGATTTCGATGTACTTACGGCAGGCGTCGAGCCAGGTGGATTGCGATCAAAAAATGAAATTAAGCTGTTAATTTGTTATATGTTAACCAGCGCAAAAGCCCCGCTTGCCAAAAATGACATCATATCCATTATTCAGGATAACGGGCTTGCTAATTACTTTGAAATTACCAGCGCTTTTGCCGATCTTCTGGAACATAGCAATATTCTTTGCGAAAATGAAAAGGATGATCTATATTCTGTAACAGAATCCGGTATGCTGATCTCAAGCCAACTGGATATCTCCCTGCCGATTTCCGTCCGGGAACGCGCCTTGTCGGCCACCATGAACCTGTTGGCAAAG
>CAKUYY010000109.1 GCA_934717555.1 uncultured Clostridium sp.
TTGCCTTTTTAAGGCTTACAGTAATTTCTAACCTTTTGTATATTTTCTCTCATAAAATTTTCTTTTAAGGATATTACCATTCATTTATGTTACTTTACTACTAGTTTCCTCCAATTTATTTGCCATGGCCCTTTTTTTCTTCCCCTGGTTCTACCAGGGGGGTTCTTAAGCCTAAAGGCAACAAAAAAACGGAGCCTCCGGCCTGAAAAATCAGGCGGAAGCCCCGCTGTGACGGATTTTGATGCGTTTTACGGCAAACGGGCTTTTCAGAAGAAATTCTGAAAAGCCCGTTAACCCTTGATTTTACTGGACAAAACGCTTGGACATCTATTTTGTCACAGTGATTTGGCGGAGAAGAAGGGATTTGAACCCTTGCGCCAGTTGCCCGACCTACTCCCTTAGCAGGGGAGCCTCTTCACCACTTGAGTACTTCTCCATCTGGTGAATAAAATAATAAAATGAATGGCGGAGGGGAAGAGATTCGAACTCTTGGTTCCTTACGGAATCACTAGTTTTCAAGACTAGCTCCTTAAACCACTCGGACACCCCTCCGAATTTTGACTGCGTTATTTATATTAACACATTTTCAGTGGAGTTGTCAACTATTTTTTTATCTTTATCCTATTTTTAGAAAGAATTTTTTATTCTCTCCAACTTACGATGTTTATTATACACGAAACAGGAAGGATTTGCAAGTAAAAAAAGAAAAAATTTTAAATACTTGACAAATAAAAAAAAGCCTCGTATAATTCCTAGTAAACCGATATATTTAAAAAGATTCTATGGAGGTATCGACATATGGAGCATATTAAAAAGAGCTTAACTGAGTTAATCGGCAATACACCTTTGTTGGAATTGACCAACTATAACCAGGAAAAAGGTGTATCCAATATTGTAGCCAAACTAGAGTATTTCAATCCGGCAGGCAGTGTAAAAGATCGCGTTGCATATGCAATGATCACAGACGCAGAGGAAAGAGGTCTGCTAACTCCTGATTCTGTCATTGTGGAACCTACCAGCGGTAACACCGGCGTAGGCCTTGCTTTCGTTGGAACCGCTAAGGGATATCGAGTGATCCTTACCATGCCGGAAACCATGAGTGAAGAAAGAAAGCGCTTATTGCGGGCTTTGGGAGCACAGTTGGTGCTTACTCCCGGTGCCAAAGGGATGAAAGGTGCCATTGAACGGGCGGAAGAGATCGCAGCCCAGACCCCCCAGGCGTTTATCCCCCAGCAGTTTGCCAATCAAGCCAATCCAGAAATCCACCGCAAAACTACCGCACAGGAGATTTGGCGTGACACTGACGGCAACGTAGATATCTTTGTGGCTGGCGTTGGAACTGGAGGTACTGTTACCGGTGTTGGCAGTGCTCTGAAAGAACACAATCCCAATCTAAAAGTAGTGGCGGTTGAGCCAAAAGATTCCCCGGTATTATCCGGCGGCCAGCCTGGTCCTCACAAAATCCAAGGCATTGGGGCTGGATTTGTGCCTAAAGTCTACCGTTCCGATGTTGTGGATGAAATTATTCCTGTAGACAACGATGATGCCTTTGCCACTTCCCGTTTTGTGGCAAAAAAAGAAGGGCTATTGGTCGGAATTTCTTCCGGGGCTGCCTTATATGCCGCTACTATCTTAGCGCAGCGTCCGGAAAACAAAGGCAAACGTATTGTTGTATTGTTACCGGATACTGGGGAGCGTTACCTTTCTACCTCCCTTTTTGAAGATTAAACATCTTTCCTTCATTTCCCATTGGACAAAAGCCCTGTAATCACCTTCTTATTGATGATTACAGGGCTTTTGTTTCCCGTGAATTTTATTCCAGATCATAAGGCGACCATTGCATGTGATATTCCCATTCTCCAGAAGCATCTCCCTGGACTTTTCTCAAGATTTCAAAAGAATGTTTTTGATAGAAGGAAACAGCTTTTTCATTTTTACAATAAACTGCCAGCGACAGAGGTTTCCCCTTTTTTTTGCCGGATTCCAACAGTGCGCTCCCTATGCCCCTGCCTTGGGCCTTGGGCAATAAAAACAGTCCTCCTATCCAGTTTTCTTCCACCACGCTGATAAATCCCAAAAGTTCCCCTTCTTCCTCCCAGACTGTTGTGTGAGCATGGGGCAAATATTCTTTCTGGATTTCGTCCATATGACTTTTCCAATATTCCAAAGGAATAAAAGGATGAGCGTCACAAGTGGATTCCAACCATAGCCTAGTTAATGGTTCCGCGTCTTTTTCCTGATATTCTCTTATCATTTTTCTATTTCCACCTTTTATTTTGTCCACAGTTCTTCCATCTGTTGCAGCTCTGCCTCTGTTTCCGGGATATCCAAATAATCCCAGGAATACAGCATAAACCCGCCGCAGCTCTTCTCCCGGCCATATTCCACTTGTTTTTTTAAGATATCTCCCCGATTATTCCAAGTACCATTATCGGCGTCTGTTCCAATTTTATAAACGCCTAATCCAAAATAAAGATCAATATTAGGATTGGTCACTAACTCACACCAGTCATCCGCCATCTTATCAAAGGGAAGAACGGGATGTTCAAAATTAACATAAAGCTGAGGGCACAGATAATCTACGTATCCGCTGACGCTGCCCCAACTATATACATCCGCTCCCATCCCAATATCATTGCTGATATTTCCCTGGGGAGATATTCCAAACTTCACTTCCGGGTTGATGGCTTTGATGGCGCTGTAAACCCCAGAAATCAATGTATTAATATTGGTGGTGCGCCAATCCGCTAAGGATAACGGCTTACTTCCCTCTCCCAGCTGCGCTACATACGCATCATAGGAACCCTGATCATAGGAAGCGTCAGAAGTAGGATAAAAATAATCGTCAAAATGGATGGCGTCTACCGCATAGCGGGACACAATCTCTTCCACCCCGTCAATGATGCGTTCCCTCACCTGGGGAATCGCCGGGTTGTAATATTTATCTTCCTGATAGTCCAGCACCCATTGATCGTTGCCGGGATTGCTATCATTTCTCCATAGGGTATATGGATTATCCTGGGATAGGGCGGCCGGGGTTTGATTCACCTGGATACGCAACGGGTTTAACCAGGCGTGGAACTGCATTCCCGCCTGATGGGTGGCTTCCACCATATATTGCAGGGGGTCAAAACCTGGATACTGTCCCTGCGTTCCCATCAAGAGATGGGACCAAGGATAATAATCCGACGGATACATGGCATCCCCATGGGAGCGCACATGTACCACCAGCGTATTCATTCCATGTTCTTTGGCTTGCGCAACGATATGATCGAATTTATCCCGAAATGCCTGTTCGCTGTGGTCGGTATCCTGCATATTTAAACTCATAAAAGGAACCCATACCGCACGCATCTCCCCTTCCAAAGAGACCAATTCTCCCAATGGTTGGGATGAGGATTCCTCTTTTGAGGAAAATGGCGCAGGGGAAGCAGTTCCTCCATTCTCCGCTGCCCTTGCCTGTCCATTGAGCAAAGCCGACAGGGAAATCGTCCCAATAAGCAGAAAAAAAGCCACTATTGAGGGTAACAGCTGCCTGAAACGGTTTTGTATCATGCGACCATACCTCCTAAAGTCAACATCTTTTTTATTTCCACGGTGATTGACATCCGTTTTTTTCCATAGTAGGATGAAACTGTTGTCATTTATATGTGCAGAAAACAAAAAAGATACCTTTTAAAGAGGAGAATGCCCCACATGAAGTTAACGCTATTGTTCCTGATTTACT
>CAKUYY010000110.1 GCA_934717555.1 uncultured Clostridium sp.
CTTTGCATCCTTTCTCTGGCGGCAGAGAAAGGATGTGCCTCCGCGGCATGAGCGGATTCAAAAAACAAACGTATTTTCCAAGAAACACAGGCAAAAAAGAACCGTAACCATAGTTTTTTGAGATGCATCTAAAACTAAAAAAGTTTGACAAAAAGGGTTGACTCTCACGCCGCGTCAGGGTGTAATATCCTTTCAGGCAGTGAGGAGGGAAGAAAACGTTCCTTTCATTTTCTTAGGATCCGCGGGAAAAGAAGATGGAAAAGGAAGTTTTGTGCCCGAGAATCAAGGAGGATAACCGATGAAATGGACGGTCAGCCAGGCGGCAAAACAAATGGGAGTGAGCGTGCGCACGCTCCATTATTATGAGGAAATCGGATTGCTTCTACCAGCGGAAAAGACCGGTTCCGGATATCGCCTGTACGGCCAGCGGGAGATCTCCCGGTTACAGCAGATCCTTTTCTATCGGGAACTGGATATCCCTTTAAAAAAGATTCGGGAAATCCTATCACGGCCTGATTTTCCCTCCCAGGAGGTTTTACGGCAGCACAAAGAGCTTTTATGCTGCCAGAAGAGGAAACTGGAGGAACAGATCCGCCTGGTAGAGGGGTTGATACAAGGAGAGGATATCATGAATCAAGAACATCCTATGACACAGGAATGGGAAGATACAAAACGCCGGTACGCAAAGGAAGTACAGGAAAAATGGGGAGATACCCCCGCTTATCAGGAATATCGAAACAAAACCGCCGGTTATACCAAGGAACAATGGAAAACCGCGCAGGAAGAGGCTGACCATATCCTGTCAAGGATTTCCCAGGGAATGTTACAGGGAAAAAGCCCCGATTCCCCAGAGATACAAAGCCTCATACAGGCGTGGCGGGATTATATCACCCGCTATTATTACACCTGTACAAAGGAGATCCTGGAAGGGCTGGGGCAAATGTACGGTGCCGACAGTCGGTTTAGGGAATCTTTGGACCGTTACGCGCCCGGAACCGCGTCTTTTCTGCAAAAGGCGATTGCTGTTTACTGCCGGGACGAAGATTCCTTGTAAAACAGAAAACTTGTCCATCAGCGGTTTTGCTCTTGACAGAAACAGGTTTTCGGGTATACTAAAAACAAGACAAGAACTATCATAAAAGGTGAGGAGTGGAAAGATGCGCTTATTTTCCTGCTAAACAACGGAAATATTTGGCGTAAAAAGGAGAAGTATGGTCTTTTCCAGCTGCGCCATCGCAGGAAAGCAGCATCCTTTCAACCAAGCCCTTTTGAGAAATATGGACAGCGGGACTTGCCATGGAGTGACCATGGAAGCGTTTTATGATACGTATGGGGAAATCCTCATCGAGAAGAAGTCCGCCTCTGAATGTTTATGGGCCGCAGGAAAAGAGCTTTCCTGCGGCCTTTTTAGTTGATTTGGAGGTGCTTTTTTATGTCTTTGATACAGGTTTCCCATTTGACTTTTTGCTATGAGGGAAGTTACGATCCGGTTTTTGAGAACGTATCCTTTGAGCTGGATACCGATTGGAAGCTGGGATTTATCGGTCGAAACGGACAAGGGAAAACCACATTTTTAAAACTGCTGATGGGATGTTATGATGAATATGAAGGCTGCATTTCCTCTTCCGTAGCGTTTGACTATTTCCCGTTTGAGGTACCGGATCCGGAAGAAATGACGATAGAGATCGCCCAGCGGCACAGCCCGGATCTGGAACTTTGGAAGTTCAAACGGGAATTGGGATTATTAAAACTATCGGAAGACGCGCTTTACCGCCCATTTTACACCTTGAGCAACGGGGAACAGACGAAAGTCCTGTTGTCCCTGCTGTTTTTAAAAGAAAATCAGTTCCTGCTACTGGATGAACCCACCAATCACTTGGATCAGAAAGCCAAGGAGGAAATTATACGCTATTTGAAAAGCAAAAAGGGGTTTATCCTGGTATCCCATGACAGGGTTCTGCTGGACCAGTGCGTGGACCATATTTTATCCATCAACCGGGCCAATATTGAGGTACAGAAAGGGAATTTTTCCTCCTGGCAACGCAACAAAGAATTACACGACCAGTACGAGCGGGAACAGGACACCCGTCTGAAAAAGGAGATCAAACGGATGGACACGGCCGCGCGCCGGACGGCAAACTGGTCCGATCAGGTGGAAAAAAGTAAAAAGGGCGCGGCTGACAAAGGATACGTGGGGCATAAGGCGGCCAAAATGATGCAGAGGGCCAAAAACGTGGAACGCCGACAACAGCAAGCGATAGAGGAGAAAAAAGGGCTTCTGCGCAACTTAGACGAGGAAGAGAGCCTCAAATTACACCCATTAACCCACCATGCCCGCCGGCTCGTGGAGGTTTCCGGGGTTTCTATCTCTTATGGGGGAAAGACCGTGTGCCAGATTCCCGACTTTACCGTGGAATCCGGGGAACGGGTGGCGCTCACAGGCCGCAACGGCAGCGGTAAATCCAGCCTGCTCAAGCTGATCGCGGGGGAAGCGCTGTCCCACACGGGAACCATACGGCTGGCGTCAGGCATGACCCTTTCGGCGGTTCCGCAGGACGCCGGTTTTCTATATGGGGGACTGAAGGAATATGCCAGAGAGCAAAGATTGGAGGAACCGTTGTTTTTCGCGATTCTGCGCAAAATGGGCTTTGCCCGGGTACAGTTGGAGAAAGAGATGCAGTTTTTTAGTGAGGGGCAGAAGAAAAAAGTCCTGTTGGCTTCCAGCCTGTGCTACCCGGCGCATTTATACCTGTGGGACGAACCGCTGAATTTTATCGATGTGCTTTCCCGCATCCAGATTGAGCAATTGATTTTACAGTACCGGCCCACTTTGCTGTTTGTGGAGCATGACGCGGCCTTTTTGCGAAATATCGCCACTAAAACCGTAGAGATTCAGCGAGTGGGATTGTAAGCAGAAGTATCATAAATACCCGTTTTTAAAATAAATAGATCCCGATAAAAAGAACGGCATTCCCGGCCTATAGCAAGGCTTTTGGGAATGCCGTTTCTATTGGAGATGTCCTGTTCCTTTTTGAGGGTTTATAAAAAGGATACATCTCAGATTATTTGCAGTAGTGCTCAATATAATTATCGATGGCCTTGGTGATCACTTCTATGGCGTCCTGCGGTCCCTGTACCTCGTCCACCGCAGTTTCCTTATGTTCCAGGGATTTATATACGGAGAAGAAATGCCCCATTTCATCAAAGATATGTTTGGGAAGCTGGGAGATATCGGTATATACGTTATAGGTAGGGTCGTCAAAGGGGATAGCGATGATCTTTTCATCCCCTCTGCCGTTGTCGATCATCTTCATCATGCCGATGGGATAACACCGCACCAGCGTGAGGGGTTCCAAGGCCTCCGAACACAAGAGCAGCACGTCCAGGGGATCGCCGTCGTCGCCTAATGTGCGGGGAATAAAACCGTAGTTGGCGGGATAATGGGTAGAGGTATACAAAATACGGTCCAGGATAATCAGGCCGGTCTCTTTATCCAGCTCGTATTTGTTTTTGCTCCCCTTGGGAATTTCCACAACTGCGATAAAGTCGGTGGAAGAGATACGCTTAGGGCTGATATCATGCCAAATATTCATAAATAGAGCTCCTCTCTGG
>CAKUYY010000111.1 GCA_934717555.1 uncultured Clostridium sp.
TGGCGCTTGAGGACCAGCACTACAGTGTCGCCTCTCCCAATCCCTTGGGAAGTGAAGAAATTGGCGGCCTGATTACTGTATTTGGAAAAATCGGAGAAGGTAAAGGTGTGTTCTTCGCCTTTATCGTTACACCATAACATCGCCCGGCGCTGCGGTTCCGCCTTGGCCAAAGCGTCTACCACATCATAGGCAAAGTTAAAATTGGAGTCATACACTGGTTCAAAATTCACCAGTTTCCCATCATAAAAAGTTTCCCTGCAAAATTTCTGATGAATCTGAATCATTTATTTTTCCTCCTCGTTTTGTGTGCGCATCACTATGGCTAAAAATACACATTCTTTTCCACCAGTAGCGATCATGCCATGTCCTCTGCTGGAATCATAATAGATGGCATCCCCGGCATGAAGGATTTCTATATGGTCCTCCATCTGGGTTTTTAAACTGCCGGATAAGATATAATCAAATTCTTGTCCTTCATGATAAGACAGACTGATGGGTTTCTCTTGTTCTTCTTCCCGATAGGGCGCGGTTACCAAAAAAGTTTCTGCAATTTTATTTTTAAAGCGGTAGGCGAGATGTTCGTAATGGAACCCTTCCCTTCGCTTGATATCAAGCCCGGTCCCCGCCCGAACAATGGAATAGAAGGAAAGATGGGGGTTATCCCCTGTCAGCAGCTCCACAATATCCACATCTAGCTTATCGGCGCATTTATATAAAAAAGTAAAATTGAAATCGGTTTCCCCGTTTTCATGTTTTAAATATTCCTCGGTAGATACGCCCACCGCTTGGGCGACTTCTTCCGGGGTAAATTCCATGATTTCCCGCAGGCCTTTGATTCTTTCAGCAATTTCTTTTACTCTTGTTTCCATATTAGCTCCTCCCATTTGTTTTTTCTGTTTCTCCGGCTCTTATGCAAAAAAGCCCATCCCAATTTCATGGGACGGACTTTTTATCCGCGATACCACCCAAATTGACATGGTTTCCCATGCCCACTCAAGATGCTTTTCATCCTTTGGCTTTAACGCAGCCTTTACGGAAACGCATACTCAGTTGGTGCCGTCTTTTGTTCCAGCCTTTCCGGTTTCTGCTCCGGAGTGATCCCAAAATCCTGTTTTTTACCGGTTCGCAGCCTCCACCGGCTCTCTGAAAAAAACAGGCTTGCCTTCTCCATCCCTGCAATTTAGATACTATTGTAATTATTATAGGATGGTTTTATAAAATTGTCAATAAAAGGATATGAAATCGGTATTTTTTATATATTTAGTCGAGGGTAGTCCACAAAATTTAAATTAGAACAATGTGACTGTAAACGCGACGGAAAATTTTTCTCCCGGCTGCAATTTGGTCATATTGCGTTTGTGCTCCAGGATATCGTCCTCATCCTCACAGGTAGCGCACCCAGTCCAGGGTTCCAAAGCCACAAAGGGGCCGTCATTGGCCGCGGACCACACGCCCAGGTAATCAAAACCGGAGAGATCCATCTCTACCCCTTTTCCGGTTTTTTTGCTGTACAGTTTTACCTTATGGGATTGCAGGGAATCAAAAATCAGCGCATCCTTGTAAAATACGTCGTGGCGCATAGGAATTGTACGTTCCCCGTCCAGAACTCGTCTGCAATTACCAAAATCAATCAATCCAGTGGACATATTGACGGAAGGGCAGTCGGCGGTTTCCTCTTTTTCAAATTCCACCACATAATCTTCAAAGGTTTCCCCAGCGGTAAGGGGGCAGTTAAACGCCGGATGGCCGCCGACAACAAAAGGCATTTCCCGGTTATCATGGTTGATAACCACATATTCGTTGGTCAGTTGGTTGCCTTCTACACGGTAGATAATTTGTAATTCGAAATCAAAAGGATACATCTTGCGGGTTTCTTCATTGGCGCGTAGGGAAAATACCGCTTGGTCTTCCCGCTGTTCCAGAAGCTGGAATTCCATCCCGCGGGCAAAACCATGGCGTTTCATCTCATAAATCTTGCCCTCTATTTCTGTTTTTCCGTTCCGGATGGTTCCCACGATGGGGAAAAGGACAGGGGCTTGGCCGCTCCAATGTTCCGCGTCTCCCTGCCAAAGATATTCCAGACCTTCTGTATTCTGGATGGAGGTCAACTGGGCTCCCAATGAACGAATCTGTGCGGAGATCCCGCTGCTTTTGATGGTGACTGACATGTGTTATCCACTCTCCCGTTCTTATTGGCCAATTTCACAGGCTGCTTGCTGTAAAGAGGGCCTTTTTCTCGATTGAGTATAGCATATCCACTGTAAAAAAACAATGTTGCGCAGGTATCTGAAATAGGTCTTTTACTGGAAAATCAGCGCGGCTGTTGTCCTGGTTTCATCTGATTATAATGGAAAAAAGAATTGGAAAGGTTGTGAATGGTGTATCGACCTTTTATAATACAAAGAGAATCCATTGAGATCATCTGGAAAGGAATAACATTTATGAAAAATCTATGTGTGGCTTTATTACAGTTAACACCTGGACGTACTTTGAAGGAAAATTTGAATAAAGGGATTGAGGCATGCCGGAAAGCTAGGAAAATGGGAGCGGATATTGCCCTATTTCCAGAAATGTGGAGTACAGGGTACCGGATCCCGGAAGACGAAGAGAAAAGAAAATCCTATTCTATTTCTGTGGAGGGACCTTTTGTTCAGGCTTTTGGGACGCTGGCGAAGGAGCTCGATATGGCGATCGGGATCACTTTTTTGGAAGAACATGAGCCTTTGCCACGCAACAGCCTATGCTTGTGGGACCGGTTCGGACGCAGAGTACTCCTCTACGCAAAAGTGCATACCTGTGATTTTGGGGAGGAATGCCGGCTGTCGGCGGGGGATGATTTTTATGTCGCGGATTTGGATACCCGGGAAGGAAATATAAAAGTAGGGGCCATGATCTGCTATGACCGGGAATTCCCAGAAAGCGCCAGGATCTTGATGCTCAAAGGAGCGGAGCTCATACTGGTACCCAACGCCTGCCCAATGGAGATTAACCGCCTTTCCCAGCTCCGGGCCAGGGCTTACGAAAATATGGTAGGAATCGCTACGGCCAACTATCCAAGCGGCCAGCCGGATTGCAATGGACATTCCTCCGCTTTTGACGGGATCGCCTATAAGCCTTCGGAACCTGGTTCCCGGGATACCTTGGTGATAGAGGCAGGGGAGCGGGAAGGTATTTACCTTGCGAACTTCCCGATAGATGAATTGAGGGAATACCGGAGCAGTGAAGTCCATGGCAACGCCTACCGCCATCCACAAAAATATCATCTGTTGATTTCAGAAACCATTGAGGAGCCTTTTATCCGGTCGGATTACCGAAAATAAATAAGAGGAATCCAAAGGAATTTCAGGTACCGGTGTATGTGAAAAACAATGCATTGAATTGTATAGAAGGGGATGCTATACTAAAAAGTAAGAAAATTGGGCAAGGATGGCAGGGATGCCGGTATTTTTCTTTCAGAAAGAGGGGGCATAACCGGCAAAGGATGGAAGATATGCAGCATTCCAAGGAAACATTGAAGGAAAAAGTAATTGCGGGATTGTTTTGGAAATTCCTGGAGCGCGGAGGGACACAGGCGGTACAGTTTATACTCCAGATCATCCTGGCG
>CAKUYY010000112.1 GCA_934717555.1 uncultured Clostridium sp.
AACTTATCCCAGCCATTATTTGCTTTACTCTCGGCATATCCTGCAGTTCCGCCAGTTCTATTTCCTTGGAAGGGAAACAGCTATGGATCGCCCAATCCCTTCCGGTTCCCGCGCATACTATATTAGCCAGTAAAGCCGCTGTTAACCTTTCTCTTCTTATTCCTTCCGCACTGATAAGCTCTATTTTGCTGGCTTTCCTATTTCCTGATAACTTACTTTATATTTTCATTGTGTTGATCTTTTCTGTTCTTTATTCTTTTTTTGTCTCTTTTTTCGGGTTGGTTGTTAACCTACTATTTCCAAATTTTAATTGGACTTCTGAAGTCACTGTCATTAAACAAAGTGTTCCCGTATTTCTCTCTATCCTTATCAGTATGCTTCTCGCTATCCTGTCCACAGGCTCTCTCTTCCTTTTTTCTACGCTTCCGCCATCGGTCATATTGGCCTCGGAGAGTATCCTGTTGCTTTTAGCAGATTTGCTTTTATGGAATTATTTAAAGAAGAAGGGAAGCAAACGCTTTTATTCCCTTCCTTGACGATTTTACAAAAGGCTGTTATCAATTGAGATAACAGCCTTTTGTATTTTAATCTATGATATCTTTCCCTTGAACCCTGATATATTCTGCCAATTTAGAAATCATTTTATAGTTGCTCATTTTTTCTTTTTTGCTTCCTGAACGAGGAAAAAAGATCTCTTGATATTCCTGTGTATGCGTAGGAATCTGTTTGATAATATTTCTTAGGTTTGATTCTACACAACTTAGAGTAGTGTTATATTTTAGGGCAATCTCCTCATACATTTCCATCGCAGAATAAACGGTATTCGCATGTTCAATCCGCAAATAAATCGCATCTGTGAAGTAAGGATATCCTACCTTATAGATGGGTACTTCTAGCCTTCTAACTGTCTGTTGAATCAACAGGAGCCATCTCTCATAATACTGCCTGCTTTTCTCGCACATTTCTTCCTGCAGTTCTTGAATTTTTTGTCCCATTTCCCAAGAACTTACTGGCATTATAATACAACAATGCACCCCTAACTGGAACGCCTCGCTAATTGCAGCCTTTTGATCTTCTTTAGCAAGCACAACTACAGTAGGTTTTTTTCTCGGGGGATTCTGAGATAATTGATGCAGTATTTCTACACTGTTTAAATTGTCTATCCCCACTTCCAAGATCACAAGATCCGGACTTTTCTGATAAAGTTGCTTTAAAAACTGCGCCTCCTCTACACTTCCCTCTAAAAAGTTTATCTCCTTCTTCTCTTTCAACTCTTGAGATAAATCCCGTACCATATCAGGATCCTCAACCGTCATCATAATGGTAATGGGACGATTTTTCATAAACAAAAGATATCTCCTTTCCTTTTTTGGCATTCCCCGCTATTCCATTCTTTGGATCTGTTCTCCAAAAAGATCTGCTACGATATCTTTCCAGTTATCCACCCTGACCGCATTCTCATATAGGTAGGTAATAATATCACAAATATATTTTTTAGAATGTGAAAGACGGGAAACGGATTCCACTATCATTTCTCGTTCTGACCGGTAAACTATTTCGATTCCAAACCATTTTTCAGGATATTCCTTTATTTCAATTAAATTATACAAAATAGAGCTTTTCTCCTGTAATGGAACAATTTCTGAAAAATTTTTAATAAATTGATTACATACCGTTTTCATACAGTCTCCTATTTATGTAATTATTTTCCATTTTTTCCATTAATATGAATATTCCTGTTTAATTATAATCAATATTTCGCCACTTTTCAACAAAAAATAAACGATTATTTTCGAAAAACAAAAAACAAATATATTTCTTTACTTATTTAAGTATATTCTGCTATATTTTAGAAAACAATATTGATAGCTTTATTTCAACGATTCTGGCTTTGCTTTTCTCATTCTTTATTTATGATGAAAAAGTCTTTGACTATTTTAATCAATTAATATTTGTGAATTATTTTCACTTATATTGGTTATCTAATCCTTTTATAATCTCTTTTCAATCATTATTATTGACAAAAAGAGACTGGACCCTGTAACAAGAAGTCCAGCCTCTTTTTGCTATCTCTTTTTTGTTCTTACAACTGCGCACAAACCAAATCGCCCATTTCCGCGCAGGAAACTTTTTTGGTTCCTTCCGTATAGATATCAGGAGTACGGTAAGTTTTAAGTACTTCATTTACAGCTTTCTCAATGTCATCTGCGGCTTCGTCCTGATCCAGGGAATACCTCAGCATGATCGCTACGGAAAGGATGGTGGACAAAGGATTTGCAATTACCTGTCCTGCGATATCCGGTGCGGAACCGTGAATCGGCTCGTACAGCCCTAACTTTCCTTCTCCCAAACTGGCGGAAGCCAGCATTCCAATAGAACCGCTGATCATGGAAGCCTCATCAGATAAGATGTCCCCAAAAATATTAGAAGTAACGATCACATCAAACTGCTTGGGATTGCGTACCAGCTGCATCGCGCAATTATCTACGTAGAGATGGTTTAACTCTACCTCCGGATACTCCTGGGCCACCTTGACAACAGTTTCTCTCCACAAACGGGAGGATTCCAGCACGTTCGCTTTATCTACGCTGCACAGCTTTTTTCCGCGCTTCATCGCCATGCGGAAAGCCACCCGTGCAATACGTTCCACTTCCGCAACCGTATACATTTCCGTATCATAAGCGGCGGGAACTCCTTCTTTCTCTTTTCTGCCTCGCTCCCCAAAATAAATACCGCCTGTCAATTCACGTACAACCATAATGTCCATGGCTTCCCCGATGATTTCCGCTCTCAAAGGAGACGCTTCCCGCAAAGGTTCAAAAATGACGGCAGGACGCAGGTTGGCAAACAATCCCAACGCTCCGCGAATTCCCAACAGGCCGGCCTCAGGGCGGTTGTTGCCGGGCTGGTTTTCCCATTTAGGGCCGCCCACTGCACCCAGCAATACGGCATCGGAAGCTTTACATTTTGTGATGGTCTCCTCCGGCAGGGGGACACCCGTTTTATCAATAGCGATCCCGCCTAGGTAAGCATCTTCATATTGAATGGAAAACTGATATTTCTCCGCTACTTTATTGAGAACCTTGACCGCTTCATTGACAATTTCCGGTCCAATCCCATCGCCCTTGAGCAAAGTAATTTTGTATTCTTTCATATCATTCAATCCCCTTATCATACATAAACTGACGGCCATTTTGCCCGCCTCAATTCTGTTTGTATTATGTCATAATTTGTTTCAGAAGAATGTAAACTTAGATACAATTTCAAAAAATCCTTTTACTTGTCATGTTGCCCATACGCCCTGTCAGCGGCTTCCCTGGCAAGATTAATGATGTATTCGCTCTTGGGTACTTTTTCCCCTTCCAGATCCATTGGAATTTTCGCATATACTTCCGCTACATTATCCCGCATCCAAAGCCCCGGAGTAATGCGCATGGAATACCCGCATCCATTTCCCACCATCCAGTCATAGAATCCCGCCCTGGGAATTCCATAGGCGGCCAGTAATGTCATGATCGTTCCTCCATGGGTAATGATAACGGCCTCCGTCGTACCGGTTCTCATC
>CAKUYY010000113.1 GCA_934717555.1 uncultured Clostridium sp.
CTTTAGGCGCTGCTGGTATTATGCCCTTATAGGGCTTATCATTCATACCACGTCCTTTGGGCGTGGTTTTGATTGTAATCTGTCAATTTTAAGGATAGTTATGTAGGAAGTTTGAAAAATATTAAAACATGGATGAAGAGCCCCTATCCTTTTAATCTTTGATTTTATCATACTTTTTCAAAAGCATTTTTGGGGCAGAACCCCATGCATTTTCCACAGATAATACATTTTTCCTCATCTATCATTGGTAAAGAATAAATGGTTTGCTGCGTAATCGCACCTTGAGGGCAGACTGCAATAGATGGGCATTTATGATTCTGCGGACATTTTTGTGGGTTTACTATGATTTTCATTTTGTAATATCTCCTTCATCTGTACAATACTCTTTTTTGATGGATTCGATCAAAGCAATGACACGTTTGTCCCGAATCCAATAAATCACATTCATTCCTTGTTTTTCAGAAGAAAGAATGCCGGCGGTTTTAAGCTGATTTAAGTGCTGTGATAGAGCAGAAGCAGTAATGTTAGGGACATATTTATGAATTTCGCCTACTATAAGATTTTTTTTAATGAGTGCACATAAAATTAACAGCCGATGCTCATTGGCTAACAGTTTCAGAAGTTCCGCGATCTTTTTCGCTTGTTCTTCCATATTCTTTTACCTTCCTTCCATTTTTTAATTGACAGATCCCTTGTGTCATCGTTCCCATGGGACAGTACACACACCATGATCTGGGCCGAAATAATACCATAGTGAGGATTCCCAGCACAGTAGAAGTAAGCATTACACCGAAAAATCCAAAAGCAAACTGGGCAAACCAAGGGGCGACTAGACTGATATCTGCCCACTGCCACGGAAGCTTGAATACCCACAACAGTGTTACTGTTTGAGAAATAGGCACGCCTGTAAATACCTTATAAGTAGTGAACACCATTAAGCCAAACATCACCATAAAAAATGTAAGAAAACCATATCGGAACCATCGACTGCGCAAAAATTTTGGCGGTGGTACATTCCTTGATAATTTCAATTTTTCACCCAGTAATCCCAGAAGTTGCCCCCGTCCACAATAACGGTTACAGTACGCTTTGCTACCTCCAAAGATAGAAACCAAAAGAGGAATGGTGAAAAATAACATACCCAACCATGCAAATAGGATGTTAAATAGTCCTAAAAAGAGATAAAGTAACTCGGCGATCCAAAGATAATCGTACCATTTCTTTTTTTTCACGATGTAGTCCCCCGTTCAACAATATCAATCACATCGGCTGGACATACTTTTGCACATTTCCCACAGCCGACACATTTTTCTTGGTCTACATAGGCAGAAATGCCCCATGCAATCTGGATTGCCTCCCGTGGGCATATACGCACACAACATCCGCAAGCAACACATTCTTTGCCAATGTTAGCAAGTCTAGAAGGTTTGGCCATATAATCCTCCTGTAATTTTAGTATTTAAGATATTCCTAATATACTTTAAATTTTTATATTTGTCAAATACTTATTTGAGAGGCAGATATTAAAAATGGTAAGGAATCCATAAGTTTTAAATACAGTCTATTACTGGAAGGTGAATTTTGTATGCAGAGCACTTATTTTGGGCAAAATCAGAAAAAAGCTTGACAGTTTCCTGAGAGTGGGAGAGAATAGTACCAAAAGCAGGAAAATGGGATCTCAAAGATCTGTTTCATAATCCACATTTTGTTTAGGAAAGGATTGTTTCTATGGATTTAAACCGGGGGAACATCAAAAAGATTTTATTTATAGTAATTGTATGTATTTTAGTCTTCCTAGCTATGCAGCGGGTAGATGTGGTAATCCAGTTTTTATGGGGATGCTATAAGCTGTTAAGTCCTCTTATTATCGGCCTTTGCATCGCTTTTATCTTAAATGTGCTACTGAAATTCTGGGAAGAGTATGTTTTTCGTGCTCTAAACCAAAAAGAAGGACGCATTTGGCCTAAGGTGCGCCGCGGAGTTTGTCTTTTGCTCACTTATGGTACAGTCGTGGCTATTATGCTGGTGCTGGTATTTCTCATTATGCCGGAAATTGGCCGTAGTTTTGAGATGTTAGTCAAGAATATTCCTTCTTATATTGAGGAATTACAAAGATGGGCGGATAATTTGGCGCAGTGGCTAAATCTATCTCCTCAGGATGTAGAAAAACTTCAGGTAGATTGGGATCAGGTTATTAATACTTTACAGCAGTTCTTTTCCAATCAGTCCAGCCTGTTCTTTGATACTACAGTGGGTATCACTTCGGCCATCTTTAATGGAGTATTTAATTTTATCATGGGGATTGCATTCTCTGTCTATATGCTGGCGCAGAAGGAAAAATTATGCCGGCAGTTGAGAAAGATTGTGCTGGCCTTCCTACCCCATAAAAAAGCGGAATATCTGATCGCGGCAGGAAAGCTTTCCAACAAAATTTTTGCCCGGTTTGTCACTGGACAGCTTACGGAAGCCGTGATTATAGGCGTATTATGTTTTTTTGGCATGAGTATTTTTTCCATGCCTTACGCGGCGTTAATTTCCACCATTGTGGGGTGTACCTCTCTCATCCCCATATTTGGCGCTTTTTTTGGAACAGCTGTAGGAGCCTTCTTGCTTTTGATGATTGATCCTATGACAGCAGTATGGTTTGTATTATTTATCATTATTTTGCAGCAGGTGGAGAGTAACGTCATTTATCCCCGGGTTGTGGGAAATTCTGTAGGGCTACCTGGAATATGGGTATTGTTCACAGTGCTAGTAGGCGGAGGGATATTTGGAATCTTTGGAATGCTGGTGGGAATTCCTATTGCTTCTGTGGCCTATTGCCTATTTAAAGACGCAGTTTCCAGCCGCTTAAAAAGGCAAAGTATCGGCGAGGAACAGATAGACGCCGCTGGGGACGGGGAGCCTCTCCTGTTGGAGGAAAAAGAAATAGAAAGAGAGGTTCCCAAAAAGAAAATGAAGTTAAAGCTCAGGGGAAAGAAAAAATGAAACGTGTTATTGGAATATTGGCCCACGTGGATGCGGGGAAAACCACTTTTTCGGAGCAGGTGCTTTTTCACACTCATGCGATCCGCAGCCGGGGAAGAGTAGATCATAAAGACGCTTTTTTGGATAATCAGCCAATTGAGAGAGAACGGGGGATCACTGTATTTTCCGAACAAGCGGTATTTTCCTTTCAAGGGGATACTTTTTACTGGATTGATACGCCAGGCCATACAGATTTTTCTGGGGAGATGGAGCGGGCAATCCAAGTTATGGATGCGGCAGTGATCCTGATCAATGGAGTAGATGGCGTACAGGGACATACGGAAACAGTTTTCTATTTACTACAACAAAGAAAAATTCCCTGTTTCTTTTTTATCAATAAGTTGGATCAGGAAGGAGCGGATCAAGAACGCTGCTTACGGGATATTCGGGAAAAGCTATCTAAAAATATAGTGGATTTTGGAGGCCTGCTTTCCTGTGAGACGGGGATGGACCAAGAACTCATAGAAACACTTTCTGAACGAGATGATTTTTT
>CAKUYY010000114.1 GCA_934717555.1 uncultured Clostridium sp.
ATCCAATAGATTGACGCATAACACTACTTTTGGGGTGACTTCTAAAATTTGAAGGATTAGATTTAAATTGCGTTCCAGACAGGTGGCATCGGCCACAATCACAACCGTGTCAGGTTCGCCGAAACAGATAAAATCCCGGGCAACTTCTTCTTCTACGGAACTCGCCAGCAAAGAGTATGTACCCGGGATATCTACCAATGTAAAATTTTTGTTGTCATGTATATATTTGCCTTGCGCATTGGTTACTGTTTTTCCAGGCCAATTGCCAGTATGCTGGTTCATGCCAGTTAATCCGTTGAATACGGTGCTTTTTCCCACATTGGGATTACCGGCTAATGCGATTACCTTGTCCTGTGGAGTGGTTCGGACAATAGTAAGCTCTCCGGTATGAATAGAAGATCCAGTAGATTGATGTGTTAAACCCATAAGATAAGCCCTCCTGTAACATGATAGGGCTGTTATAATGGTAAAAAAGATGGATTACAACTGCCCTTTTATAAAAGGTAATTACATTTTATGATAATCCTTTGTTTTGCGCACTGGAAAAAAAGAAAACACCAAATGAAGACTACAATGGGTACAAATTAAGAATAAATTTTAACTTTCAATCATGACTTTTTGAGCGTCTTCCTGTCGAAGGGCAATAACTGCCCCACGAATAAAATAAGCTACAGGATCTCCAGAGGGGCTTTTCTGTAAGGCTTCTATAGTGGTACCTTGTACCAGCCCTAGATCCAGCATACGCCGGCGTTCTTTTCCATTGGAAACCAGGGAAAGGACCCGGCCTTTTTGACCAATGGGTAAATGATTGAGTGAAAAGATATGTTCCATTATCTATATACTCCCGTCAACTATCAAGTAAAGCTGGGGAAAAATTGTTTCCCTGCCCTAATACTATATGCACCATATTTTCCTTGTGTGCAGCATATAGTAGAGAGAAGAGACAATTGAGGATGGATGGGAGGAGGGGAATGATACGGAAGAAAATAAATTTTATACGGTACGTGGTTATCAGTTGTTAGATCAACAAAAACAGGATTTGACGCCTTCTTTGGAAGACTATTTGGAAATGATCTATCGAAATATCCAGGCAAATGGTTATGTCCGGGTTAGCCTACTGGCTCAGGAGCTTAATGTCAAACCCTCGTCTGTCTCTAAAATGGTGATGAAATTGGCGGAATTAGGATATATAGATTATGAGAAATATGGAGTCATACAGCTGACAAAACGAGGGAAAGAAATGGGAAACTATCTACTGTGGCGTCATAATGTCATTGATCGTTTCTTTCTTTTTTTATCTCCGGATTATGGTGAAAAGAATTTTGAAGAAGTGGAGCTGATAGAGCACATTCTAAAAAAGGAAACTGTTTATAAAATAGAAAGGCTACTTTATATTCTACAAGGGGAGCCCCAAGTATTAGAGAAGTTAAAAAATCAAGATCAGTAATAACCTAACAAGAAAGACATTCTTTAGATAACCAAACTTGAAGATTGATTATACAAAAAGAAGGAACGACACTTTCCTGTGATTGCTGGAAAGTGTCGTTCCTTAATGTTGTGAATGGCGAATATGTTCTGATCATATTCCGTTTTTGACAATAGGGACCAATTCTTTGAGAGAAGAAATCTGGTAACGGCAGGGAAGAGAGGTAGTTCCCCCACCTGGAGAGTACCAACAACAGTCGATACCCGCCAGAATTCCTCCCCGCATATCAGAAGTAAGGGAATCCCCCACCATTAACACGTTGGAGGGTGTCTGTATTCCCATCTCTTGGAATACAAAAGAAAAAAACTCCCGCTGTGGTTTGGAATATCCAATTTCCTCAGAGACAAAACAAAAAGAGATATAGGGGAAAAGAGGGGATAAACGCAAACGGTTATGCTGTACCCGGGAAATCCCGTTGGTGACAATAGCCAGTGTGGCAACCTGAGAAAGAGACTGACACACAGTGAGAGCATCCGGCATTAAAAAGTAGGTTCCTCCCAAATATTCCAAATAACGTTGATTCACAAGGGAGGGGTCCATAGGAGAACGCAACCGATGTAGAAGAGGGGCAAAACGGATATCCTGCAATTGTTGGAAAGACACGGTTCCCTGTTCCAACTGTTTCCAAAGAAGGCCATTTTGTTCCTGATAGAAAAGAAGATCGTTTTTTGTATAGGATAAGCCAAAAGAATTCAGAGTTTGACGCAAGGCAACATATTCCGCCCTGTCAAAGTCAAAAAGGGTATTATCTGCGTCCAATAAAACGGTGTGGTACATTTTTTACTCTTCCTTCACAAAGAATACAGATTAAAGAAAGGAAGGACTTCTTAGGATAAGCAAAAACCTAAGGCCGCTTCCGCCGCAGAAGCGGCGTCAGGTGTGTAGCAATCAGCACCAATAGTATCACAATAGTTTTGGGTAACAGGAGCTCCTCCAATCATAATCTTAACCTGATCTCTCATTCCTTTTTCCTGGAATAAATGGACTACCCGTTTCATTTCTCCCATAGTTGTGGTGAGGAGTGCAGAGCAGCATACCAACTGGGCATGATGTTCCACGGCGCTCTCATAAAATTTCTCTGCGGAAACATCAACCCCTAAGTCGATAACTTGCAAGCCTTTTCCTTCCATCATCATTTTTACCAGATTTTTCCCAATATCATGTTGGTCACCTTTGACGGTGCCAATCACCGCGGTACCTTTGGACTGTACGCCGGAAGAGACCAATAAGGGCCTTAACAGGCCAATCCCAGCGTTCATGGCTCTGGCCGCAATTAGGACTTCCGGGACAAAGACCTGGTTATTTTTAAATTTTTCACCGATCACATTCATACCAGCAATTAGACCGTTTTCTAGGATATCCTGGGGCTTTAGTCCCTCATCTATCGCCTGCTGTACCAACATTTTTACTTTAGGAGTTCTTCCCTGTTGTAAAAAAGTACTAATTTCTTCTAATAATTCCATTTTTTATTCCTCCTAAAGGGGTTCATCTGGGTTCAGAAAACGAAGATGAATTTATTTCCTAAAATTTTACCGTATCCCCTTATAAAATGCAATATAATTTTTGATGATATGTAAATAATATAAAATTGAGTAATTTATAGTTTGTTGATTTGGATAAATTTATCATTGGTAATTCTTCCCAACCACAACAAAAATTTTTTATCTAAATTAGTCGAAGTTTGGGAAAGAAAGCGATTGACTTTTCAGATTGTGACCGATATAATATGACAAGTGATAAACTTACTAAATTTAGGTAATACAGTGGAATTTTGTAAAAGAAGAAGGAAGGATGAGGAAAAGGTTGCAAACTATAGGAGAAATATCACTTATTGATATTCTTAAAATTTTGTTAAAAAAGCTGTGGCTTATTATTTTAATTACAATTGTTTTTGCATTAGGAAGTTATTTTTATACAAAGACATTTATAAGCCCTACATATATGTCGACAGCATCTTTATATGTAACAAATGGTGTGAAAGCGGAGTC
>CAKUYY010000115.1 GCA_934717555.1 uncultured Clostridium sp.
TTACAGACAAAAGAAAGCTGGTTAAAGTTGATCCAGGCGGAAAATAACGAAATTTCCTTTTCCGGGATGGATATGGCACTCTACTTGTAAGAGGATTCCTTTGATATATTCCTAGAAAATATCAAAAAAGTTACTTCCCTTGAGTATGTCCACCCGGTAGTTGAGCATCCATGGGGACAACGGGCAGTACGGTTTTATGATCCCGACCGACATATCATTGAAGTTGGGGAAAATATGGAAACCGTGTGCAGGCGTTTCTTCAATACTGGTATGACAGTCGAGGAAATAGCGACAAGGATGGATGTACCCCGGAAATATGTAGCTAAGTGTATTCGGGCAGGTGAGAAACGTGGCATCAAGTAAAGAGTTTGTAGAGTATGCGGTGGAACAGCTTCGGGATGCGGGAAACATTTCATACCGTAAAATGTTCGGGGAATACGGATGGTACTGTAATGGGAAATTTTTGGGCGTGATCTGCGACGATCAGCTCTTTATGAAAATTACGCCGGAGACATCGAAGGCTTTCCCGACCATTCCAAAAGTGCCGCCGTATGAAGGAGCTAGGGACTATTTTCTCATTGAGGATATCGACAATCAGGAATTTGTTACGAAACTAGCGAGGATTACATGGGAGGCACTTCTAGAGCCAAAACCGAAAAAAAGGAGGCATTCCAGTGGCAACGTTTGATTATAAAAAGGAGTATAAAGAATTTTATTTGCCACCGAGACAGCCCCAGATCATCGAGATCCCTTATATGAATTTCTTGGCGATACGTGGAAAAGGAGATCCCAATCAAGAGGGTGGAGCATATAAAGCTTCCATCAGGTTGCTGTACGGTATGGCTTATACCATCAAAATGAGCAAGAAGGGAACCCATAAAATGGATGGGTACTTTGATTATGTGGTTCCGCCCCTGGAAGGATTTTGGTGGCAGAATGGTGTTCACGGCATTGATTACACATGTAAAGAGGCTTTTCACTGGGTCTCCCTTATCAGGTTGCCGGAATTCGTTACAAAGGAAGAATTTCATTGGGCAGTTGAGGAAGCTACCGTGAAGAAGGGAATGGACTTTTCAAAAGTAGAATTTTTGTCCTACGAAGAAGGACTATGTGTCCAATGTATGCACATCGGTCCTTATGATAACGAGCCGGAAACAGTCCAAAATATGGAGCGGTATATAGAAAAGCAGGGATATGAGTTGGATATCTCCAATCAAAGATATCATCATGAGATTTACCTGAGCGATGTACGCAAATGCAAACCGGAAAATTTAAAGACAGTGATTCGGCAGCCAGTGAAAAAGGGGAAGAAATAAATTTCTTTGGAGAGACGATTTGGCGTAGGAAAAAACTATTACTATATCCAATAGGCGAGATGGAACCATTAGCATATCGTCTTTGATAATAGAACGAACCTCTGTTATAATAACTCGGAGAATACACATAAGATTGGAGAAAAAGAGATGGAGGTTATCGTTTGTGTAGATGATCATAACGGTATGCTTTTTAATCACCGCCGCCAGAGCAGGGATCAAGCGGTTATTGCAGATATGTGGAAGGAGAGTAAAGGACAAAACTTATGGATTAGTAGCTTTTCATCTGTTCTTTTTACAGAATATATGGAAACTATTATGGTATCAGACACCCCTTTGGACTTTGCCCAAAGGGGCGATATCTGTTTCATTGAAAATCTGAATTTAATGCCTTATGAGCAAAACATTGAAAAAATAATAGTTTACCGATGGAACCGCAGATATCCCGCAGACACCTATTTAGATATTGATTTGAAGAACACCTGGAAGATGATCTTCCAAACGGAGTTTGCTGGGCATTCCCATAAAAAAATCACAAAGGAGATTTATATAAGATGAAGAAAAAATTGTGTGCAATCCTACTATTTCTATCCGTACTTTCCGTTTTATTTAGTGGTTGTTCCTTTATAAATGATATCTTTATGGATACTACTTCTTCCATTGTTTCTATGGAAGAAGTTCCTGTATTCAGTGATTCACCGTATGTAGAAATCAATCAGAATCAACCCAATTTTTCTGAAGAAGAGAAAACAACAAAATCTTTTGAAACCTATAGCAATTTGGATAGTCTGGGACGATGTGGTGTTGCCTATGCCTGTATTGGAGAGGATTTGATGCCCACAGAAGATCGTGAGAGTATCAGCCAAATAAAGCCCTCTGGCTGGCAAACAGTAAAATATGATTTTGTGGATGGAAAGTATCTGTATAATCGCTGTCATTTGATTGGCTTCCAGCTAACTGGGGAAAATGCCAACGAAGAAAACCTAATAACCGGAACGCGTTATATGAATGTAGAAGGCATGCTTCCTTTTGAGAATATGGCTGCCGATTACGTCAAGGAAACCGGTAATCATGTATTATACCGTGTGACGCCTGTTTTTGAAGGTGAAGAACTTGTAGCAAGAGGAGTACAAATGGAAGCTTGGTCCATAGAGGATAACGGCGATGGAGTTTGTTATAATGTCTATGTCTACAATAACCAGCCTGGAGTTACCATCGATTATAAAACAGGTGAAAGCTGGATCAGTAGTGAGCACCCCACTTCCTCTCCAAAAACAGATTCGTCAGCTAAACCGTCGGAAAAGTATATTTTAAATACCAGCTCCCGGAAATTCCACTTGCCGGATTGCCCGTCAGTCGATACCATCAAGGGAAAAAATAAGGAAGAATATTCTGGTAGCCGGGATATTTTAATTGCAGAAGGTTATTCCCCTTGTCAGGAATGTAACCCATAAATTTATGGATTACATAATTGAGAAATAATAAAAAGTAAAATCATCTTTAAAATATTACAAAGTAAATCTGGAAGACAAAGATCCATTCAATTTTATCAGTTTGTGTGTTATAATATAATACTAGAGTTATTTCATATAGCACAAAATTAATTTTGGTTCTTGTAGATCTTTGTTTTGGAAGGACTAGAAATTCAAGCAATAACACACTTCATTGAGTAAATCATATAGGATAATAGGAAGGTAGAGCAATGGAACAAAACAAGTCGTTCAAATTGGTATCATCATATAAGCCGACCGGGGATCAGCCAGAAGCCATTGCAAAACTAACAGAGGGTATTCAAAAAGGCCTCACAGAACAGACTTTACTAGGTGTTACAGGTTCTGGTAAGACCTTTACGATGGCTAATATTATCGCTAATGTTAACAAGCCGACGCTTGTTTTAGCCCATAACAAAACCCTTGCCGCACAGTTGTGTTCAGAGTTTCGAGAGTTTTTTCCTGAAAATGCAGTCGAGTATTTTGTTTCCTATTACGATTATTATCAGCCTGAGGCTTATATCGCAACTACAGACACATATATAGAAAAAGATTCATCAATCAATGACGAGATTGATAAGCTCAGGCATTCTGCGACTTCCGCTTTATCCGAACGTCGAGATGTGATTATTGTAGCAAGTGTTTCTTGTATTTACAG
>CAKUYY010000116.1 GCA_934717555.1 uncultured Clostridium sp.
TTATGTTATTCAGTGGGATTTTTACAACACTTTGCTATGCAAAAGGAAAGATACGCAATAAACTGATACAAATTTGTATGATCGTCAATGATATTTACGCGTTTTTTGGGATTTGCGCGGGAGGATGGATGCTCTATAGTGCTTTAGTGTAAGGAGGCACTTATTATGAAGAGGATGATCGTACTGTTTCTGATTGGAGTTTTTATACTGAATTTGACTGCGTGTCAGGAGAATAAACAATGGAAAGATCATATAATTGGTGGATTTGATAACCTGCTCCAGTCGATCAGTTGGTATGCCCTAACACCGGATGGAAATTTACAAGGAAAACGTTTCCAAAGTGATGATAGTTATACAGGAACATATGAAGCCGACTATCAAGGGTTCCATGGAAAGGAATGCCTTTTTGGAGGGACGTCTGTCCAAGGAGAACAGGGCCGCCAGATCAAGCTGACCTATCATCTGGAGATCAGGGAGGGGGCGGCAACCCTTTTCTGGATAGAAAAAAGGGAAAAACATATCATTGTCGATTCATCTCAGGACGGCGTATATGACCTGACCCTGTCTGACGGGGATAATTATATTGTGATGGAAGGTGACGGATTGGAAGCAACCCTAAAAATAGAAATAGAATGATAAGATTTCCGTATATCATTAAGATCAAAAATAAAACACAGGTGGGCTTGATGCGGGGAAGAGGAAACGTCCTTCCTGCATGGGTCCACTTTTGCTATGATACAAAAAATATCATCATTTTTTTGAAAAAGGCTTGACTTAGAACAAACTCTAGGTGATACAATAAAAATCAATAGGAGGGATTACAATGACCATCACAGAAGTCAGCAAAAAATATGATTTATCCGCTGATACCTTACGTTATTATGAACGGATTGGGTTGATCCCCAGTGTACACCGCAAAGAAAACGGCATCCGGGACTATACGGAAAAAGACTGTGGCTGGGTAGAATTTATCAAATGTATGCGCGGATCAGGCGTACAGGTAGAAGCATTAATCGAATATGTGGAGTTATTCCAAAAAGGGAGAAGCACCAAAGAGGCCAGAAAACAGATTTTAATAGAACAGAGGGATCTGTTGGCCAGCAAACTGGAAGAAATGCAAAATACCCTTGCCCGTTTAAACGCGAAGATTGAACGGTATGAGCAATGTGAGACCTTTGCGGAAAATGTGCTGGCGAAACAGAGTATATAACGGTTGCATTTATTTTGTTGTTTGATAGAATCAGGTGTCAGATTGATACAAAAAATTATAGAATGCAAAAGGAGGAACCTTTATGACCGAGAAAGAGAAATCGTATGCGGGGCTGCTATATCAACCGGGAGATCCTGAACTTGTGGCGGATCGGGATGAGACCGTAAAGAAATTATATGAATATAACCGTATCAATCCGCTGGACCGTGAAGCACGGCAAGAGGCGATTCGCGGCCTATTGGGTAAGGCAGGAGAAAACTGTGTGGTGGAACAGCCGCTTTTTTGCACATATGGATATAACACCACAGTAGGCGATAATTTTTTCCTGAATGTCAATGGAAAATTGATGGACAGCGGGAAAATCACAATTGGCAATAATGTATTTATTGCTCCCAATGTTTCCATTATTACCGAAGAACATGCGATGAATGTCAAACAACGGGCGGAAGGTCTGGAATATACCCATCCTGTCCATATCGGCGATAATGTGTGGATTTGTACGGGCGTTATTGTTTTGCCGGGGGTGACAATCGGGGAAAACAGCGTAATCGGTGCGGGCAGCGTTGTGACAAAGGATATCCCGCCCAACAGCTTAGCTGTCGGTAATCCATGCAAAGTCATCCGCCAAATATCCCAGGAGGAAGATGACTAATCTGTAACTGGTGATGGATAAGGGTATCTTATGTTTTATTTTTAGGGAAACCCGAGAGTTCCATTTTTTTTATTTCCACTTGCTTTTTGAATGTCTATATACCAATAAGAAGGATCAGGTAACCTTTTTACATGGGTTATCTGATCCTTCTGTTTTTCTATATTGAACCAAAAAATTTTTTAAAAGGTCTTTACATACTTCTTCTTTTCGCGTATAATTTAAGTATACTAATTTAGTATACTTAAAAACGAGCGGTAAACTGTAAATTGCTATATAGATATCTGGAAAAAGCAAAAGAATATAAAGAAGCCAGATATGATGTCATGATCATGATTATATACTTTTGGTTCATAATAGAAGTAGGATTTCGAAAAAGGAGTTGATTTTTATGGTGAATATTCAGAAAGTGGCGATGATCGGATGTGGATTTGTAGGAGCGACTTCCGCTTTTAGTCTGATGCTCAGCGGGATGTTTTCAGAAATGGTTCTCATCGACATCAATCGGGAAAAGGCGGAGGGAGAGGCCATGGATCTCACCCATGGCCTTCCATTTTCCAGGCCGATGCAGATCTACGCGGGGGATTACAGCGACTTAAAGGATTGCGCTTTGATCGTGATTACAGCGGGGGCTAACCAACGGCCGAATGAAACCCGTTTGGATCTGGTCAATCGGAACGTCAAGATTTTCCAGTCTATTATCCCGGAAATCGTGAAACACAATCAGGAAGCTATTTTGCTGGTGGTGTCCAATCCGGTGGATATTTTGACTTATGTCACGTTAAAACTGTCAGGATTTCCAAGCAATCGGGTCATTGGTTCCGGAACAGTGCTGGACACTGCCCGCCTAAAACACCTGCTAGGGGAACATCTGCAAGTAGACAGCCGAAGCGTACACGCTTTTGTCATCGGGGAACATGGGGACAGCGAACTGCCGGTGTGGAGCAGTGCCAATATATCCGGTATTGACTTGAAACACTTTTGTGAGATTCAAGGGGAAATAAATCATACGGAAGATATGGACCGCCTGTTTGTGGATGTGCGGGACAGCGCTTATGAGATTATCAGAAAGAAAGGGGCGACCTATTATGGCATTGCTATGGCAGTGAAAAGGATCTCTGAGAGTATTGTCCGAAATGAACACTCTATTTTACCTATTTCCAGCCTGATCAGCGGACATTATGGTTTGGAGAAGATCTGTATGAGTGTTCCAACGATTATAGGTAGCTCAGGGGTAGAAAAGGTATTGGATATTCCTCTGGATGAGACGGAACAACAGCTTTTGATGCGTTCCGCTGAGGCGCTACAAGGGGTATTGCGACAGATACAATGGTAATCAGAACATCAAAAAAGATCTGCTTTTTAAATGGAGCAGATCTTTTTATTGTATTGACAACCACCGGCTAAGCCGGTGGAGAAAGAAAAAGCGATAGCGACAATTGAAGAAAAAAAGACCT
>CAKUYY010000117.1 GCA_934717555.1 uncultured Clostridium sp.
GCCTTTAGGCGCTGCTGGTATTATGCCCTTATAGGGCTTATCATTCATACCACGTCCTTTGGGCGTGGTTTTGATTCCTATTCTAAAATATTTATCTTTTTATTAGCAAAAACAACACCCAGCAGAAATACTTCGCTGAATGTTGTTTTTTATTTAAAGGTCTATAGTCTATAACTATCTCAATATTCAGACATTTTGTTATATATGAAATATAAGATGACGCAAGTTTTTGACCTATCCTTTTCTTATAAAAACTTTTTCATTTCTTCCACATTGCTCTGTTCTGTTTTTAGTAGTTTTTCTGCCAACTTTAAAACTTCGGGAGAGACTTCCGATTGCAGTTCTTTTATTTTCTTTGTCATATCCACGATTCCCATTGTGCTTCCTTGAATCATCATTTCTGCAATATGGGAAGGGGATTTATCTGCCAGTGTCTTAAAGTTAATCATCATATAAGAAGAAATCTTGGCGAAGGGGCCGATCCCTTCCACTGTTTTTTTCTGCTGCTGGATTGCCTGGTCAGCACGATCGAAGATTCCCTGGTATTCTATTAACTGTGCCTCTAAGCGCTTACGGAAGTCCACGGAATCGGTAATTTCTATGAGATGCGTAATCGTATCTTTTCCCATTTCAGCGTTTTGATAGATTACACTCAGCATTTCTAAATCTTTAGACATATCAAACACCTCCAAAACTTATTGTAAACCGTTACTTTCTGATTTACTCATGGAGGAAAAATCTTTCGCGATATTTTTATGAAAAAATGTGTCAAATCCTGCCAGCAAAAAATTTGGCTTGCCTTTTCTAAAAGATATCACAAGCCCCCAATAAAATAGAAAAGAACCAAGCACGCAAACAATGATGTCCTGCATGGTATCGTTTACCCCTGTGATACTGACCTGTTGAGGATCTAAGGAAGGGAAAAAAGTTCCCACAAGATATTCCCCGATTTCCCAGATCCCAGCTATTGCGATAGAAAAAGAAAGGCAAAATACGGAGAGTAATGGAAAATCAGATTTTTTTATTTCTTTTTTAGGCTTTAAAAGATAAAAAAAGATTACTCCCAACAATGTAAAAAATACGCCGGAAAGAGTATGGGCGAATTTATCGTAAAAGGGTATATAAGAATATCCCTGCATGACTAGCCCTACGGTGTAGAGAAGAAAGCAGAAAAAATAGATGATAAAATGAAATTCATAAACAGGGTACAGGCTAAAGATACGATTCCAGATTATGGGAAGTAACAAAAAAAGTGGAGCACAGAAGGCCAATAGATAAAAATAAGGTTGAGATAATATTATATAATAAAATCCCAACCCTATATTTACCGCGCAATAAAACCCAATCAAATAAGGGTTTATTTTTCGGTACCAATATTCTCTCTTTTCCAAATCGTTTCCCTCACTTTTATGGATAGTCAGGGTATAGTCTTTCCATTTACGTGGTATTCAAACCAAGAAAGCTACGATTATTATCTATTATTTTTGTGCTTACCAGAAATAATATGGTCGGTCACGCAGACAAGCCCATATCCTGTCAACCCTAAAATCAAAATGCCAATAAATCCAGAAATCATAAAAAAACCTCCGTTTCTATCTTTATTATACGTTATCAGGGGTAAAGTGGGTGTTAACCTTTTCAGAGGGAGGTTAAGAAAACGCAAAGAACATCAAAAATCTGCGGATCATTTCAAAATTCTTTTTCCAAGACAAAATAGAAGGAATTCAGCCTCAATCCATTGACAATCTGGGAAGGATAGGATACCATAAAATAAACCATTTACGGTCTTTATGATAAAAGGGAATGCGGTGAAAATCCGCAGCAGCTCACTTCTACTGTAAGAAGGACGAAATACTCGTGGAATTTCTGTTTCCAATCACTGGGCAACCGGGAAGATGTAGTAAAGTAGGAAGAATTCAAAGCCAGGAGACCTGCCGTAAATAAGAACGTGAACTTTCGGTGGGGAAAGAACGAGAGGCAGAGAAATATCGGTAGATAAGCTGATTTTGATGTTCTGTGTCGATTTCTGAGAACCAAGGAAGATACCTTGGTTCTTTTTTATTCGGTAAGAGAAGGAGGGGGAGAGAACGTGAGGGATTCTTTTTCCTTATACCATCCATTTATTAATTTTTTCTATTTTGCTGTTGTTATTTTATTTAGTATGTTTTTTATGCATCCAGTATTTCTGGGGATCTCCCTAGTGGGATCTATAACCTATTCCATGCTGTTGAATGGAAGAAGGGCCGTGAAATTTAACTTTTTGTATATGATTCCCATGCTATTACTGATTGCTCTCATCAATCCGATTTTCAGCCATGAGGGCGCTACAGTCTTATTTTATTTCCAAGATACTTCTATCACATTGGAATCCCTTTTGTATGGAATCGCGGCGGCGGTTATGTTTGTTTCGGTTATTATCTGGTTTTCCTGTTACAATTCCGTCATGACATCGGATAAATTTATCTATTTATTTGGAAAGGCTATCCCTTCCTTGTCTTTGATCTTTTCCATGGTTTTACGCTTCATCCCCATGTTAAAAGAAAGGACCAAGGTCATTGCCCACGCTCAGAAATGTATGGGAAGGGATGTATCCCATGGAAGCGTTTTACAGCGGGCGAGAAACGGCATTCATATCGTTTCTATCCTCACGACCTGGAGCTTGGAAAACGCCATTGAAACGGCAGATTCTATGCGTTCCCGGGGATATGGGCTAAAAGGGCGTACCAATTTTTCTATTTATCGGTTTGACCGAAGGGACAGGGCGGCCCTGGCAGTTCTCATTTTGCTTTTCTTGCTGGTATGCATAGGGGCCTTTTTCGGGGAAAATACCATTCAGTATTTTCCCACAATAGAAATGCCGGATTACCGGCCCTTTGGTTTTCTTATTTATTTTGCCTATGGGGGGCTTTGCTTTTTCCCTGTAATATTACAGATAGGAGAGATGTGGAAATGGCGCAAAATACGGTCTATACCATCAAAGAATTAACATTCTCATATCCCGGACAGGAAAAAAAAGCGCTGGACCATGTTTCCTTTGCGATAGAGCAGGGGGAGTTTTTCGTATGCTGTGGGAAATCTGGCTGTGGCAAGAGCACGTTGCTGCGCCACTTAAAATCTATATTTACCCCCCACGGAACCCGGACGGGAGAAATCCGGTTTCAAGATCATCTATTGTGTGAGGTAAGCAGGCGGGAACAAGCCGGTCAGATTGGGTATGTGCTGCAAAATCCGGATCATCAGATTGTCACGGAT
Source organism: uncultured Clostridium sp. (assembly GCA_934717555.1). GTDB lineage: Bacteria > Bacillota > Clostridia > Oscillospirales > Acutalibacteraceae > CAJFUH01. The sequence goes on from CAKUYY010000117.1 coordinate 3,253, forward strand.
AAGGTATGGCATGAGTTGGCGTTTGGCTTGGAGAATTTGGGATATTCTCAGCAG
>CAKUYY010000118.1 GCA_934717555.1 uncultured Clostridium sp.
ATCTTCCACACTGGCTCCATTGGAATCAAATTTTTTGGCAATATATACTACCAACCTTAAATTGTGGGTAATCAGGGGTTCCCTGGCATTCTTTTCCCCCCGTTCAATCTTTTTCATTACTTCCGCTTCTTGCTCTGGAGTAAGCGGAGCGGGCAATGTTTCCGGGCCATTGATGTAAAAGATGTTCTCTGCCGGGTGAATTTTCAAAATAATATGGTAAAGCCGGTTTTTTATATTTGTCAACAGCCTTTTTATAAAATTCATCATACTCCACTCCCTTTATGATATAAGCTGAGGATTCACCAGGCCCGCATATTCCCCATGGAACATACCTGTCTCACATACAGCGATATAAGCGTCCTTTCTCTGCCCTTTTATTTCTATAAAATCTGGCCGAAAAGCGGGCAATACCCCTTTTCCCGAAACAGCATGAAAAGGAACCATTCTACAATTTGGTGCTTCTATCTCTGAAACGTATAGGGATCCCCCCGCTGTTACCCGTTCTTTTTGAAACCATGCTCGAATCTCCTTAGGAAGCAATTTATCTATCGCCTCATACTCCACAACCGCCGCGGGTAAATGGGAAAAAGGTTCCGTCAGGCTGTTGCCCGTGTCAATCTTGGCCCGCAGGGTTACAGTACTTTCTCCCATACTGACCACCAAATCCAGAAACAGCGCTTTTGGGGTACCCTGCCCTATGATCCAGTGAAGGAAGCGCACCAGGAAATAACAAATAAGTGTGGCAATTACCAGCAAAAGCGGCGAAATATCAAAGTAAACTACCCCATTGTTCAAAACCATGCCTTGCGGCGCCGTTAGATACCACAGTGCCGTCATAATACCAGCAAAAGCAAAATTCATTGCATAAAAGCAAAGTGTCGTTTTCCCCAACATACGGAAAGGACGGATGCCGAATGCAGCCATTGTGATGGTAATGGACATAACCAGCTTTATCACAATATTAAACAAAGTATGTAATGTAGGCAATAGAATATAAAGGGAATATACCGCTCCCAGCGCTGACGCCAGGAGAATCCGATAACGTTTGACAGATAAGGAAAAGAATTTTGCAGTGGCCAGCAACAGGAAATAGTTCACAAATAAATTGACCGCTACTAAAACATCCACATAAATAACCTGTTTCATACTCCCTCTCCTATCCGGTTTTGTCCTTATTATCCCACTCTCCCCTCAATATTTCTGTCATAACATGTACAGGAGGCAGAAGAACAGCCTTCCCCTTTCTAAGAGGAAGGCTTTTCTTCTTTTCTATTGTGCATTCTTGTACTTCTGTTTTGCCTGCTCAATCTTTTGTTGTTCTGCATTCTCAACCGGATACCATCCGCGTTTTTGCATCTCTGAAAAAACATCCGCTTGTATTTGATGCTCTTCATTCAGCAAATTCATAAACTCGTCCCGCACCGCCGGGGCACTACATTCATTGGCAAAGGTATTGTACATGCCGGTCATTTGTTTCTGAGAGTTTAGGATGTCTGTCATCATCTCTTTTTCTGTCATATCCGTATTGGATTGATTCATGATTTCTTCCTCCTAATTTAAACAGCTAAGCAGCCGGTCGTAATGTTCCTGATGTTTTCCTGCCAGTTGTTCACACTTTGCCTTTAACTGAGGGTCTTGGCATGATTGTGCGTAAGCTTTAAATTTTGTTACCAGGAGCTTTTCTGCACCAAGCTGATCTTCGATAGCAGATAACTCTTTTTATGGCAATTGTGCAATGTTTTCCTCTCCTTTTTCTTCCTGAAATCTTCTTATCGTTTATTTCAAACTTATTTTAGCAAATGACCCCATTGTTAGTATGGAATCCTTCTGCAAAAAATATTCTTTTTGTAAGGCCGGCCTATGTAGCCTCCCTCATATCATCTTCTGTATTGCCCAATCCAAAGCTGATGGATAGCGCCTGGTCTACCCGGTCCATAGAAGTATGATCCAGACACCCCATTTTTTCCTTTAACCTTCTTTTATCAATCGTACGGATCTGTTCTAACAGCACCACAGAATCCCGGGCCAACCCACTGGCATGGGCCTGCAAATTAATATGGGTAGGAAGGTTGGCCTTTGCCTTTTGGCTGGTGATGGCCGCCGCGATTACGGTAGGGCTAAAACGGTTGCCTATGTCATTCTGGACAATTAAAACCGGACGGACTCCGCCTTGTTCAGATCCGACTACCGGACTTAAATCCGCGTAAAAAATATCTCCTCGCTTTATATTCACTTTTTTCACGCTCCGAATCTTTTGAATAGAGGAAATCCTCATCCATATAGTTGCCGGAAAGCTGCTATTTTAAACATCCTATCTCTGTTTCCTCAAAAAAACCTAACAGAAAAAGATTTTGTTAAGATGTCCATTTCGATATTATGGCAAAGACGCAAGAAATTATCCATCCAGCAGCTTTTCCATTCTCATAATATTACAAAACTTGACCATCTGACCGTAAATCATTTTGCTTCTATAGATCTCTTGGTGCTCTTCTCAAAAAAATTTCTAAATATTCATGAGGATTTCTTGAAAAAGGGCTAGAAAAAGAGCTTATATTTGACAATCCAATTTTAGAAGGGTATCATAGAAAGAAATAAGAATTGATTTTTTTAGTCTAAAAAGGAGTTTGCCCCATGTGTGACCATACCGCGCATCCTGATCATATGCCTCATGACCCTGGACAAGATATTGAATTTGTTTTGGAGAGAATTCCCCCAGAGGATGCTTTTGCCAAGGCCGCGGATACCTTTCAGCAATTATGCGACAGCACCCGTTTGAGAATCCTTTGGCTATTGTGCCACAGCGAAGAATGTGTCTGTAACATTGCAGCTGCCGTAAATATGAGCGGTTCCGCTGTCTCCCATCACTTGCGCACTTTAAAGCAGACTGGACTGATCCGCTTTCGCAGAGTGGGAAAAGAGGTCCATTATACTCTGGCAGATACGGAAGAGGCTAGGCTTGTTCATCGCATGATTGATGATATCTTTGAAATGAATTGTCCTCGTTCTGGCATGTAACAAAAAGCCGCTGGTATAAATTCTACCAGCGGCTTTTTTATAGTTGTTATGATGCAAAAAACTCTCCATCGAAAACGATGGAGAGTTTTCCTTTTTGGAGGCGTCACCCAGATTCGAACTGGGGAATCAGGGTTTTGCAGACCCATGCCTTACCACTTGGCTATGACGCCATAGAAAGGATATTTTAAAATCTATTTCTTTAAAACATCCTTCTTTTGGAGCGGATGACGAGGCTCGAACTCGCTACCTCCACCTTGGCAAGGTGGCGCTCTACCAGATGAGCTACATC
>CAKUYY010000119.1 GCA_934717555.1 uncultured Clostridium sp.
GGTAAACCACCAGTCCTGTTTAGAACAGAACTGGTGGCTTAGGTTATTTTGTGTCTACTAACTATTGACTACTTCACCCCATAAGGGCTCCGGGGATTTTTTGTTAACCGTGGGACTTCCTTCGAGAAGAACCATGGGATTTTTCCAAGCGCCTTTTTTTCTTGGGAGGATTTCCCCCGCGGGAATTTCTATTGGAGCCGCGTCTCCATTCCCCCTCTGAAGAACGATATAAAGTAGTCACCGTGGGATTTCCACAGATTTTCAGGTTCTTCATCTGGGCCAATGTCTCGTCAATTTCCCTTTCCGGAATAGAAACCACTGTATTGTTGTCATAAATCTCTATCTTTCCAATATCCTTACCGCTTAAATGGGTGCGTTCTGTAATGGCCCCCACGATATGGTTGGGTGCCACGCGCTGGATCCGGCCCACATTGATACTGATTTTCCGGTAACCTCCCTGATCCTTGGAATCCCGATTTCTTATGGGAACCTTGATCTCTTCTACATCGCAGTTCTGGCTGCCAAAATGCAGTTCCATCAGTACCGCAGCCAATATCTTCGCGTCGTAGCCACGGCTGAGCAGTTGATCCACTACTGCCTCATAAGAAAGTTCTGAAATTTCTTTCATCGCCTCTTCTACTTGCCGGATACTCCGTTCCCTTTGCTTTTCCTGAATCTGCGCGATTCCCGGAATGGTTTCCTCCTGGATATGGGCCTTGACCAGGCGTCCGATCCGCACCAGTACTTCCACCTGTCGGTATCCGCTGCATAAGGTGATCGCCTTTCCAGATCTGCCGGCACGCCCCGTTCTTCCAATGCGATGCACATAATATTCCGTATTCTGGGGGATATCGTAATTGATCACATAATCAATGTCACTCACATCAATCCCGCGGGCCGCCACATCAGTGGCCACCAATACCACAGTTTTCCCCTGTTTAAAGGAATCCATCACTTTGGTACGCTGGGATTGCTTCATATCTCCATGTAGTCCTTCTGCCTGGATATCATGCCGGCACAGATAACTTGTGATATCGTCTACCATCTTTTTGGTATTGCAGAAAATCATGCAGCGTCTGGGATCATAATATCTCAGCAACAGGTTGAGAGCATCCATTTTTCTTCCCATGGGTACATTGTAATAGGACTGCTCGATATTTTCCACTGTGACCTGTTTGCGGTTGACCTCCACCAGCTGGGGAGCCTTCTGGTATTTCTTGGTGAGGGCCAAAATTTCCGGCGGCATAGTAGCGGAAAACAGGATGGTCTGGCGCTCTTCCGGCGTTTCCGAAAGGATGGTCTCGATATCCTCTCGAAATCCCATGCTCAACATCTCGTCCGCTTCATCCAGAACGATCATTTTCAGATGATGTAATTTTAATGTTTTTCTCCGCATATGGTCCATCACGCGCCCTGGCGTCCCTACTACCACATTAGCCGTGCGCAGGCGGGTAATCTGGCGATCCATGGGAGCTCCCCCGTAAATATCCGCGGTTTTGATCCCCGGCATAAAACGGGAAAGTTTTTTTAGTTCGTCACAGGCCTGTACTGCCAGCTCCCGGGTGGGGCATAAAATGAGAACCTGAGCATTGCGGTCTGAGGGATCAATAGCCTCCAAAGCCGGGATTCCAAAGGCAATGGTCTTTCCTGTTCCTGTCTGGGAACGGCCAATCACATCATGGCCTTGTTGGATCACCGGGATACTGCTGGACTGAATTTCGGTAGCGGTTGTAAATCCCATCTCATCCAGAGCGTGCTGAATCTCTGGTAGCAATGGTAACTGTGTAAACGGAATTTGATTCATGTAAAACCTCTCTTCTTCATCATAGCATCCCTTGGGATACATCTTTCATCAAACAAAGCCCTCACGATAGGCTTGCACGTTATAGGAATGAAAAAAACGAGGATATCTAGTCCTCGTTTCCATCCTTCCTATTTTGCTTCTTCTGCGGATCTCAGGCGAATAAAAAAACTCCACCTGGAACAAAAAGCCAAACCGGAATGAACTGCCTTGTCAGGAAATGAATCGGCAACAGTCATATACCGATTTTGCTTTTCCCCAAAAATGACTTTTTTATTATACCATTTTTCCCCGGTAAAACAAATGGGGAAAGCGCATAGAGAATAAAATAATCCCTACTAGAATTATGACAATAATGATAGGATTTTTTCTTTCCCTCTCCCCTGCTGTATAGCGTGGGTATCGATAACAGTTGTGTTTTCCTTGGTTAATATGTCAGTATGATAGAAAATTTTCTATGTTCCCACTTCCTTAAAGCCTCCTTATCAATCCTTTTTAGCAAAAATTTCATCTTTCCCCAGAATCCACACTTTTCAAAGTAATGGAATTCTATTTTGAATCCCATAAAAACGATAAAAATTTTTGGACAGATTGACAAATCATCTTTTTTATGATAAGCTAAGATACTACAAAGAAGGGAGGGCTTTTTTATGGGAAAAGAACAGATACATCTCAAGACAATCGCACAAAACAAAAAAGCCTTTCATGACTACTTTGTAGAAGAGAGCTTTGAGGCGGGCATTGAGCTGTGCGGTACAGAGGTTAAATCCGTGCGCAGCGGCAAAATCAATCTCAAAGACAGTTGGTGCTCCATTGTTGACGGCGAGCTTTTGGTCAATGGAATGCATATCAGCCCTTATGAACAGGGAAATATTTTTAACCGTGATCCCGTGCGGGTACGCAAGCTATTGATGCATAAGAAAGAGATCATGCGCCTGTTTGGCTTAGTCAAGCAGGACGGATATTCTTTGATTCCTGTTTCTCTTTACTGGAAAGGTCCACGGGTCAAAGTTCAGGTTGGGCTATGTAAAGGTAAAAAGCTCTATGACAAGCGCAATGATCTGGCGGCTAAAGCAGCCAAGCGGGATATCGAGCGCGCAATGAAAGAAAGGAATCGATAATTTTTTCAGATTCCCTATCATATGGGGATGTAATGGTTTCGACGGGGATTGTGAACAACAGTAAGCGAGTAGCGGCTGTGGAACCGCTTTAAAATCCACGCGTTTAAAAATAAACGACAAAGATAATAATTCTAACAACGTAATTTCTTTCAACAGAGGAGTTGCGTTAGCAGCCTAATAACAGACTGCCGTCCTTACCGGGAGTACCGCGGCTTGGATAAGGGCGTCACTTAGCGGTGAACGTGAACCGGAGAGCGTCTCGTATCTGGTCACGGACTAGAGACTACCAAGATGCATAGCCTGTCATTGGGCGCTGTATCAAGGG
>CAKUYY010000120.1 GCA_934717555.1 uncultured Clostridium sp.
GCCTTTAGGCGCTGCTGGTATTATGCCCTTATAGGGCTTATCATTCATACCACGTCCTTTGGGCGTGGTTTTGATTCACAGGAATTTTATTCAGAAAAGTCATAAAATGAAAATTATTTCTTATACATATTGTAGGGCATGTCTCACTGTGGTAAAATACAATAAGTGAAGGATAAGCGAGGTGCTTACAAAGTGAAAGAAGAAATATTAAGGACATTGTCCTTTGGAATGTATGCTATTGGTGTAAAAGGGGAAAACCGTCCATCGGCGTGTATTGTCAATACAGTGTTTCAGGTAACCGCCGATCCTGCGATGATTGCTGTTAGTATCCATCATGATAATTACACCAATGAATGTATCAAAAAAAGTGGTATTTTTACCGTGAATGTGATTTCAGAAAATACGTCCGGAACAGTGATAGGAGCTTTGGGGCTAAACTCTGGACGTGATACAGATAAATTAAAAAATATCCGCCATAAAATTTTACGGGAGGGCCTGCCGGTCCTGAAAGAACATATCTGCTGTTGGTTCCTCTGCAAAGTAGTCACTTCTGTGGAAACACCTACCCACACGGTTTTTATAGCGGAGATTACAGGAGGCAGCGACGACTATAAAAATAAACCTATGACCTATGAATATTATCAGCAGGTGATTAAAGGGACCGCTCCTAAGAACTCCCCCACCTATCAGGAGGGATTGGCAGGACAGGAAATACTGGACAGTTATATTTGCACGATCTGCGGGTTTGTTTATAATGATCCAGATGAAGCGTTTGAAGAATTACCGGCTGATTGGGTATGTCCTGTATGCGGTGCTCCAAAATCTATTTTTCAATTAAAATAAAAGCTTTTGAGAAGAAATCCGAGTGATCTCAGATAGATCACTCGGATTTCTTTTTGCCCTGTTTTATTTTTTCCCAGTAGGCCTTGAAAGCCTGTTCATTTTTATTTTCTCCATATTGATAATAAGAGACATCTTTGAGTTCGTCCGGAAGATATTGCTGATTTACCCAGCGGTTGGGATAATCATGTACATATTGGTAAAACTGTCCCTTATTGGGATTATCTTCCCCATCAAAATGCTTGTTTTGCAGGCGGCGGGGAATATTGCCGGTTTTTCCTTTCTGGACATCAGCAATAGCGGCGTTAATAGCCAGATAAGCAGTATTGGATTTTGGGGACTGGCATACTAAGACGACGGCATCCGCCAAAGGAATCCGGGCTTCCGGAAGGCCCACCTGCAGGGCGGCATCTACACATGCCTTGACAATGGGGATTACCTGGGGATAAGCAAGGCCCACATCCTCGCAGGCACATACCATAAGCCGCCGGCAGGCGGAAGGAAGATCCCCGGATTCCAGCAACCGGGCCAGATAATGCAGGGCGGCGTCCGTGTCGGAACCGCGCATGGATTTTTGATAAGCGGACACGATGTCATAGTGCTCGTCTCCTTCCCGGTCGTAACGCATGGCGCTGCGCTGGGTGAGTTCCTGGGCCAGCTCTAATGTAACTACTCGTTTTCCTTCCACAAGAGGAGCTGACAGGGCGCACAGCTCTACGGCGTTCATGGCTTTTCTCACATCTCCCCCGCAGGCGGAAGCAATGTGAGAGACCACTTCCTCTGGTACTGTCAGGGGGATATTCCTTTCCTGTTCCAGGCAGAGGAATCCCCTTTTTACCGCCCGGGCTACTTCCTCCTTTTCCACTGATTTGAATTCAAAAACAGTGGAACGGCTGAGGATAGCGTTGTATACATAAAAATAAGGGTTTTCCGTGGTGGAGGCAATCAGGGTGATTTTGCCGTTTTCAATAAACTCCAAAAGGGTTTGCTGCTGTTTCTTATTAAAATATTGAATTTCATCCAGATAGAGAAGGATACCGTTGGGGGCGCTGAACGTATCCACTTCTTCAAAGATACTTCGGATATCCGCGGTTCCGGCAGTGGTACCGTTTAACTTGCGCAGGCTGCGGTTGGTCTGTTTGGCGATGATAGAAGCCACAGTAGTTTTTCCCACCCCAGCCGGGCCGTAAAAGACCAGGTTGGGGATTTCTCCCGATTCAATGATGCTGCGCAAAGCCTTACCAGGAGCTAGTAAATGCCGCTGCCCGACAACTTCATCCAGCGTGTTAGGGCGCAGCCGATCTGCTAGAGGCGCTGACATGAGACAAAACTCCTTTCCACTCAATAAAAAAGTCGTATTTTGAAAAGGAAGTTACTCTTTTTCCATGTCTTCATATCCGCCATACCAGGCATCTGGATCTTCGCAATGAGCTACTTCATAATCCAAATCGTGTTGATGATTCTTGTGACAGTTTCCAAAACGAGCATAGGAAAAAGCTTCTCTCTTGGGAACTAAAAAGAGAAGAACACTAAATGCAGAAAGAATAGCACCGGTGAGAAAAGAAAGGGAAGCTACCAAAATACAAGTATTTTTTTTCATAAAATCAATCCTTTCTGTATGAAAATAGAAAGTAAATAAGAGGCATGCCGTGGCATACCTCTTATACGATAAAGAATGGAACAGAAAATTTTCCTGTTATTCATATAACGGATAACGGTTGCAGATTTCAGTAACGCCTTGACGGATCTTGTCGGCGCTGCCCTCAAAATCATTGACTGCCAATGTAATAAATTCTGCGATACGGTCCATATCCGCTTCTTTTAAGCCACGGGTTGTGACGGCGGCGGTACCGATACGGATACCGCTGGTGATAAACGGGCTGCGGGGCTCGTTGGGAACGGTATTTTTATTGACGGTGATATACACCTCATCCAGACGATGCTCCAATTCTTTGCCGGTGATATCCTTGTCGCGGAGATCCAGCAGAATCAAGTGATTATCGGTTCCGCCGGAAACCAGGGAATGTCCCCTCTTCAAAAGACCTTCCGCCAAAGCAGCACAGTTCGCCACTACCTGTTTTCCATATTCCTTAAAGGAGGGGGAGAGTGCTTCGCCCAAGCATACCGCTTTTGCGGCGATGGTATGCATCAGCGGGCCGCCCTGGGTACCAGGGAAAATAGCCTTGTCAATGGCTTTCGCAAACTCTTCCTTGCAAAGGATCATGCCGCCTCTGGGCCCGCGAAGAGTTTTATGCGTGGTAGTGGTCACTACATCTGC
>CAKUYY010000121.1 GCA_934717555.1 uncultured Clostridium sp.
GCCTTCTTCCCCGGCAGCGGATCAGGATGTTCTGTCCGAATTCTTCCAGATCGTTGAAAGGATAGAATAAAGTGATATAGGCCAGCAACAGATAACTCAACATCCAGAAGGCGGGAAACTGGAAAGCTACGCCGGGCTGTGGAATATATTCCTGCATCCCGCCGAAGGCGTAAAGCAGCATATTCCCCAGTGTCCATTTGATTTGCGCTTCCGGGTCTACAGAGGCGTTGAACGAGGACACCAATAACAGAAAGAAAATATAGATAATGATAAAAAGTCCGGCGGCTGTCAGATAGCGTTTGTAGGTGGTGGAAAATCCTACTTTTAAATCATAACGGATCAATTTAAAAAACATCGTCTCTTACTCCTTTGAAACAGGTAATACCAAAGGTGAGCAAAAAGAGGATAATCATAAAAGGAAAAATAACCCACCCAGTGACAGGACCGGAAGAATACGCTTTTAAAAAATCAATAGGAGAAATTATGACCTGGAATATTTTATATAAAGTATCTTGAATATACTGTATTCCCAGCAACAATAAAAAGGGAAGCAATACCACGGCGAAACGGTTTCTGACAAAAAAGGTCAAGGTCAAGCTGGCTGTTGCGATCAGGCCGGAAAAAACAAAATCCAGCGCCATCACATAAATGACATATACTAGGGGAGAAGAATAGAAAAGTTCTGATAAGAAATGATACCCCATTGAATAATAAATACTATAATAGATATCCGGCTGATAGGCTGGGATGAAACAGGCCACTGTAAGAAAATTGATGACCAGGGGGATGGCAATCACCGCCCCGCCGGACAGAAAAACCGCGATATATTTGGCCAGAAAATAATGGATTTTCTTGGTACGGGTGACAACATTTTTGATATAACCGGATTTTTTTTCCATAAAAAAGGACCAGCCGAAGGCCAGAGAAGCCATGAGGGGCAGCAGAAGATAAAAAAGGGATGTCATGGGGTACTGGTAATCGCCGCCAATCCAATAGGTGTAAGGGGAAAACGCAGGATACATGGGGTTAAAAAGGACGTCGGTAATTTCTTTCCGGTAAGCGTTATGTGCAACGGCATCCAAATACAGCTGAATATTTTGATTGGCGCTGATGGAAGCGATGACAATCCCCACAACTAAAGTGAGCAGGAATAACTTATTGCCAAAGGCTTTCCGCAATTCTATTTTTAAAACGCCAGACATCGCGTTTCACCTTCCTTCCTCCACTGTCAAATCAATATAACCGGCGATGTTGGAACCGGAACCCACACACAACGCCAGACCTTCTGTATCGGTTAGAAATACCAGATTGGTTGCCCGGCCGTCGTATTTTCCATCGGATAAACACCACCCCAGTTGAAAAACGGCCTCTTCGCCGGGATCCAGCCAGTATTGATATGCTCCGGTCCCGTCCTCGTGTCCGCTGAAATAGACCAAATCGGGCAATGTAGGAGATTCTGTTCTTCCTTTCTGAGCTTCCCGGAGGCGAGAATTGACCAGATTGAGATATTCCAGAGTGTCATATTCTTCATTGTTTTGTCGTTGAGGTCCCTCGACTTTTTTAATGGTTACTTCCACGATCACCAGTTTCTGATCGTTTACCCCTTCAAAAAATGCGTCTTCCGGGATACCGCTCTTGCTGTAATGGTCATAGACAGTTGCTTTTTGCGCCGTATATTCCCACTTGTTTCCCTTGTAATCTCCAAAGGTAACAGTGCTCTCCTTTGCCTCGGCGCCGCTGTCCTGTACAGAGGAGGGCGGGGAATCACTGGCGGGATTATTGTTTGGAGAACTGCCGCAGGCCGTACAAAACAGCATGGTAAAGGCCAGCAAAAAAGCGCCCGTTTTTTTATACTTCATAAGGCTATCTCCTCTTTCCAATTATGATGATGTGGTGAGGTCAATATATTTGCCGCCATCGTAGTTGCTGGAGGAACCAATGTGCAGCACCAGGCCTTCGGTATCGCTGAGATAAGGGGTCAGACTACCTCTGCCCGTCCTTGGTTCGTGCACACACCAACCTACCTGGAAAACAGCCTCTTCCCCGGGGTCCAGCCAGTAACGTTCATATCCTTTGCCGTTTTCATCTGTTTCCCCATGCCCGCTGAAATAACAGATTTCAGAAGATAGGAAATTTTCCCCATTGGCCGCCGCTTCCAGCATACTTTTGTTATAGAGCTGGATATTGGTAATATTGTCGTTGTCATCCTCATCCTCCCAATCAGGCCCGCTGATTTTCTTGATTTTGAGTTCCACCAGGATAAAAGGCAGATCACTGGTTCCGTAAACGAACTCGGATTCGGGAAGTCCAAGGTCAGTAAAATGGTCGAAAATTTCTACCTTCTGTACCGTAAACTCCATGACCGGGCCCCTTGGATTTGTCCATTGGACGGGTTCCCCGATCTTTTTCATGCCGTTTTCCTCTAAAGCGGAGGCTGCCGCCGATATGGCTGCTTCGTTCCTGATATCGTTTGCGCCGTTCCCAGTGGAATTACCGCACGCGGTACCAAACAGAAGGCAAAGGAACAGCAAAGATGCTGCAATTTTCTTTTTCTGTCTCATAGAAAGCACTGCCTTTCCGAGTAATGTTGAGATTGTTTTGCGGGCATAGTTACCTATGCCCGCAAAACAAAATGGGAAGAAAACTCAGTTGATATAGGGATAGGATCCGGCGCAGTCGGGGCTCCACCAGCCTCCAGCACCGCCTTCGTTAGCCATTGGTGCAGTTACTTTCAGGCTACATTCATGCCAACCTTCTTCATAAACATATTGGGCAATTCGTCCCTTTGATCCATTGTAAATAGTCCCGATTCTGCCATGACACATAGACTGGGATTCGCTATTGAGTACATCACATGTGAGGTACTTAGGAGTACCACCTTCGTAATATACATAGACCGCTGAGGAGTTTGTTTTTTCACGAGACGGGGTGGTATAAGATGTTTGCCATGCGCTGATGGAAAAAGTCCAATGAGTATCTGTAGTGTTTGCCGCGGATACTGATGTCAATGACATGCTCATCAGCATAACCGCTGTCGCTCCTAGTGCCGCTAATTTCTTAAACCTCATGATC
>CAKUYY010000122.1 GCA_934717555.1 uncultured Clostridium sp.
TAAAAAAATACCCCTTTAGGGGTTGCCCGAAACGGCAATGCAGTTGGCACACCTTTTCGGGGCCCCTTTAGGGGTATGTCTGTATTATGCCCTTCTAGGACTTTTCATGCCTCCGGCTTAGCCCGGAGGTTTTGACTTTATAAAACACCTTGATCAAGCATAGATTGTGCAGCCAACATTACGCCTACTTTACCACTGTGAAAATTCAAACTTCCTTGCATCCAAGCGGCATAGGGTTCTCTTAGGGGAGCATCGGCAGAAAGCTCAATGGAACCGCCCAAAGTAAAAGCGCCGGCAGCCATGATAACCTGGCTGTCGTAGCCTGGCATATCCCAAGGTTCAGGAACCACAAAAGAATCCACAGGAGCTCCTTTTTGTATTCCTTGACAGAATGCAATCAGCGCTCTTTCCTTTTCAAGTTTCAATACCTGGATAATGTCAGCACGCGGTTCACAATAACGAGGGGTAACTTCATATCCTAGGAGCTCATAAAAAGCGGAAGCAAATACAGCTGTCTTCAAAGCTTCCCCAGTTACATGCGGGGCATGAAAGGCACCCATGAATAATTCTCTATTTTGGCCCAACGTTGCGCCGATTTCTTTTCCTGTTCCAGGTGTGGTAAGACGATAAGAACATTGTTCTACCAGATCTTTCCGTCCAGCAATATAACCTCCCGTTGGGGCAATACCCCCTCCAGGATTTTTAATCAGGGAACCCGCCATCAAATCAGCCCCATAAGAGAGGGGCTCTTCTGTTTGAACAAATTCTCCATAGCAGTTATCCACCATAACAATACAATCTGGGGCTTGTGCTTTTGCGAGCGCCGCAATTTTGCCAATTTCTTCTACCCGAAGGGACGGACGTAATGTATAGCCTCGAGAACGCTGAATATAAACCATTTTTAATCCGGGCTTTATCTGCTGTTTCATTTTTTCATAGTCTGGGGTTCCGTCCTGTTGTAAAGCGATTTCCTGGTAATGAATCCCAAATTCTTTTAAAGATCCTGAACTGGATCCATTGATCCCAATCACCCCTTGTAAAGTATCATATGGTGTTCCGGTTACGCTCAGCATGGTGTCTCCTGGCCGTAACACCCCAAATAAAGCTACTGTCAAAGCATGTGTTCCACTGACAAAGTTATGTCGAACCAAAGCATCTTCCGCTCCAAAAGCCAAGGAAAAAACCCGGTCTAAAACATCACGTCCCCTATCTCCATATCCATATCCGGTAGATCCCACAAAATGGCTTTCGCTGACACCTGCTTCTGAAAAAGCTTTTAACATTTTTCGCTGGTTATATTCCGTTATTTGATCAATCTCCTGAAAAGTTACAGTACAGAGTTCAGAAGCTTTTTGAGCTGCTTGCTCAATTTTCTCATCAAATTGAAACAATGATACGGGCATATAATTAACTCCTCTTTATGTTTTCTAAAAATGTCATACCAGAGATTCTTCCCATTTACCAATATCGGAAAAACCCAATCGCTGATAGAAATGGTCATTCTCTTCGAGGGATCGGAATAAAAATACCTGTTTCCCTTCTTCCACTAACTTTTGCGTAAGTACAGATACCGTTAAACTGCCGAATCCCTTTCTCTGTACAGCAGGATGGGTCGCAACAGTTCCTAGTACAGCACTGTCGTTCATTTCAGCAACGGTTCCAGCATAACTGCACAACGAATTTTTTTGAAAAAAGCCGATTCCCCTTGCACAATGGTGACGGATACGATGGGACATATCCACGTAGAACGCTTCAAAAGGTGGAGGATGAAATCCATCTTTATCACAAGTACACAATAAAGCATGAACCTCCCGTAAAGAAGGATTGGGTGTAAACGGGATAAGAGGATCTATGTATCGCTTTTCGCCATTCCATTGCATAATCATTCCAGAAGAAGATTTTGAAAAGGAAGAAAAACGAATTTCTTCTGGAGAATAGAGTACAATGTGAACCCCTGTAAAAGGAAGGAAAGTTTCAATTTCTTCCCAATCCGCGCCTTCCTTTACAGATAAGACCGCCGCATGTTCCAATTTGACAAGTGCGGCGGTAATGGTTTGAGATATATTTTTTTGTAGCCAGAACCCCGCAAAAGTGGTTTCCAGCCCATAGGCACGAGCTAAGGAAGCAATTTTACATCCAAATGGGTCTCCCTGGCAAAAAGAAAAAAGGGAAGGAAGCGTTTCCTGAGTGACATATTGTATCATAGATTGACTTCCTGTTTACTACAGATTCCCCTGGAGATTCCCTCCAAAAGGAAAGATACGATTTTTTCAACAGAATCCAGATCTTTTTGGCTCACTAAGCTAACTGCCGAATGTAGATAACGGCAGGGCAAGGAAACCGCTAATGTCCTTACTCCTCTACGGGACACATGAATAGCTCCTGCGTCATTCCCACCTGCTACTGCCTGTTTTACCTGACAGGGAATATTCTGAGAATGTGCAATTTCAAAAGCATATTGATAGTATTCCTTGTCATAAATGGTTCTTCGATCCATAAAAGAAAGAACCGCGCCTTTTCCCACACAACAAACTCTTTTTTCCTCCTCCACGCCGCAGATATCGGCGGCTGTAGTGGATTCTACAACAATCGCAGCATCAGGGTGAATCGAATAGGCGGCGGCAGCAGATCCCCTTAAGCCCACTTCCTCTTGGACTACAAATGCGGCAGTGACATCATAAGCAAGATTTTGGCGCAGTAAGGAGATTAAAACCATACAACCTGCCCGGTCATCTAAAGCCTTTGCTTTGACACAACCATTTGAGGCTTCAAAGAAAGGCTCAAAACATACTTCATCCCCCAACTGGATATATTCTAATGCTTCCTCACGGTCTTTTGCTCCGATGTCAATATATAAACGATCCAAAGAAACCGCCTTTTCCCGTTCGTCGCTATTAGACAAATGGATAGGTTTCATTCCTATGACCCCTGGAATTTGTT
>CAKUYY010000123.1 GCA_934717555.1 uncultured Clostridium sp.
GTATATAGCTCTTCCTGATTTGGTGAAAAATGTTCCCAATATCTTCGCTCTGTATTAAAATCCTGCCAATCCAGTTCCCGAAGTCTTTGAATCACACTCTCACTTACACCAGATTCCCGTAAAATCCGTTCTTCTTGTTCCTTCCATTGTTTCCATTTCCGTTCTTCACTCGCTTTATGAAATATCACCTTTCTTTACCTCCGATCTGAATTTTTTGAAATCAAATCGGAGTGGCGGTGATCTTGCCCTCTCACATAGAAAAAGGATTAAAAACCAGAATTCTGTCCACAAAAAGAAAAGTGTCGCAATTCTACTTCGAATTGCGACACCACCAAACGCTATATATAGAACTAAAACTCCTTCTTTTGTTGTAAACTTTCGTAACACCTACATATCTTTCTTACCTTAAAGATTAATATTCTTCTGTGACCTTTACCCTCATTTTTAATCTCGTTAAAGTTTAATTTTATTACAGAACTGGTTGGAAGAAAATATTATTTATTATTTTCAGTCTCTCTTACACAACTATTTGCTCCGTTTTTTGTACTTAGTTCAATGGTATAGTTAGAACGATGGAATACTGATAGATAGTCATCCCTCCAGAGGAGTGGCAAGGCTTTTTTAATTGGTATAGCCCATGGTACTATGAATAACAAAAATTGACATAACGATATCCTCCTATAATACCGCCCTCGTGGGCAACCAATTTCTTATAGGATTATCGTAAAATACAATTTTGAAGATTTTATAAAGATTTGAAAAATGGGCAGCTTAAAAGCTACCCATAAAATCAATATGGAATTGAAATTGTAACCTGTGCGCCGCCTGTCTTCTCGGAATTGCTCAAATCAAGCTGTCCTCCATGCTGCTGGACAATGGATTTTGTGATAAACAGACCCATTCCAAAGTGCATATTAGAGCTACGGCTGTGATCTGCCATGTAAAACTGTTCCTTAGCGTGCAGCAAATCTTCCTGCGAAAATCCAGGACCAGCATCTGTTACCGTGATTTTCAGATGCTGCTTACCGCCTATTATCGAGATATGAATGGAACTGTCCTGCGGGGAATAATCCATTGCATTATTTATCACATTCATAATCGCTCGTTCTAACAGCAACTTATCCGCAGACAGTACATCTGGCAAGTGTTCTAATTCCATCTGCAATCCGATTTTTTTCGTCTGGCACAGGGCATCGATCTGCCCCCGCAACTGTTCCACATAGGAAAGCACATCAATATCCTCCATGTGAAGCTGATAGCCGGACGCTGCCCGTGAAATATCAATCAGCGTCCGAATGTATAACTGCATCTGTTCGGAACTACTGCTGATATATTCCGCATATAAACGCTGTTCCTCATCCAGCTCTGTTTCGCTGATAAGATCAGCATTTCCCTGAATAACAGTTAGGGGCGTTTTCAAATCGTGGGCAAGCGCAGCAATTTGTTCTTTCTGCATATGCTCGGCTTCCCACTGTTGCTCCAAAGAAGCTTTCAGACTTTCTTTCATATGAGAAAAAGAAAGTAGCACATCTTCAAATTCTTTGATGTTTGAATGTCCAACCTCAAAATCAAGGTTCTGCTTTGCCACTTCCGAAGTTGCTTCATACAAAGGATCAAGCTGCAATCGTAACTTTTTAGCAAATCTGGTTGTCAAGAACAGACAAACAAAAATTCCTCCCGCTGCAATCAAAATAATCAACAATATATCTGGAGACGGCAAATGCGTATTCATCCACTCATTTGTATATTGAGCACCAATATAGTATTGCAGGACAACATACTCATTTTCACGAGTGACAAGCAGGTATCTTTTTTTCAGGTTCTGGTCGATAACACCTGTAGTCGCATACCGCATAGCGTGTTCCAGCTCACCTTCATCTAAAGTAGTTTCGATAATCTGATAGCTTTTGTCTAACAGCACATATTCAATTCCCATTGGAATTTCAACTTCAGATAAATCTGGCGTAGCTGCAAGAACCGATGCAAGCTCATTTGACCGTATTTCCGAATAATCTCCGTATGTGGTAACCCCTAAAGCCGTGCTGATGTTCATAAGCAGAAACGGAACAGCAACTGTGCCAAGCAAACCACCAAACAACTTAAATAAAAAGTGCCAAAAGGCTGTTTTCAGTGATGACTGTTTTTTCATTCCCATTTGTACCCAATCCCCCATACAGTTGTGATCGGCTGAATACAATACTGGTTCAGTTTCGCCCGGATATTCTTAATGTGAGTGGCAATCGTGGAATTATCACTTTCTCCGTCCAAACTGAAAACAGCCTCATAAATCTGTTCCCGTGTAAACACCTGTCCTTTATTACGGGCAAGAAATTCACAGATCATATATTCGCTTTTGGTAAGGGATATGATTTCTCCGTCTACCTGTACTGTTTTAGCTGATAAATCTATTCTTATGCGTTCAAAGTTCAGGCTGCTATGGCGTTCCCTTTGTTCCCTGCGTATATGGGCATTTACTCTGGCCCGCAGCTCCGGGATGCGAAAAGGCTTCGTCAGATAGTCATCCGCCCCCAGGCCAAGACCAAAAGTAATATCATTTTCCATTGTTTTAGCTGTAAGGAACAGAATCGGACAATCAACTATGGCATGATTATTTGGTACACCCCGCAGAGTAGCAAAGATACGCAGGTTCTCTGTGCCGGTCAGATTGGGATAAAAGCCAGGAGACTCGATCAGGCTGCCGATACGGGGCAGCAATTTCTTTTCATTCCCCTGCAAAGGCTTTCCCCAGATCTTAACTTCCCCGGAAGTAGGATTCGTTAAGCCCAACAACATTTTCATGGTTGTGGTTTTTCCGGCTCCGTTTCTCCCCAGCAGACCATAAATTCTCCCACGCTTCACATGGATATTTAA
>CAKUYY010000124.1 GCA_934717555.1 uncultured Clostridium sp.
CCTCTGATCCGCACAACTACCCATGGGATTGAAGCTAACAAACGCGGTTGCCTGATTGTCGATGACAACACTCTGCAAACCACCCGTGAAGGCGTCTATGCAGGCGGCGACGCGGTGACTGGCGCGGCTACTGTTATCTTGGCGATGGGAGCTGGTAAACACGCCGCCCGTTCTATTGATGAATACATCCAATCGAAATAATTTATATAGGATTTGAAGAAACTGCGCTAGGCAAAGTCTCTGATAGAGATGAGCCAAAGCGCAGTTTTTTGTTGGATACCCTATGATCTTCCTAAAAAGACAAGTGTGGAATGAATCCCTTTTTGGTCTCATATAGATGGGACAGGAGGGATCTAAATGATGAGAGAATATGAAAATTATGAGGAAACGGCCTATCGTCCAGAATATTGGGAGGATGAAGAAGATACTCCGAAAACAGAACAGAAAAAACCGAGATATCATGGAACGCAATTGCTTTTGGTTATCCAGATTGTTTTATGTGCTTTGGTTCTCCTGGCAGTTCTGGGATTGAAACTGATTGGGGGATCATGGTATGAAGGCTTCCGCACATGGTATCAGATAGAAGTAAACCGTTCCATCATTGCCAGTGATGACATTGAACAGTATCAGGCGGTTTGGAACTCTATTTTTTCTCCTCAGGAGACACAAGGGGAAGAGGCTTCCCAGGATACTTCCTCGCAGCTTGGCGACGCGCTGCAGGTTTCCGCTCCCGTCAATACTTCCAGCGTATCTCAGGTTGGAAAGCCTGTCTATCTCTCGGTAGGAATTTCAAGGCCGCTAGAATCCGGCACGGTTTCTTCCTCTTTTGGAAACCGGCAGGATCCATTTACCGGGGAAGAGGCAACCCATAAAGGCCTTGATATCGCGGCCCCGGAAGGGACAGTAATCCAAAGCGTGCTTCCAGGACAGATAAAAGAAGCCCAAGAGAATGAATCCTATGGAAAATATGTGGTAGTGGATCATGGAAACGGGATTGAAACGCTATATGCGCATTGCAGCGAATTATTGGTTCAGCCAGGCCAAACAGTATACCGGGAAACCCCTATCGCAAAAGTGGGGGAAACCGGGAAAGCCACAGCTGCCCATTTGCACCTGGAACTCCATTTGCAGGGAGAACCTTATGATCCACAGCCTTTGCTTGGAGGGAGCTACGTTTGATCCAGATTCGCATGTTTGGCTGTAAAGTGGAATTGAGCTTCTTATTTGTAGCGGTCACCGCTTGTTCCGTCTTACTGGATCATACAGGTTGTGTTATTCATACGTTGCTTGCCAGTTTTTTTCATGAATGTGGACACCTGGCGGCAATGGGATTCTTAGGAGGTGCCCCGAAAAAAGTTGCATTTGGAATATTCCATATTGATATTCAGGATAACCGCCGGGTCAAAAGAGGGTATTATCAAGATATCTTTATTTTGTTGGCGGGCCCAATTGTGAATTTGGTCTTGTGCCTCCTGCTGCTGATTGGATTTGGTGTATTCCATCAACAGATTTTCTTGTTTGCGGCGTCCACCAATTTATTAATCGGTTTTTTTAATTTGCTCCCTGTAGAATCTCTGGATGGGGGGCAAATTTTGTATGCGGTTCTTTGTAAAAGAAAATCATTGGAGCAGGCGCAGAAATGGGTCCAAATCATTTCCTTTTTGGTGCTGCTGCCTATCGCCTGCCTGGGTTTTTTTATTTTGCTCCGCTCAAAATATAATTTTTCTTTACTTTTGGCCAGTTGCTATTTGATGGGTCAACTTTTATTAAGAAAGACTTATGATAGGTTTTTTCCATTTTTATAATTTGGATGGAAAATGTTTGGTGATTGAGAAAGATTCATAAATTATGGCATATCACGAAAAAATTTTTATGGTTTGATAAAGTCATAAAATCCGTCTTAATACATTCTTAATCTTATCCTTCTGTTTTTTATGTCATCAAAATATGATATATGATAAGATAATACGGTAATATCGGAATTCATTCAGAAGGTGGTATGAGATGGAAGAACAGAGACCCAATCCACAGCAATTGCTGCAAAACATAAGGAAACAACAAGATTTGACAAAACAGGGTAAACTAAAAATCTTTTTCGGATATGCGGCTGGGGTAGGGAAAACCTACGCCATGCTTAAAGCTGCCCACAAGGCGAAACAAGAAGGCAGGGACGTGGTAGTTGGATATGTAGAACGCCATGTCCGTCCGGAGACCCTGGCCCTTTTAGATGGACTGGAACAAATTCCTTATAAGGAAGTGGAATATAAGGGGGTCACTTTAAAAGAATTTGATTTGGACGCGGCCCTTGCCCGGAAACCGCAGCTTATTTTAGTGGATGAGTTAGCGCATAGTAATGCTGCGGGATGCCGTCATGCAAAACGATACCAGGATGTGGAAGAATTATTGCGGGCGGGCATTGACGTATATACAACGGTAAATGTTCAGCATTTGGAATCTTTAAATGATTTGGTGGCCTCCATTACCGGGATAGCAGTTAGTGAACGGATTCCCGACCATGTATTTGATTCCGCTGATCAGGTAAAATTAGTGGACATTGAGCCAGATGATTTGATCACCCGCCTACAGGCTGGAAAAGTGTATAAAGATGGACAAGCCCAACGGGCCTTAAACCACTTCTTTACTCCAGAAAATTTAGCGGCTTTGCGGGAAATCGCACTTCGCCGTACAGCCGACCGCTTGAACCGGTCGGCCCAGAAGGCGGGAAAAGAGATGGCTGCCAGAGCTGGGGAACATATTATGATCTGTTTATCCAGCGCGCCGTCTAATGCCAAGGTAATCCGTACGGCCGCCCGTATGGCGG
>CAKUYY010000125.1 GCA_934717555.1 uncultured Clostridium sp.
GGTAAGAACAAACCAAAGACCTGCATTTTCTTTTTCGGTGGTGTCTCGTTGTTTTCTTCCGGTAGATCGCCGCGCAGCAGCCGCCTGGGCTTTGGCTTTCGCCAAAGCAGCGGGAATGTGCCTGATGAATGGGTATGCAGTTTTCAAAGTTCCGGGAGAGATAAAAAAGACCTCTCACTCTATTTGCCGTTGAGTGAGAGGTCTAACAACCCTATTTACTCAAAAAAGTTTTTCAGCTTTTTGAGTATCCGGTTTTTCCGCTTGTGGACGGCCTGCTGGGAAACGCCCAGGCCCTTTGCCACTTCGCTTTCTGTTTTCTCGTCAAAGAACAGGGCACAAATGAAATCCCGTTCTTCTTTGGTAAGCTGCATAAGCGCGGTATGTAGCTTGTCCAGCGCAAGTTTTCGGATCACTACATCCTCCACGCTCTCCGCAGCAGCGGCAAACTGGCGGGCATTTTCTTCCATGAGCCTGTCCAGGGAATCCTCCCGGCTGGGGAGAACCTGTTTGATTTCGCCGTTGCTGCCGTAAACCGGGCGCTCGCTTTTCAGATCCGCCTCAAAGTAGCGCATTTTCCGGTCGCCCCGCATATAAGCGGTATATACTTCGTCCGTAACCTCGACAAATTGGCCGCGAACCCATATTCTTTTTTTGCCAGCGTCCACGCTGTGTATCTCCGTTCCGTCTGAATTTCGGGAAGAAATCCAGACGGACGGCGGCCCCCTGCAATGCGGCTGGCTTGTCCTAACGGGAAATAACAGAAATCTGCATTTCCCAACATAGAAAAAGCGCGCACACCTTATGGCGCACGCGCTTGGCTGTTGTCTTTTGCCGGATGATGGGTAAGGCTCAGGGAAAAAGAAAAAGCCTGTCGAACAAAAAAATACCGCAATCTCCTTGAGGAGTGCGGTATGTACGGAAAATATTTTTTGTTCGTCAGTTGGCGGACAACCGCCAGGTTCCTTTCTTTTTGGCTCCATGCTATCCCCTTATGGGGACAAGCTGACAGAGATCACCACCTTTCCCCAAACTAAAATGTTAATAGGGGTAGTATAATAGGTGAAATGCAAATAAAATGAGCAAGAAACGCAAATGGAACACAATTCGGTCGCAAGTTCAGACAATATGCGGCGGGAAAATCTCATAAAAAATCGGCATTTGCAAGGTTTTGGCGAGTTGGAGTGAAAGCAGACAGGAAAAAGCAGCAGCCTAAACTGTTAGACTGCTGCCTTATACTAAGAATGAACCTCGAAGCGATACCCCACATCCCGGATACAGGAAATCACAAACGGCGGTTTGGGATATATGGCATATAGTTTCTGCCGCATACTGCGGACATGGCTGCCCACCGCGATATGTTCGTTGCCAAAGGGTTCTTCCTTCCAGACTTTTTCATACATCTGCCCATAAGTAAGTACCCGCCCTTTATTGGTCACTAACAGGCAGAGCAGGGCAAACTCCTTGGTATTCAGCTCAATTTCCTGCTGGCCGTGATAGATTTTTCGGCGGTCTGGGTAGATTTGCAGGCCGGGAAGTGACAGGATCGGCTCCGGGCCGATTTCCCATGTTTTCAATTCTGGATGAAGCTGTAAAAAGGCAAGAAAATCTTCAAATGTCCTTTCGTCCTTATCCTCCAGTTCCATAATCACGACTCGTCCGATGGTATCACCTCCCGGCTGCCTGAGAAGGCCGCTTCTTTTAACTTCTGAAAGCTTTGTTCACTGATGACGTGTTCCAGCCTGCAAGCGTCCTGCGCCGCAATATCCTTGGGGACACCAGCTTCGATGAGCTGCCTGGTGAAAAATTGGTGTTTCTCATAAATCTGTGTAGCGATTTGCAAGCCTGAATCTGTGAGGGAGAGTGTGCCATCGGTATTTTTGATAATATGCCCGAATTTGGACAATTCCTTGACAGCCCGGCTTACAGAAGGCTTTGTAACCCCTAAATGTACAGCTATATCAACACCCCGAACGCTACCGCGCTTTTGATGAAGGATAAGCACAGCTTCAAGATAATCCTCCATAGATGATGTCAAGGCCAATGGCGCACCTCCTTTTTGAATCATTATGCCAATTTCAAAGATTCCTGCCTATCCATCACAATATTGTATCCTCATTTACATCATCCGATATGCCAAAAAACAGTCATTCGTTATATGCAGGAACAATGGTATGAGACAGGTGGAACTTAAAAAACATGATATTTATTTAAGGTGAATTGCCGCAACATCTACATGGTTGGGAATGCTATTAAAGGTATAGGACTCAATCACATCGCTATTGAATACAGCGTATTCATTTCGATAGTTGAGCGGAATAATCACGCTGCTTTCATTGGCGGAGTTTAAAGCCTCTGTAAAGATTTCTTGGACAACTGCTGGATCGTCTGTATTATACAGTCCAGCAATCAACGCTTTGGCTTCTTCATCACTCATAGAGGCCAGCGCCTTGGCAACCTGAGGATCGGTGGAGTAAATACCGCTGGGGTCTGAATAATCGGTGGACGGATACATATTGGCTACAAAAGTATAGGGGTCATAAGGGAACCAATAACTCATGTAAGCTGTCATCTCATAATTATCCTCCATAAAGACCTGCTGCATGAACGCCATTAGATCAATGGGGTTAGTTTTAATCTCAATACCCAGTTCTTCCATAGCACTTTGGAAAAAGAGAACCACATTGTCGTACACACCCGTGGATGGATATGTAATGGTAAAGGACAAAACCTTACCATCCTTTTCGCGGATTCCGTCTCCATCGGAGTCTACCCAGCCAGAGTCCTCCAGAAG
>CAKUYY010000126.1 GCA_934717555.1 uncultured Clostridium sp.
GGTAAAGCACACGCGATAGGTAAAATCCTTCCCGCTTTCCCCTCCTGGCGGGGTGGACTGCTGTCCTTCTTCCAGCCAAGCGTGAAAACGCTCATCCTTCTCCAGTTCCTTTGCAGTTTTCCCTTCCCATTGGCCAAAATCACATTCCGCCAATCCAGGAACGGCAATGGGCGTAATTTCGGGATACAAAATATTACAGGTCTGCACACAGCGCTTTAAAGGGCTGGTATAAAACACCGCCGCCCCTGGATATCGATAATTTTGGGACAATTCCTGTAACTGGGATATTCCCTCCTGAGACAACGGAATATCCGTGGAACCAATATATTGTCCTTTTTGATTAGCTTCCGTCATACCATGACGAATAAGGTGAATTTGGTAAGATTTCATAATGTTTCCTCCTGAGCTCCAGCAAATTGCCGGGGATAGTTGACTTTACAAATGGTTTTAACTATAATATACTTTACTTATCGTTTACACACAAAATGTGTGTTTTTTTGTGTGTAAAAATAAAAGGAAAAAAACAGATTTTTTCCTTGAAAAGAAACATATCGCGTTTTTATGTATAAATTTTTATTCCTTTCCTAACGGTGGACTTTCCCAAAACCGTAGAAAAAGGAACCAGTTTCGCTAAAAACGGAGGGTAAACGATGAATAATAATTTTCCTCGAATTATTACATTACTGCGGAAGGAACGGGGATTAAGCCAAAAGCAGGCCGCTAGCGACCTACAGATCTCACAAGCTCTTTTATCCCATTACGAAAAGGGAATCCGTGAGTGCGGCCTTGATTTTGTCGTAAAGGTAGCGGATTATTATGAAGTATCCTGCGATTATCTTTTGGGCCGTACCCCAGACCGTACAGGAGCTACTTTGACGGTAGAGGATATCCCGGACCCTGAATCCGCGGGAAAAGATAATACATATCGGGGAAGCCTGTTACCTACTCTTAACAAAAAATTGATCGCCAATTCCTTAAATATTCTCTTTGATTTGCTGCAAAAAACCAATCACAAAGGGCTCACCACTGAAGTCTCTTCTTATTTGATGACCTCGGTATATAAGATGTTCCGTATTCTTTATTCCGCTAATGCCAAAAATCCTCAGGGATTGTTCGCCGCGCCGGAACAGACGCAGCAAGGACTGTCTTCCGCCGCTCAATGCATTGCAGAGGCAAATGCGATTTGTATCGCGTCAGGCAATTCCACAGGGGGAGAGTGGGAAGGGTTAGATAAAACCCATGCCTTGCCTCTTTCTCCAGAGCTTCTCTCTCAGGAATATCCTTTATTTGCTTCCTCTCTCTACAATCTCATTCAGAATACAGAATTGAAAATGGGGATCAAAAAGAACGAAAAATAATATTCCTATGTTGTTATAAGAAACAGCCTTTCGCGCGCAAAGCGAAAGGCTGTTTTCTATTCTTAATCGGAAGAACTTTCTTGACTGCTGGGGTCTTTCCCCTTACTCACGATAATTTCTACAGTATTTCCATACTCGACCTTATCCCCAGCCACATGGCTGCGATATCCAATTACCTGCCCAGCCGGGACATAGTCGTCATATCGTTCTTCCTCACTTTTTACCGGAACCAATCCTTGGGCTGTCACCGCAGAAGCTGCTTCTGTCAGAGAATCTCCTTCAATATCCGGCAATGTTCTCATACGGGGTCCTTTGCTGATCTGCACGGAAACTACCGTACCTTCTGTCATTTTTTCCTCTTTAGGATCTGGATTCTGGGAAACGATATACCCCTCTTGTATGGTATCGCTAAAGGTTTCCCCTACCTTTAAAATCTGATAAGAACCATCTTCCTTGGCAGCCTTTTCCGCATCTTCATATTTGAGGTTGACTAAATGGGGAATCTCCACTTGATTGAGACTCTCCAGAGAAGAAGAGGTATCCATGGTACTGGAAACATCCGAATTCACTCCAGAAATGTCCTTTCCCCATCCTCCGCTGCCATACAAAGCCAGCAACACAATCGCAATGACTACCAGTGCAAAAACACAGGACAGAATACCCCACACAAAATTGGGGAGCCCTTTGGATTCACTTTTTGATTTCTGGGCAGCTTTGGAAGTCACGGGAGGTTTTTGCGGGGGAGCTGCCACCTCATTTTGGATCATAGTTACGGTAGGCGCCGCTGATAATTCCGCGCGTAACCTTTCAAAGGTGGAGGTACGTTTGGAAGGGTCTACCTGCAATCCATTGGCCAGGGCGGTCACCACATGGGGTGGGATCTCCCGCAATATGCTGGTAGGAATCATCAGACGAGCATCATTTTTGCGCTTTAACGCGTCTTGAGGGAGAATTCCTGTAAGGGCAAAAAACAAACAAGACGTAAACCCATATACATCCGTGCTCTCACTGACAGGGCCATTCATCACATATTGTTCTATTGCAGAGCATCCGGGAAACAACTCCGGAATCAGGTCTGTATCCATCTGACGTACCGCTTGGATAGAAAACCCGGTCAATTTCATCTTCCCAGAACGCAAAATCACTAGATTCTGAAGAGAAATTCCCAAATGGGAAACCCCGCTGGCATGCATTGCGCTTAAACTGGATAATACAGGCATAAACAATGGACGTATGGTATTCCAATCCGCTTTTCCGCCGCTGCGCTGAATAAATTCCTGTAAGGTAATGGATTCTACCCATTCTGATATGGTATAAGCGGTATTATTTTCCTCAAAAATATCGTAAATCGGTATCATAGAGGATAACTCGCGCAAACGGGCGATCGCTCGGAAATAGCGCAGAAATTCCGCCCGAT
>CAKUYY010000127.1 GCA_934717555.1 uncultured Clostridium sp.
TAAATACGCTTATAGTGGTTATAAACTGCGACAGAAAGAGCTACTTTCGCATCCTCCTGCCCAATGACATAATCATCCAGCAGCTTTTTGATTTCCTGCGGTTTTGGCAGTTCTGTTGCGGAGGTTTCCACATAATTGGGTTTCCGGCCTCCCAGATTTGTCTCATCTTCCAGAATAGACATGCACAGCTCTATACATTCGTCGCAAATATATACTCCCGGCCCCGCTATCAAACGTCTAGCCTGGCTCTGCGGCTTGTTGCAAAAAGAGCAGCAAATCTGTCTGTCTTTGGTTTCATCGCCTATTGCCATGTAATCACCAATCCTATCGTGTATAAATAACCTTATCAATCAAACCATAGGCGGCCGCTTCTTCAGCTGTCATAAAATTGTCCCGCTCAGTGTCCCTCTCAATTACTTCCAGCGGCTGACCGGTTCTCTCGGACAGAATCTGGTTCAGCTTCTTTTTTGTCCGGATAATATGATCCGCATGAATCATAATATCCGTCGCCTGTCCCTGCGCCCCGCCGCTGGGTTGGTGAATCATAATGTCACTATTGGGCAGCGCTAAACGCTTGCCTTTTGTTCCCGCCGCAAGCAGGAACGCCCCCATGCTGGCGGCCATTCCCATGCAAATGGTGGAAACATCACATTTGATGTACTGCATGGTATCGTAAATAGACATACCGGCGGTCACAGACCCTCCCGGGCTGTTGATATACAGGCTGATATCTTTAGAAGGATCCTGCCCCTCCAGATACAACAGCTGGGCTACAACCACGCTGGCGGAGGTATCATTGACCTCTTCTGTCAACATGATAATTCTGTCGTTCAGCAATCGGGAATAAATATCATAGGATCTCTCTCCCCGGCTGGTCTGTTCTACTACATAAGGTATCAAACTCATGTCAAAACACCTCCAACGAATTTTTGTAACATGTAAAGGAAGGATGCTCACAAAAAGGAAGATTTATACAAAGCAAATAAAAATTATTGGATATTGGCGTTATCGCGCACCAGGTCAAGCGCCTTCTCTACCACGATATCCTTTACCAGTTCGCTTTCCGGAATGATAGCCTTTACCTTTTCTACATCCAGACGGTATTCTTCCGCCATGTCCTTAAACTCCTGCTCGATTTCTTCTGCGGTGGGAACAATGTTCTCCACTTTTGCAATCTTTTCCAGAGCCAAACGGAGTTTTACCTGGCGTTCTGCCTGAGGACGGAAACCAGCGCGGAACGCGGCCATATCCATCCCTGTATACTTCAGGTAAGACTGAATGTTCAGTCCTTGAGACTGCAAACGATAAGAGAACTCACGTACATCTTCTGTGATTCTATTCTCGTACATAGCCTCCGGGATTTCCGCCTTCATGCGCTCAATCAGTTGGTCGATAATCTGATTTTCCAGGTCATCTTCCACTTCTTCCTTGCGCTTTGCTTCCAGCTTCTTTTTCAGATCGGCTTTATACTCATCAAGGGTATCAAACTCGCTGACATCCTTTACAAACTCATCGTCCACTTCGGGCAATTCCTTTTTCTTGATGTCGTGCAGCTTTACCTTAAAAGTTGCTTCCTTCGCCTTCAGATCCTCTACATGGTAATCTTCCGGGAAAGTAACAACTACGTCAAACTCATCTTCCACATTGTGGCCTACGATCTGATCTTCAAAACCGGGAATAAATTGGCCGCCGCCCAAAGTCAGGCTATACCCTACGCCTTTTCCTCCTTCAAAAGCTTCTCCATCAATGAAGCCTTCAAAGTCGATCACCGCAACATCGCCGTTCTCAGCGGCTCTGTCTTCTACGGAAACCAAACGGGAGTTGCGCTCCTGCACCTTGGCGACCTCTGCGTCTACGTCCTCATCTGTTACTTCTTCCGGCTTTTTGGTGAGTTCCAGGCCCTTGTAGCCTTCCATCTCCACTTCCGGCTTAGTGGTAACTGCCGCAGTAAAAGTGAAACCCTGTTTGCCGATCTCTTTCATATTAAAGTCAATTTTGTCTTCAATAACATCCAGACCCGCTTCCTTAATGGCCTCATCCAGCGCAGAGGGATACAATGCGTTTACTGCACCTTCATAGAAAGTGCTCTCTCCATACATCTTTTCCACCATAGCACGGGGAGCTTTTCCCTTACGGAATCCAGGCAGTGCAATTTTTTTGCGTTCTTTGAGGTAGGTATCGTTCACGGCTTTTTCAAAAGCTTCCGCGTCCACCTGTACCTCTAACTCATAACGATTGGTATCGATTTTGTTTGATGCTTTCAGGCTCATTTTCTGTCATCCTCCTGCAAAAATGCAAAATATCTAAATAATTATACCATAAAGGAATACTATTTGCCACATTTTTTCTAAAATAGTCGAAATGTGGTATTATTGAATAGAAACTGGCCTAAAACCTGTAAAATCGCACGAAATCAAGTGCAGATCTATTCCTTTATAGTAACCTGTCACCGCTTTTTGAGCAGCAAACCCTCCATGAATGTGTCCATAATAACACTGTTTGATATCCTGTTCAAGTAGTACCTGTAAAATTTCTTGACATTCCATACCACCATAAACCGGGGGATAGTGTAGAAATACAACGGGCTCTTTCCCTGTGGCTTTGGCCAAGGCAATGGAAGTATTCAGGCGTCCCACTTCCCGGTTTAAAATTTTTTTATCTGCGTCGCTTTCCGCATCATAAAACCAGCCCCGGGTACCGCAAATACTCACGTCCCCCACC
>CAKUYY010000128.1 GCA_934717555.1 uncultured Clostridium sp.
ATTTAAGAAAGGGAGAGATACGGTTTTATTTTTTCCAGCATTTTATCTCCGATCCCTTCCACATTTTTTAGTTCTTCCAACGATTGAAATCCACCATGTTGTCCTCGGTATTCCACAATTCGCTGCGCTAGCTTCTCCCCAATTCCAGGAAGCCGTTCCTGTAGCTCCTGCTGTGTAGCGGAATTGAGAGAGACAAGAGAAAAGGAAGAACTACTTTCCGTCGGCACGGGCTGATATTCCTCCGATTCAGTGTCGCTCTCCAGTTGCGCGTATACGGGCACCGAAGGCGACGCCTGTGGATGATAAAGCGCCTGATACCCGACCATTGCCGCACAGACAAGAAAAGCAATCAATAGCAAAAGTCTTTCTGAAAAGTTTGTTTCCCTCATGATTTTGTTTCCTTTAAACGATCCTCTATCCATGCGATCGCGTCCGCAACCGCTCCATCCCGGCAATGACAGGCTACACAATCGGCCATTGCCTGTATTTCCACGGGCGCATTGGAAGGAACTATCGCCATACCCGCCTCGGAAAGCAGTTCTATATCATTATAGTAATCTCCTACCGCACAGCTATTTTCCTTTCGCAGTCTTAACAAATCCGTCAGTTTTTGTAGAGCTTTCCCCTTATCCGCATCTTGGGGCAACATTTCATAATAATTTTTTGAGGAAGGGACAAAACGGACTCTATCATGGGAAAATGTTTTAACAAAATCTTGTATTTCCGGCATCCACCGGCTATCCATGGCAAAAAACACCTTATACCAGGTCCCTTGTACCTGATCGATAGAACAGGTCCGATGGGAAATATGCTCATGGGAAAGATGGCGCCAAATATACTGATTTTCCTGAACCACATGAATCGCTTGTTCCGTACAAACCTCTGTCCCTATTTCTGGAAAACGGCGTTCAATTTTTTCCACATACTCTTTTGCGCTGGGCGGCAGAGGATGTTCCCATAAGATCTTGTTTCGGTCAAAATCATAAATCATGGTACCGTTTAAAACAATACAGGGCGCGTTGGGAGAAGTCAGATGTGCATAGCGGGCGGCGGAATCCAGCGCCCGTCCGGTGGCGATAGCAAACCGGCCTCCCTCCTGCTGAAACCTCCGCAAGGCTATTTGATTCCTTTCCGGAATCTGAAACGCATCTCCAATCAAAGTTCCGTCCAGATCCGATACCAGCAATATATCTCGAAAAATATTTCCCATTCTTTTTCCCTTCTTCCGCTATCTTCTGCCAGATGATCCTGTAAACCGGTTCTCACCATTAGATGATAACGGCAGATATCCCAGCATTAATGGCAGCGGATCGTCCATTTTCTTTTCTCGCCCCTTATGGTAGCAATTCCTCTGAAACACAAGGGAATAATTCTTTGAAATTAAAATTATCCTTCCCGGCCATGCAATCGCCGCAGAAATGAAGTAAAATAATCGGGCAAATCACTCTCAATCTCTAGATATCGATGATCTCTGGGGTGGACAAAACCAATCAGCTTGGCGTGCAGGCATTGTCCATGCAGCCCTCCTACCGGTTTTTTAGGACCGTAAACTGGGTCTCCCGCCACCGGATGACCTATATACGCCATATGGACCCGGATCTGATGGGTACGCCCAGTTTCCAGCCGCAGGCGCACATGGGTAAAATCCCGATATCGGTGGAGAACCCGATAATGTGTGACGGCGTTCCGGCTGTTTTTCTCAGTCACCGCCATCTTTTTCCGATCTACCGGATGCCGCCCAATAGGAGCGTTTATGGTACCGCTCTCCTGGGAAAAACCGCCGTGTACCACCGCTTCATATTCGCGGATAAAATCGTGCTCTTTAATCTGCGCAGCTAAGTGCTGGTGGGCAAAATCATTTTTCGCCACAATCAGCAGCCCGCTGGTATCCTTATCAATCCGGTGCACAATTCCTGGCCGAATTACACCATTGATCCCAGAAAGGGAATCTCCGCAATGGGCTAGAAGTGCATTGACCAGTGTGCCGGAATAATTGCCCGGCGCCGGATGCACCACCATATCTTTCGGCTTATTGACCACTAAAAGATCCTGATCCTCATAACATACATCCAGTGAGATATCCTCCGGGATTAATTCCATTGGGGTGGGCGCTGGGATCACCACTTCTAAAATATCCCCTTGTTTTAAACGGTAGTTCTTCCCTACCTGTTTCCCATTACAAGAGACTTCCCCCGCATCCAGAAGGCGCTGGATGGAGGAACGCGTCATATCAGTCAGTTTCTCGGAAAGAAATTTATCAATTCGCTGTGCCGCTTCCTCTGGCTCAATGAGAAACACTGTCTTTGCTGTTTCCATTTCCATCACCGCCGGCTGTCAGCTTCTTCCCCGCGCCTTCCTTTTTATTCAGGGTATCGGAAAAGAACAAGATATATATCATCAATAGCACTGTACCCACTACGACACAGTAATCTGCAAAATTGCACACAGGGGGGAAAAATGTCAATTG
The DNA here is from genome assembly GCA_934717555.1 of uncultured Clostridium sp. Taxonomy (GTDB): domain Bacteria; phylum Bacillota; class Clostridia; order Oscillospirales; family Acutalibacteraceae; genus CAJFUH01. The sequence goes on from CAKUYY010000128.1 coordinate 2,468, forward strand.
GAGGTAGTCGATTACATAACCCAAAAATACACGGTCAATGAGATTGCCGACGCCTCCCCCTACAATCAAAACCACCGAAGCGGCAAACAGCTTGTTCTTCCCAACTTTCCGGAAGAGCAGGAAAATGAGGAACGCCATCACCAGTACAGTGGCAATGATAATCAGCCATCTTTGATTTTCCATCATACCAAAGGCTACGCCCCTATTCTCCACATAAGTCAAGTTTAGTAGCCCGGGAATCGCCGTCACTG
>CAKUYY010000129.1 GCA_934717555.1 uncultured Clostridium sp.
AGATCTTAACGGCAACAAAAAAACAGAGGCGTAAAATGCGCCCAGAGAATAAGGAGGTTAGAAGTCCCAACAAGGGATTCCTGACCTCCTTACTTTTTTACAATACAAGATACGAATGGGAAAATATCAAATAGCCCCTCTGTACAGTTTATCAATTATAAACAAAATAAAAAAATTGAAAATTTGTTGTCTCTGCTTATATAAAAAATAGGCGTTGCAAAAATCCGCCGCAACGCCTATTTTTTATTCATCCCTGAAAACAACAGTATTTAGAAACTACCGCTTCTTATAGCAAATGAATATGATGATCCTCGCATTGATCGATCATTTCCTGAGGCCAGATAGAGGACTGTACCTCTCCAATATGGGCACGATGTAAAAACACCATGCATAAGCGTGACTGTCCAATACCACCGCCAATGGTCAGCGGCAATTCTCCCTCCAAAAGGGATTTTTGGAAAGGAAGTTTGGCACGGTCTTCACATCCACTGATCGCCAATTGTTTTTTCAGTGCCTCTTCATCCACTCGTATCCCCATAGAAGAAAGTTCCACAGCCGTATCCAACAAAGGATATTCCACTAGAATATCTCCATTCAGGCTCCAGTCATCGTAATCAGGCGCTCTGCCGTCATGGGGTTTACCTGATTTGAGCGCTCCTCCGATCTGCATCAAGAAAACCGCCCCATACTCTTTGGTAATCCTACGCTCTCTCTCCTTGGGGGTCAATTCCGGGAACTTATCCTCCAATTCGGAAGTGGTCACAAACGTAATGGTTTCGGGCAGCATAGGCTTGATCTGGGGATATTGCCTATAAACATGCCGCTCGGTATCTTTAATCACCTGATAGATTTTCGTTACAATCTGTTTTAAAGTTTCCTCGTTACGGTCCTCCCGCCGAATCACCCGTTCCCAATCCCACTGATCTACATAAATAGAATGTAAGTTATCGGTATCTTCATCTCGGCGGATCGCGTTCATATCGGTATATAGCCCTTCTCCCGGGGCAAATTGGTACCGCTTAAGCGCCTGACGCTTCCACTTTGCCAAAGAATGCACAATTTCACATGACACATCATTCTGTTCACGAATCCCAAAAGAAACCGGACGTTCATATCCATTGAGGTTATCATTTAATCCAGAAGACGCCAGCACAAACAAAGGAGCCGACACACGAGTCAGATTCAGAGTTTCCGCCAAACGGCGTTCAAAATAGTCTTTGACAAATTTTATTGCAACTTCCGTCTCTTTGATATCCATATCAGGATGATAATGTTCTGGTAAAATTAATTGCTGCATGGTTAATCCCTACTCTCTTAATATCTGCCAAGATAGTTATCAATTTCCCATTTAGTAACCACATTCCGATAACTATTCCATTCCGCCTGCTTATACGCTACATATTTACGGAACGCATGGCTTCCCAGTGTCTCATGGATCAGGCTGTCCTTCTTCATGGCACGCACTGCACGATCCAGATTATCCGGAATATTCTCCACACCCATAGCTTCTCTTTCATCATCGGTCAATTTGAACACATTGCTGTCGATGGAAGGCGGAGGGGTCAACCCTCTCCTAATACCGTCCAGGCCAGCGGCCAAACATACAGCCAGCACCAAATAGGGATTCGCGGAAGGATCTGGATTACGCAATTCGATGCGGGTACCTTCCCCGCGGGCAGAAGGAATACGAACCAATGGACTGCGGTTATGTGTAGACCAGGCGATATAAACCGGGGCTTCGTAACCGGGCACCAGCCGCTTATATGAATTAACCAGCGGGTTTGTGATAGCCGTCATTCCTTTGGCATGTTCAATCAATCCGGCAATAAAGCTGTAGGCGATCTTGCTCAGACCGTTTTTGTCCTCCGAATCATAAAAGGCATTTTTCCCTTCTCTGCTCAAAGACATATTGATATGCATACCGGAACCCGCTTCATTGAATAAAGGTTTCGGCATAAAAGTGGCATGCAAATTATGACGGTCCGCAATAGATTTTACCGCCAATTTAAAGGACATAATATTATCTGCCGCTGTAAGGGCTTCGCTGTATTTAAAGTCAATCTCATGCTGTCCTGGCGCACATTCATGATGGGAAGCCTCTATCTCAAATCCCATATCTTCCAGAGTGATGCAGATATCCCGGCGGGCATCTTCCCCTCTATCCACAGGCCCTAATTCAAAATAGCTGCCGTGGTCAATGGTTTTTGTAGTGGGTTCACCATTTTCATCAGTTTGGAACAAGAAAAACTCACATTCAGGCCCTACATTAAAAGTAAATCCCATATCGGAAGCCTGTTTCAATACGCGCCTTAAAATATAACGGGGATCTCCGTCAAAGGGAGTTCCGTCCGGACGATGGACATCACAAATCACACGTGCTACCTTACCAGGGGTAGGTTTCCAGGGATAAATCATAAAGGTATCCAGGTCTGGATACAGTTCCATATCCGATTCCTCAATACGAACAAAGCCTTCAATGGAAGAACCGTCAAACATACATTTATTATTTAGGGCTTTTTCCAATTGACTTCTGGTAATAGCCACATTCTTAAAAGCGCCGAAAATATCGGTAAATTGCAGGCGGATAAACCGGATGTCTTCTTCCTCGACGATACGAATGATTTC
>CAKUYY010000130.1 GCA_934717555.1 uncultured Clostridium sp.
GCAATAGTACCACCATACTCCAACCCATCAAACGCCATTTCTTTTTGTTATCGCACAGCGCTATCACCGTAACCGCAAGAAAAGCGGCGATCTCTGTAACTCCAAATGGATTTCTCACAGAAAACACGGCACAAAACCATTCGATCCATCCGACCGTTCCCAAAAATATCAGCGCATACTCCCACCACAGGTTCCTAAAAAGAGTTTCTGCAAAAGTTTCTTTTTTTACCACGGCAAATTTTAATGTGCTTTGAGAAGGATGATCCAAGTTTTCCCCTCCTTTCAATGAGATATCCAAGGTAAACCGTCCTCTATCTCCTGCGGAGTAAAGGAAATCACTTCCGTATTCTCTTGGTAATCGTCGTCCTGTCTTCCCTGGTCCTTCGCCAACAGGATGGTTATCCTCTCGTTCATCATTTCCAAAGGAGGCAACGTATATAAAACACAGATTAGGTTCGCCATGGAATCCACCAGGTTATTTTTCCAATAATGCTCCAAACAGGAAACGTTGTCCCGTTGCATGGCGGCGGATAAAATGACCGGAAGCACTTCCCCAAAATCGTCCTCCGATCTGATTTCATAGGAAACCCATTCCTGCCTTGCCTGATCCTGCCAGGCTACCGTGTGCGCCACCCCTTGGGAGGCAAATGCCCGGCTCAATGTTACAAAAACTTCTATCATACTGTCACGCAAAGCGTAATCCGGTATATGATTTCCAGCGCTTGTATCCAATAGCAGTACAACCGATTGGGCAACGGGGTCTCCCCCTTCCCGTACCGTCATATGCCCCAGTTTTTGGGTCAGTTTCCAATGGATATCTTTGAAACTGTCACCCGGAAGATAGGAACGATAGCCAAAGGGTTCGCTGCGGTCTATCCCTGCCCGGTCAGAAGCATATTCTGTTGCCTCAATATCTGTTTCTCCTGCAAACACAGGAGGCAATTGTCCCGAAATCCAGTTAGGCAATACCATAATGGACCCTTTGACTGGAACTTCCTTTTTTCGGAACAATAGGAAAAATGCGTCGTATGCCTTTATTGGAGAAACGGAAAATACGATCTTTCCGCAAAAGTCGTCCCTGATTTTTATGGGCAGTTTTGTCGTCCCTAAAGGAGGCACCGATACTTTGATGGGGATTTTGATAGCTTCCCCTGTAATTTGATTTTTTCCATACAGACAAAAGGATATTCTGAGATAGGGAACAATTCGGCGGTTTTCTATCCGCATCTCCCCCTTCGCTGTCTGCTTTTTATCAATGCTTTCCGGGAATACCACTGCTATCTGTACATGAGGGGAAACAAAGGAGTAAACCAATATGCTGGCCAAAGGGATGAAAACAGAAACTATCAATAAAAGTGCCGTCTCCGCTGTATTAAGCGCTATATTGACACCTAAGACAAAAGCCAGCCATACAAACCAGCAAATCCACGCCCTTATCATGATTTTTTCCTTTTGTGCGTCCCTATTTCCGGTACGTCTACTGATTCCAAAATCTCCTGAGCAACCGTGGAGGCAATAACCCCGGAAATCTTAGCTCTCTGGCGGATCACTAGGCGATGGGCGCTGGTATCACAGAAAATAGCCTGTACATCAGCGGGTACGGCATAATCTCTGCCTTCTATATAGGCATGGGATTTTGCCATTTGACAGATACTTAAGGCCCCTCGCGGACTGATTCCCAATTCCACCGCCGGATGGCTGCGGGACTTTTCTACCAAATAGGTGACATATTCATAAAGGTCGTCCGACATATAAACGCTGTTTGCCTCTTTTTGTATCTCCAAAAGTTCTTCCTGGGTGACGGCAGGGCAAACCAGATGTAAAGGATTCAAATGATGGCGTTCCTTCAAAATATTGACCTGGCTCTGGAAGTCGGGATATCCCATTTTTAATTTAATGGTAAACCGATCCATCTGAGAAGCGGGCAGCATCTGTGTCCCCGCCGATCCCACCGGATTTTGTGTGGCAAGTACGACAAAGGGGGTGGGGACAGGATGCGTCATGCCGTCTACGGTAATTTGCCGTTCTTCCATGACTTCTAATAGCGCAGACTGCGTTTTGCTGGAAGTGCGGTTGATTTCATCTGCCAACAAAAAATTTGTCATGGCAGCCCCTTCCTGATATCGGAATTTATTTTGAGTTTTATCAAACATAGAAAATCCGGTAATATCGGAAGGGACGCTGTCAGAGGTAAATTGTACCCTTTTGTAAGAAAGCCCTAATACCTTAGAAAAAGCCAGGGCGAGGGTTGTTTTCCCCACTCCCGGGACATCTTCCAATAAAATATGCCCGCCGGAAAGGATCGCCATATATACCTTTTGAAGGATTTCATCTTTTCCCAAAATTGCTTTTTTCAATTCCTGCATGATCTGTGTTGTCTTGTTTTCCATGTTTCTCCCCTTTTACCAATCATCATTGTCCTCTTCTATTAAAAAAGAATCTTCCGGTTCTTTGCGTTTCTTCCGGAACCGTATATAAAAAACAACTACTAAGATCGCTATTCCTATCCCTATACAAACGGTAAGAATCACCGACCGTACCTGCGTATCAAG
>CAKUYY010000131.1 GCA_934717555.1 uncultured Clostridium sp.
TTGAGGGTCCACCCGTTCCCATCCCGAACACGGAAGTTAAGCTCAATGGTGCCGAAGATACTTGGCTGGTGACGGCCCGGGAAAATAGGAAGACGCCAACATTACAAGCAGTCACCCAATAGGGTGGCTGTTTTTTTATTTTTATGTGACTTCTTTTTAATCCCAATCGTTTTTTGATAAGAGGGAGGCAAAACTGCATGGAAGCTGACGCGTATCAGGCAGAACTTCTTTTTTCTCAAAAATACAGCCAGTATTCCACCATGTTGTATCGGCTCGCCATGATCTACCTGGGAAACGCCTATGACGCGGAGGAGGCGGTACAGGAGGCCTTTATCCGGCTGCTGTACAAAGCCCCTTCCTTTGTGGACGCAGAACATGAAAAGCGATGGCTGCTGCGCGTGCAGATCAATATCTGTAAGGATATCCTAAAAAGCGGATGGCGCAGCCGTACAGTCCACCTGGAAGAGGCGGGTTCCTATCAGATGGATTCCGACAGCCTATACATCATGGAACGACTGGTTTCTCTGCCTCAGAAGTACAAATCCGTTATTTATCTGCACTATTATGAAGGATATCAGCTCCAAGAGATCGCCGATCTCTTGGGGATTGGTCTTTCTGCGGCAAAGATGCGGATGAAACGCGGCAGGGAACTATTGCGAATGGAACTGGAGGTGGAAGCCGATGGATGAGCGGGACTTGAAACGGGCAATCGAATCTATCCACCCGGCCCCCGGCATGGAAGCCCGCATACACCGCGCGGTGATGCAAGGCAAACCGGGCACCCATAGCCGCGGGCGTCATCAGAAACCCCGTATGTTCCAGGGAAGCGTAGTGGCCGCAGCCTGCTGTGTCATCGCAGCGGTCGTGGTAATCGTCACATCATTCCATACAGGAAGCTTCACCGCGATCCTTGGAGGCCCGCAGGTACAAGGGGAGCTCTCCCCCGCGGCACCGGGATACACGCAAAGCCAAGCGGAACAGGATCCTTACGAAATTGTGGTGGAGTGGAACCGTTCCACCCACATCGCGGTGTCGGAAGGGGTTGCTTTTACCGCAACCGTCAAAAATGGCGGCGGTTCCGTTTATCCCCAGGTTCTGGCGGAAAACGGCGTATTCCGGCAGGATACTTCTCAAAGCGGGGATTCGTCCATCACGGGCACCTGGTACCCCCAGCCGGACGAAAATACCCAGGATGGCTGGAAAGCGGTTGCCGTTGTCTCCGCCACCGATGGGAACAAAACCTATGGAAGCAAAAAATACTTGACCGCCACTTATCATCAGGAGGATCAGACGTTATCGATTGAGGTTTCGGATCAGCCGGTTCGGTGAATTATGGTTATGTTTTCCCTTTTTCCCCTAGTCCGATTCTCTCTTGGAAAATCTTTATGGCCGCTTTCCCTTATTTTTTCGATATCAATCCAGAGGCTTTCGTCTTGTATTGCCGGCGGCTGTAGCGGTTTTTCACAAACCCGATCACCTTTGTCCCACCAATCCTGACAGGCGTTTCTGTCCGGCCTTTGGACTTCGCCTCTCTCTTTCAGAGGCCGGGCGGAACCCTGCCACCGCTCTTTTTACAATCAGTCGGTCATTTTTCCATGGAATTGGTAAAATCCTTATGGGATTTTGATCTGGAACCTCTTTTGCAAAACCAAAACCAGTAGTTGAACTGATGGTATGCACAAGCCCTAAAAGGGCATTATACGAGCGTACCCCCTTAAAAATTTAACAACCGCATTCCTATCACAGACCGCCGCTAAAGCGTCCTGTTTTTATGCATTGGGAAAATTATGATGGTACAGGTATGTATTGTATCGTGCGCCGGTCAGTTTCATAGTATAACAAATACTATAGAGGAGGAGGCACCTTGGCGATGCCTATCAAAAGAATGATATGAAAAAGGGGAAAATTTTTCTGCTGATTGGGTTTCTTCTGCAAATACTCTTTACCATTGGCAGTCATACAAGAACGATTCCAAGTCGTTTCGATTCGGTGACAAACTATTACCAACAGGCAAATTCCTTTATTGTGACAGAGGATCTTACGACACTGATTCAATTTTTGGGACGTCCCTGGACTTACGGCGTGGGGGCCATGGGGATGATTCTTCTCAATTTCCTTTTTCTGCTGGTGTTTGCTATCCGGCAGAAAAAGTGGCATTCAATCCTTGCTGCCAGTATATACGGGATTGTGGTGATGATTTTGGTCATTCCCTGGATCATAGCCTACTTCTTCCATGTCTTTTTGTCTATATCTTATCTGGCATACGATTATTTACTTGCTCCAACTTGGCTAACCCCTATATCAATTGGAATTAATGCGGCTTGTTTGTTGGCTATTGTAATATTTTCCATTGCAGAATGGAAGCATCTACATAAGGGAGGTTATGCGCGAAAAGCTTAGAGCGTGTTAATAACCCGCAAAATAGTATGCCCGTATGGTACTTATCCACTGGCAGAGCCAGTGGTTGTTTAAGCAAAATCAAAACCACGCCCAAAGGACGTGGTATGAATGATAAGCCCTATAAGGGCATAATACCAGCAGCGCCTA
>CAKUYY010000132.1 GCA_934717555.1 uncultured Clostridium sp.
CGCGGCTGTTAACCGCGTTGTCGTTGGTTCGAGCCCAACAGGGGGAGCCACTGTAAGGGCAGATACTTAGTATCTGCTCTTTTGCTTTATATCGCTTTTAAGGGATATTTATGAAATCGTGAATAATATCATAAAAAGGACATCCCCAAAAATGAGTGATGTCCTTTTTATGATGAAAACTATTTTTTCTTTTTTGTGCCGAAGTATATAGCAGCTACAGCGCATATTATGGCAGCCCCGACTGCGATCCACAACGCTGGACCCATTTTGTATCTCGCTCCTCAAATAGTCAATTATTTTATATTATACGATATCTTTGCATCGCTCGCAATGATTTGTTAATTTGTTAGTTCCTTCCGCTTATGTGTTGCTCTTCAAAAGAAAGCTGCTTTGATTGAGATTGACTTGTTTTTGTAATCACGTTACAATAAAAAGAAAACAAGGAAGGATAGAGTCATAAATGATAGGAATTATAGGAGCAATGGATATTGAAGTACAGGGACTAAAAGATCGCATGAAGAATCTTGTCACTGAAACAGTGGGATCCATAGAGTTTTCCACAGGAATCCTGCATGGTGTGGAATGTGTAGTGGCCCGTTGCGGGATTGGAAAGGTAAACGCCGCTATGTGTGCTCAGACAATGATTCTCCGGTATTCCCCATCAGCTATCATCAATACGGGTGTAGCGGGAGGTATTGGAAGAGGGATTTCCATCGGACATATTGTTGTGGCAAAGAATGTGGTTCAGCACGACATGGATACCACGGCGGTAGGGGACCCTAAAGGCTTTCTTTCCGGCCTTGACCTGGTCGCTATCCCCTGTTCTGAAAAGTTGATAGAAGAGATTTTACGGGCCGCTGAGGACAGTGACGGACCGGCTTGCCACATCGGTACGATCGCCACAGGGGACCAGTTTATCCATGAACAGGGTGCTCTGGAAAAAATCAGAGAAACGTTTGGGGCTTCCGCCTGCGAGATGGAAGGGGGCAGCATCGGACAGGTCTGCTATTTAAACCAAGTTCCTTTCGCGGTTATCCGCGCCATTTCCGACAATGCCGATGATGAATCCCATATAGATTACCGGGAATTTGTAGGCCCTGCGGCCCAAGATTCCATCCAATTGCTCTGCCGGCTGTTAGAACGTCTCAACTCATAAAAGAGGACAGGGATACTCATGAAAATTTTTGATATCTCCCGTCCTTATTTTCATACGCCGGTATATCCAGGCGATCCCGTTCCTTCCCTTTCCTGGCTTTCCCGTGTAGAAAAAGGGGAAGGTTATAATCTTTCCAGTTTCTCGGGATGTGTCCATACGGCCACCCATGCGGATGCCCCACTGCATGTATGGTCAGAAGGACAAACCATCGATAAGATGCCGCTGGAACTTTTTTATGGGGAGTGTTTTGTAGTTTCTGCTTCGGGGATCTTAACGGAAGAATGGGTGGATCAGCTCATGATGGGAAAGAAGAAACGCCGTGTACTAATCCACGGAAACCAAAGCAGCTATTTATCGGAAGAGGCGGCCCGCCTGTTAGCCAAAACAGGGATTTTTTTGTTGGGAACGGATGCTTCCTCTATAGGAAATGGAAAGAGTGAATACGAGGTTCATCGTTTATTGCTGTCCCAGGGAATCGCAATTTTAGAAGGATTAAATCTGTCGCAAGTAACGGATGGGGAATACCTGCTTTGCGCCTTTCCGATAAAATTGGACGGAGCGGAGGGTGCTCCTGTGCGGGCCGTATTGGTACAAAATCAACCATAGTCACATAAATCTGTAAAATGTGGAAACACTAACCCTGTAATGAATAGGGGTGATTCTTTTGGATTATGTGAAAGCTTTTATTATTGGGGGCCTGATTTGCGTAGTAGGCCAAATCCTGATTGACCGGACAAAATTGACCCCCGCGAAAATCCTGGTACTGTTTGTTACGCTGGGAGTAGCGCTGACCGCTGTAGGACTTTATGAACCACTTGTGGAATTTGCAGGCGCCGGGGCGACAGTTCCCTTGACAGGCTTTGGTTACACCATGGCGAAGGGAGTGGAAAAAGCTGTTCAAGAAATGGGGTTCTTAGGGATTCTGACGGGAGGGGTTACCTCAGCGGCTGCGGGAATCAGTGCGGCGGTATTTTTTGGCTATTTAGCCGCTTTGGTATCCAGACCGGGGGACAAGTCCGTAAAATAATAAAAGAAGGAAACAAGTTATTTTTACCTTATAAAAGAAGAAGCTGCGTTGGTATATAAGTGATATAC
>CAKUYY010000133.1 GCA_934717555.1 uncultured Clostridium sp.
GCTTTTTTTAGCGGCTGTTTGGTGCATTTCCTCCCTTCCGCCTCTCATTCTTCGACCGTGCTCTAACTTTTCGCGGCTGTCTTCCGTACCTCTTTTCTTTTGCCTCCTTGCACTTCGCTTTTTTAGCGGCTGTTTGGCACGTTTCCTCCCTTCCGCCTCTCCTTCTTCGACCGTGCTCTAACTTTTCGCGCCTGTCTCCCATCCGCGCCATACAAAAAGGGGCCGTTGCAAAATAGATGAATCTGATATGATACCCCTTAAGTAGACAAGGTAAATAACCAAAATCTACTTGGGGGTATTTTATGTATCGGAAATATACATCAGAAGAAAAATTAAATATTGTAGAAGGATATCTGAATGGGCTTTTTTCCTTGGAAGAAAAAGCCCATGAGCTAGGGTACAAAACAGCACCAGGATGCTTTAAACGATGGGTACGGCAATATCAAGAGCAGGGAGCCGTGGGACTCTTGCGTCCGGCAGGTAATACATCTTACACAGCAGAATTCAAAACAATGGTAGTTGAAGAGTATCTTTCTGGCAAAGGCTCCGCAGTTGACCTTGCCGCAAAACATAAAATTAGTACAGCAGATGTTTTGTTACATTGGGTTTCGCTGTATAATGCTAATAGAAAGCTTAAGGAGTATAATCCTAAGAGGGAGGTCTATATGGCAGAAGCACGGAGAAAAACAACCCTGGAAGAACGAAAAGAAATCGTTGAATACTGCATTTCCCATGATAGAAATTACAAAGAAACTGCTTCTTTGTATGATGTTTCATACAGCCAGGTTTATTCATGGGTAAAAAAATATGATGCCGATGGCGAAACTGGTTTGTCTGATAGGCGCGGGCATCACAAAACAGATGATGAAGTGGATGAACTGGAACGGCTGCGCCGGGAAAATATACGGCTCAAACGCCAGCTTGAAGAAAAGGATATGGCTGTAGAACTGCTAAAAAAAGTGAAAGAATTCGAAAGGATGTGAGGCTCGGGAAACAACGCTTTGAATCGAAATACATGGCGATTCAATATTTTACCGAAAAAAGACAATGGAACATCAACTGGATGTGCAGGCAACTGGAAATTTCACGTGCAGCTTATTACAAATGGCTGCACCGCCCAATCCCTAAACAGGAAGAGGAGAACATAAATCTTGCAGAACTGATAAAAGAGTACGACGAACGGTTTTGCCATATCTTAGGCTACCGGCGAATGACAAGTTGGATAAACCATTTCAACCATACGAACTATAGCAAGAACCGGAGCCATAGGATTATGAAGAAACTGGGGATACATTCTGTTATTCGGAAAAAGAAGAAAAAATATCATTTTTCCAAACCGGAGACGACTGCCGAAAATAAGCTCAAAAGAGATTTCAATGCAGGAAAACCTAATGAAAAATGGGTTACCGATGTAACGGAATTTAAAATCCCCGAAACCGGAAAGAAGTTATATCTCAGCGCCATATTTGACCTTTATGACCGTTATCCGGTAGCTTATGTTATCAGCCGGAGAAATGACAACCAGCTTGTATTTGAGACTTATGGCAAAGCAATTGAACAGAATCCAGAAGCCAGACCGCTCTTTCACAGCGACAGGGGCTATCAATATACGAGCAAGGTATTCCAAACAAAACTACAAAAACAGGGAATGGATCAATCCATGTCACGTGTCGGACACTGTATTGATAATGGTCCCACCGAAGGATTATGGGGAATCATCAAGTCGGAAATGTACTGTATGTATAAGATAACCGATGAAGGCTCTCTGCGTTCAGCCATTGATGGATATATGAAATTTTATGCGGAAGAAAGACCACAGGCCAGATTTCATTGTAAAACACCATCTGAGGTAAGGCGAGAGGCACTGGGTTCTGAAACAGCAATCCAGTATCCGATTGCCGAAAACAAGCGGATAGAAGCCTATAAGGCCAAATGGTGTGTATAACATAAATATCCGCCATATCTGAACACAGATATGGCGGATGCCTATAATCTTATTTTAGATATTTCGCTTGTCTACTTGACAAGGGGCTGATCATAATTCTGGCAAGCTCTTTTTCTTTTGCGTTGATCTGCTAATTCAGCCTCAAAGACTGGCTTTTTTTCTGCGGTGCCGAGTTGATTTGGGCGATAATAGCGGAATAGTTGACCGCAAGGTGTACCTGCTGCTGGATAGCGTA
>CAKUYY010000134.1 GCA_934717555.1 uncultured Clostridium sp.
GGGCAGAAATTTGCATATCAATAAATTGAGTGTGGAAACAGGGGAGCTCTCTCTGGAGGGAGAAATTATATCCATGAACTACACGGAGAATCAATCCAGCAGTGGGGGCTTTTTGTCCAAATTGTTCCGATAGGAAGTGAGCGCTTGGAACAATCATTGTCCAGTCAGCCTGTTATTTTTGGGTATGCATGTCTGTTTGGTATTTTGTTGGGAGCTTACTACGATGTGTTCCGAATTGTCAGATTCCTGACCGCCAGTGAACGCCGTCATATTTTTTTTCAGGATATTTTTTATCTGGGCAGTTGTGGCGTATTGACCTTCTTATTTACTTTTGCTACCAACAAAGGAGAATTTCGATTCTATATTTTAGCTGGTGAAATCATTGGATGGTGTGTCTATCATCTAACAGTCGGAGCAATTACGCTTCGTTTGGTTACTTGGATCGTAATGCTTTTAGAAAAAGGGATAACATTCTTGCGTGTTCAATTTTTCAAGCCGGTCTTTTTGGGATGCCAAAAGGTGACAGCTTGGATAGGGCGTCCATTGTGTTCTTTTTGTGGGATTATAAAAAAAAGTCTGTTGAAATCAAAAATACGCTTGAAACAACAGGGTAAAGTAGTGTATAATGCAAATAAGCGTGTAGCTGGAAAGAATCAGAAAAAAGGAAGAAGAAAACATGAGAGTGATTAAACGAAAAAAATCAAAGAAACATATCTTCTTTCGTTTGGCTGTATTGGCTTTGGTCGCATATGTAGCGGTGTCTTTGGTCAATCAGCAAGTACAGATACGCGCAAAAGAACAGGAATTAGAAGCGCTTAATCAGCAAATTGAGATAGTAGAGATCAAAAATACAGATATAAAACGCGTATTAGATTCGGATGATGAAGAAGTAAAAGATTACATCGAACGCGCAGCGCGTGAGGGTAATCTGAATTTGACATATCCCGGCGAACGTGTTTTTATTAATATAGCTGGCAATTAAAGGCTTCAGGAGCTAAGGAGGAAATTGTTACTGTATGCAGCTTGAGGTAGGAATGGTTCTAGAAGGTAAAGTGACTGGAATTACTAAGTATGGCGCGTTTGTCTAACTTCCCGGAGGAAAAACGGGGATGGTACATATTTCGGAGGTTGCGCCCACGTTTGTAAAGGAAATCCGAGATTTTGTGACAGAAAATCAGACAGTCAAGGTAAAGATTCTCAATATTGGAGAAGATGGCAAAGTCAGCCTTTCCATGAAAAAAGCCATGGAAACGGAACGTACTTCCAATCATCGTGCCCCTCGTCCAGCGAGGCCGGGCAATTTTGAGTGGCAGTCGCGAAGAAATAACAGTGAACCAGCCAGTTTTGAGGATATGATGTCCCGATTTAAACAGACCAGTGATGAAAAAATGTCCGATTTAAAAAGGGTAACGGAAAATAAACGTGGAGGATTTTCCCGTCGAAGGGGAAATCAGTCTCGATAGAAATCGGAAGGGCGGAGTGTGCAAAATACTCCGCTTTTTTTTGTTGAGAATAGGAGGGATTATAGAAATGTTATTGATAAATGCTATCATACATACTATGGAAGGAAATATTATAAAAGAAGGATACCTTTGGATTCAGGATGATAAAATTATCGGGATAGGCTCTATGCATGAATGTACCTGTCCAGAGGAGGAAATTTTAGATTTAAAAGGTAAACATATTTATCCTGGCTTTATTGACGCTCATACCCATTTGGGAATGTTTGAAGATGGATTAACGTTTGAAGGGGATGATGGGAATGAAGAGACGGATCCAATTACTCCCCATCTTCGAGGTATCGACGCGGTGAACCCCATGGACCGCTGCTTTTCGGAAGCGTTAAAGGCAGGGGTAACCACGGTGGTTACTGGACCGGGTAGCGCAAACGCCATTGCAGGCCAGATGATAGCGTTAAAAACCAATGGCCATCGGATTGATACCATGA
>CAKUYY010000135.1 GCA_934717555.1 uncultured Clostridium sp.
TGACCTCTTTTTTGTGATTTAGATTTTCAACAAGATTTAACAATTCTTCCTGTGTAGTTTCCGCGGGCAGCGCATATTCCTCAGAATGAATACCAATTTCCGCGCACGCCTTCTTTTTATTATTGACATAAACCCGGGAAGCGGGATCATCCCCCACAATGACCACGGCCAACCCAGGGTGGATTCCTTGCTCTTTCAGCGTAGAAACCTCCTGGGCTGCCTGCGCGCGCACCTGTGCGGAAACCGCTTTACCGTCTATAATTGTCGCCATTGAAAAAACCTACCTTTCTAATCGTCCGAAATATGAGAAGAAGAGGAATCTTCAGAAGAATCACTGTTTTTTTTGGCTGTTTTCTAAATCATCCACTGCCAAAGGAACGCTTCCAGAGGCGGAAGCACAGGCTATTTTTGCCTCTTTCTGTCTTTCGACCCATAGACTTCTTCGATTGCGGAAAAGAATCAAACAGAAGATTCCTACTAATGCAGTGATCAAAGCCAGCAGCTGTGATACTCTGAGGTTTAAGATGTAAAGGCTGTCCGTACGGAGCCCTTCCACCACGAAACGTTCCGCCCCATACCAGACCAGATATAACAAAAAGATTTGTCCGTCATATTGGCGTTTTTTACTGACAAGATGCAGCACAAGAACACCCAAAAGACACCAAAGGGATTCATATAAAAAGCAGGGGTGTACCCCGATACCTCCTGTCCCTTCACTGACCATTCTCCAGGGGAGATCAGTGGCCACACCGTAAGCCTCTTGGTTGACAAAATTACCCCACCGGCCGATTCCCTGGCCGATGAGAAATCCTATCACCACCAGATCCAGTACGGCAAGAACGTTTTGCTTATGATGTTTGATAACCGGGAGGCCGCCCAAAAGCGCGCCGATAATTCCGCCATAAATGGCTAGTCCCCCTTCTTTAAGGTTCAGGATACTGAGGGGGTGACTCATGTAATAGGAAAAGTCATAGAAGATAACGTAATAAAGACGTGCACCGATGATACCAGTGATAAAACCCACGATAACGGCGTCGATCAGCTTATCCGGATTGATACCAAAACGTTTACAGTTTTTAAAAGCATAGAGCATCGCCAATAACGCGCCGGCCGCGATGAGGATACCATACCAGCGTATCTCAAAGCTGCCAATAGAAAAGGCCACCGGATTGATATCAAACGTTGCCCATTCCCCCAAACCGGGAAAGGTAATGTGATAGGTTGGTTCCATATGAATAGAAAAGCCTCCTTATGTATGGAAAGGGCTGGGAAGATTCCCCAGGGCCTTTCCAGATAACTGCTAAAAAATTTCCGCTCTTTTTGCTTTTCCATGCAACGAGGGAAACGGACAGTACGTTACGCAATGGGGGAAACCACAGACAGGGCGGAGCGGGCATTGTCCAGTTGACAGCCTAGTCTCTCGTGGACTTGATCCAAAGTGGCCTGGGCGATACAGTCTATATAATGGAAGAGTTCCTGGTCCGCGAAACTTAAATTCATCATGACAGTCCCGATCGCTTCTGTACTGTTGAAAATAGACAGGTTACGCCCATAAACAGCCCTGCGGGCTCTCTCAAAGGTTTCCTGAGAAATACCCTCTCGATGGAACTTTTCTACGGCATTTTGGATCAGTTGGGCGGTTTTGTCAGGATCGCGGGATGCCCCGACAAAGATAATCGACGCGTA
>CAKUYY010000136.1 GCA_934717555.1 uncultured Clostridium sp.
TTGCCTTTTTAAGGCTTACAGTAATTTCTAACCTTTTGTATATTTTCTCTCATAAAATTTTCTTTTAAGGATATTACATTCATTTATGTTACTTTACTACTAGTTTCCTCCAATTTATTTGCCATAGCCCTTTTTTTCTTCCTCTGGTGGAACCAGGGGGGCTTAAGCCTAAAGGCAACAAACAAAGGGAACAGCCTACTTAAAAATAGGCTGTTCCCTTTGTTTTACGCTTATTGGACAATCAAAGATAAAAGCAGCAGAAGCGTTACCCCGGGAACTCCCGCAACTGCTGACACTCCCACCGTCATCAGGCTCACCGGAAGTGTTACACCGGTAAAAAATCCCGATACATTGACAGCGATCAGGGCGATAATCCCCGTCAATATTCCTCCTATCGCTTTTCGGACCGGTTTCTTGGCTTGTACAATTACCTGTACAATCACCAATAGCAGGAACACCACTCCCGCAATCAGCCAGACCACCCATTGCGGCATATCAGACATCCCCTTTCACAGGATTTTTACAGCATGGCCATTCCATTTTTATGCTGTTTTTTCCGCCTGTATGCCTCCTTTTTGGGGATACCCGGTAAACAAGCTTAGAAAGGCGAAGCCGAAAGGTTATATTGTTTCGCTCGGCTGAGCAGATACCGGTACCGCGCTTGCAAAGATTCCCGTTGATAAATGCAGGAATCAATCATATCATCGTCACATTCCATATCAAACCATTGGTCAATATATTGTAACTGTTGGCTGACCTCCCTGATTTCCTTCAAAATCGCTTTTGCCTCCATTTGCGCCGATACTTCTTGGGGAGCTACATTACCTACCGTATGCCGAATCATATGAAGCACACCTTCCATAAATAACAAAACCTCCGCCTAGCACCCCTAAACAAACAGGGATGGTAGTAATATTTATGTAAGTAGATTGGGCATTTATGTCAGGATTTATACAGATATATCCATTATTTTTTATCATTAGGTTTCTTTTTTGCCTTCTAATAGAAAAAGGCGGATTTATGGACTTTCCCATCCATAAATCCGCCCGTTTCTTTCAAAACAAAAGAAGAAAAAGTTCTATTCTTTTTCCGCCGGGATAAAATCAATCAATCCTGTAGCCACATCCGCTGCGGCCACCTGAATACGTAAAGCTCCCCCAATGGTCAGTTTTCGCCCGCTGATCTCATCGGTATGGGTGGTCAGGCCATCGAACTGGAACCGGCACTCTGGGAAATACTCCAGCCCCACAAAACCTTCCACACCGTTTGGCAGTTCCACAAAAATTCCTCGGGCTGTGGTCCCGCTGATTACCCCATCATATTGCTCTCCAATATGGCGGGTCATATATTCGGCCATATAACACTTTTCCGCATCCCTTTCCGCCCACATGGCCCGGACTTCGCACTCGGAAGATTCCGAGGCAGCTTTTGCGGCAAACTCCGTATATCTTTTCTGAATTTTGGGAACCGGTACATTCTCTACCAAATCCGATAAGATACGATGGATCGCCGTGTCGGGGTAACGGCGGATGGGGGAGGTAAAATGGCAGTAATCCTCCAAAGCCAGCCCGAAATGTCCAAGCGGACGGAAATCATATCTGGCTTTTGCCATTGTGCGCAGCACCTGGCTGGAAATGACTTTTGCGGCCGGGGTAGCGGCAGCTTCCCGTAGC